>UQHJ01000029.1 GCA_900540885.1 uncultured Prevotella sp.
TCGTATGTTTCATTTTTCTAAATGATTGATATTCAATTACTTTATAACAAAAAATGAAACATGAAAGATAAATCAAAAGTTCTGAAAATGTATGGATATTATGTGAGATAATTTGCAGTTTATCGGTTCTTATCTGCTCAAGTTTTTAGAGAAAACTTGAGTATAAATTTTTATTGTGTCTCTGCTTGTAAGGTTGGTTCATTCGCTCTTGTACTTTATTCTTAATTCGTATTGCCGTATCAATATATAGTTGGTGCGTGGTGACAGATATTGATTATAGTTGCTAATTTATTAATTAGAATAGAGTGTATAGGTTAACGATGCTTTAATTAAAATGCTTTTTCGGCTTGAGGGGTTGGCGTGACTATGACTTTTTGTATCTTTGCGCCATATACATACGAAGGTGATACGTGTGGTATGGTGCAAATAGATATTGAAAACTGCTCGTATAGGTGCGCATGCTTCGTGTGTTTGACCGATTACATTAATAATGAAATGAAAGGTGTGAAAACACCAACTTAACAACGAAGATTAAGCAATGAAAAGAATATTTTTTACGTTATTGCTGTTGTTTAGTGTACTCTGTGGCGCTAAGGCAATGGATTATGAAGAAGCTCGAGATAGAGCATGGTTCTTAACTGATAAGATGGCTTATGAGTTAAATTTGACACCAGACCAATGCGAACGTGCTTATCAGATAAATCTGGACTATTTGATGAGTGTACGTACCGCTTCTGATTGCGTAGGAGAGTATTGGCGTTTCCGTGATGTAGATTTACGCTGCATATTGTTCGATTGGCAATATAACTTGTATCGCACGCTTGACTACTTCTTCCGTCCTTTGCGCTGGTATGAGGCTCGTTGGTATTACCCTATGTTTGATCACTATCGCTATGGCTATTACTATTTCAATCGACCAACAGTGTATGTGAGCTATCGCGGAGGTATGTGGGCACGTCGTGGACATAACGCACCAAGTCCGTATCTCGCAATGCGTCCTAATCATGGGGTCGGAATGCGCGACCAGTATAAGCGGGGTTGGGTAGGCGGAAATCCTTCACCACGTCCGCTGCAACCTAATAATGGTTTCCGTTCCGATGTTTCCAATAAAGGCAATGGACGCCCCGAAGGTCGTCCTAGGTCTAATAATGGCAGTACTCCTAATAATAGAGGTAATAATAGAGGTCCGTTTGAAGGAAGTCGTCCATCTACATCGCGTGGCGACTTTGGTGGAAGAGGAGGTAATAACCGACAGGGACATAATAATACTCAGTTAGGCGGTTTCCGTGATGGGTATACTAATTACCGTCAGACGGGAAATGGTGGTAGTGTAGGTAATAGCCGAGGATCGGTATCTCCTACTAATACACGAGGCACTGGAAATACAACAAGGTCAAGCTCACGCTCGGGAAGAGTATTTGGCGGTAGATAATATAACGTTAAGGGTGTTCTATAAAGGAGTTTCCTTTTTAGAATGCCCTTGATTGTTGTGTGAGGAGTAAGTCAAACTCTTTGTTGAGAGCTTTAAAACAAAATTTAATAACTCTGTAACAAAAAGTAAAAAGCTACTTGCTTAAATGCGTTAAAAAGCATACCTTTGCACACAAATTGGAAGTTGCATTATGAAACTGATATTAATGACCACTCCGTACTTCTTCGTAGAGGAACATCAAATAATTAATGCTCTCTTTGATGAAGGACTCGAAATACTACATTTGCGTAAGCCAGAAACGGAGCCTGTCTATTCAGAACGTTTGCTTACACTTATAGATGAAAGTTATCGTAAGCGCATTGTGGTGCATGACCATTTTTATTTAAAGAATGAATATAACCTAAAGGGCATACACTTAAATCAGCGTAACCCAGAGTTGCCGCCTAAGTATAAGGGACACCTATCGTGTTCGTGTCGTACAGAGCAGGAAGTGACTCAGCATAAGAAAGCTTGTGATTATGTATTTCTATCGCCTTTGTTTGATACATCGACGGGTGAACTCACAACGGATTTAAGCCCAAGTAAACTTCGAGATATGGCGCGTCGAAAGGTGATTGATCGCAAGGTTATGGCTTTTGGTGGTGTAGGTCTAAATAATGTGTCGAGCCTAAAGGATTATGGTTTTGGCGGGGTTGTAATATTGGGCGATATATGGAATCGCTTCAGTATTCACAGTACACAAGACTTTAAGGACCTTATTCAACACTTTCGCAAGTTACGCAAGGCGGTAGAGTAATGCTTGTTATGCCTTGGCGTGGCGAATATTCGTCAAATTGTTGTCTAAGGCTGATGCTTAGTAATATCATTGAACACCTTTAATAACAATCACATATACAAAAACAATGAACAACAACTCTTTTATGGTCTTTTCGGGAACAGCATCTCGATATTTGGCTGAAAAGATTTGTGAGGAACTTAGCTGCCCGCTGGGAAACCTCACGGTAACAAAATTTGCTGACGGCGAATTTGAAGTTTGCTACGAAGAGAGTATCCGTGGTCGTGATGTATTCCTGGTACAGAGCACCTTCCCCAATTCAGACAATTTGATGGAACTGCTCCTTATGGTTGACGCTGCTAAGCGTGCTTCAGCTCGTAGCATTTGTGCTGTAGTTCCTTATTTTGGTTGGGCACGCCAAGACCGCAAGAGCAAACCTCGTGTAAGTATTGGCGCAAAGCTTGTTGCTGACCTTTTGAGCGTAGCAGGTATCGATCGTTTGATGACGATGGACCTTCATGCTGATCAAGAGCAGGGCTTCTTTGACGTGCCAGTTGATCACCTCTATGCTTCAACTGTTATGTTGCCATACATTAAGAGCTTGAATTTGAAGAACCTTTGCATTGCTTCACCTGACGTAGGTGGTTCAAAGCGTGCCGCTTCTTATGCTAAGTATCTTGACTGTCCTATGGTGCTTTGCAATAAGAGCCGTAAAAAGGCTAATGAAGTAGCAGACATGCAGATCATAGGCGACGTAGAAGGTATGGACGTTGTATTGGTTGACGATATTGTTGATACAGCTGGTACAATTACGAAGGCTGCTGATTTAATCATGTCGCGTGGTGCGAATAGCGTTCGTGCAATTGCAAGCCACTGCATTATGTCAGGTCCTGCTGATGAGCGCGTTGCTGCTTCAGCATTGAAGGAAATGGTGTTTACTGATAGTATTCCTTATCGTGGTACTTGTGATAAGGTAAAGGAACTCTCTGTAAGCGGTATGTTGGCTGAAACGATTCGTCGCGTAATGGAGAATGAGAGCATTTCTTCTCAGTATCTTATTTAATTTGTTACTTTAATTAAATCAGATAAAAAGGCTTAATAATCAGCGTTGAACTGATTATTAAGCCTTTCCTATTTATCTTGTATTTTGTGTGTCTAATTTGTGGCAATTGTGTCGTGTCTCTTGTTGTATCGTTCGCCTTCAGCGCCATAAATTGAATTTACATTTTTGTAAATAAAATTTGGTGGGTTCAAACTAATATACTACATTTGCATACAGAAAATGCGGTAGTAGCTCAGTTGGTAGAGCATGAGCTTCCCAAGCTCAGGGTCGCGGGTTCGAACCCCGTTTACCGCTCTGTTAAAACGTTAGAACCAACTTTTTAAAAAATAGCGTTATGGCTGTAGTGTTATTAGCAATTATGCTTGTCGGCCTTTTGTTGATTGCAACAGAATCAGTTAATCACATTAACAAAGCTGCTGTTGCAATGTTTTTTGGCGTTACATGTTGGTTAATCTATATTGCTTATGGTTCGGACTTTGTGCAGTCGATACATGCGACTGATTATGCAGCCTTTCTCCAAAAGAATGCTCAGAACTCTTTGTCTATTAAGCAATTTATAGCTTCCTCTCTCTTCTTTAAGTACATCGTTCAAAGTGCCAATATCGTATTGTTTCTGTTGGCTACTACTTGTATCGTTGAGGTACTCCATAATAATGGTTGCTTTGACTTTTTAGCAGAATGGATCAAAACACGTCGTCCGCGTAAGTTGTTGTGGACATTGGCCTTTTTTACTTTTATCGTCTCGGCTAATTTGGACAATTTGGCTACGGTTGTGTTGCTCTTGTCAATTATTCACCCCCTGTTGCAAAGTGAGAAGCAAAGGCGCATTTATGGTGCAGTGATTATATTAGCTGCCAATTGCGGTGGGGCTATTACGGTGATTGGCGACATGACGAGCCTTAAACTTTGGAATGAAGGTTTAGTGACTCCTTCTACTTATTTTCTAACTCTTTTGCTTCCTATTTGTGCGGCATTAGTTACAATGTTATTGTTGCTAATGCGTAATTTACCTTCTCGCGTGGAGTTTGCATTAGACAGACTTCCATACAGAGGAGACGATACGTTGTTAACACGTCCGCAGCGTTTGTTGATGCTCTTTGTAGGTATTGGTGGGCTTTGGTTTATTCCAAGTTTTCATCGCATCACATTGTTGCCACCTTTTGTCGGGGCTTTGTGTGTGTTAGCACTTCTATGGATGGTCAATGAGTTGTGTAATCGCCAATTATTGGGAAGTGATAAGATGGTATTGCGTCGTTTGCCAATGGCCCTGCAGTATGCTAATTTGCAGAATTTGCTTTACTTCGTAGGCTTGACCTTGATGTTTGGCGCCGTAGCTGAAACGGGCTTGTTGCGACAACTCTATGATTGGCTGACAAAGAGTGAAGGCAATATTTATTTTATAGGTATATTAAGTACAGCTTTCGCTGCGCTATTTGGTAACGTACCGACACTATTAGGTGGAGTAGAGGTGTTTCATCAAAGTAATGTGGTACACTTTGCAGAGCTAATAGGAACGAATGGTTACTTTTGGCCATTGTTGAGTTATACGACGGCAATGGGGGGCTCGATGCTGCTTACAAGTAGTATTGCTGGTGTGTTATTGATGCGCATGGAGGATATAAGCTATGCTTGGTATCTAAAACATGTAGCGCCAAAGGTGTTGGCAGGCTTCTGTGTCGGTTTTGTGCTGCTGATACTGATAATCCAAGGTGTTATTTGGATTAATCAAGTATAGTCTTTTTGTTCGTATATGTTTGGGCAAAATGTTTATGAAAAGAATTTCAAAGATTATAATATAATGGGTAAAATAAGATGTGTGGGCGTGCTCACCTCTGGAGGTGATGCGCCTGGCATGAATGCTGCCATTCGTGCTGTGACTCGTAGCGGAATATGCAATGGCTATAAGGTTAAAGGTATTTATCGTGGTTATGATGGTTTAATTCATGACGAGGTAAAGCCTTTTACGACTGAAGACGTAAGTAACATTATTCAAACGGGCGGTACAATATTGCGCACAGCACGCTCGAAGGAGTTTGAAACAGCTGCTGGTCGTAAGATGGCTTATGAAACGCTTCGTAAGGAATCAATTGACGCACTGATTGTAATTGGTGGTAATGGCTCGTTAACGGGTGCCATGAAATTGGCTGAGGAGTATGACTTCCCTTGCATTGGACTGCCAGGTACGATTGATAACGACTTGTATGGTACTGATAGCACGATAGGCTATGACACAACGCTCAACACGATTACGCAGTGCGTTGATAAGATACGTGATACTGCGACTTCGCATGAGCGCATCTTCTTTGTTGAGGTAATGGGACGCGATGCAGGATTTTTAGCTCAGAATAGTGCGATTGCTGCTGGTGCTGAGGCTGCGATTATTCCTGAAGATACTACGGGTAGCGATCAGTTGATTGAATTTATGGAACGTGGTATTCGTAAGAGTAAGAAGAGTTGTATCGTGATTGTAAGCGAAAGTCCGAAGTGTGGTGCGATGTATTATGCAGAACGCGTAAATAAGGAGTATCCAAACTTTGACGTTCGTGTATCAATTCTTGGTCATTTACAGCGTGGTGGTAGCCCTTCTGCTCGTGACCGTATATTGGCTTCACAAGTGGGGGTCGGTGCGATCGAAGCCTTGGTGCAAGGCCAACGCAATGTGATGGTAGGCGTGCGCAATAATGAAGTCGTGTACGTTCCATTCGTCGATGCTATTGGCAAACGAAAGGTAATGGATAAGAAACTGATTAAAGTGCTTGACGAACTTAGCATTTAGTCCTTTCGTGTGCAAGTTAGGAATACAAAGTTGGCAAGTAAAGGTGTGTGCACTTTTACTTGTCAGCTTTTTATTTGTGACTAATCGTTCGATTAAAACAGAGAAAACAAAAAGTCTGAAATAAAAAAGACTATTATGCAATCAACTGATACTGGAATGAAGCTAGATCAGATACTATCATTGTTGTCACTTACATTTGCAGCGTTTATTTTCAATACTTCAGAGTTTATTCCTATAGGACTTTTGACTGATATTCGTAATGACTTTGGACTGACGGAGCAGTCGGTAGGTATGCTTATATCTATTTATGCATGGGCCGTTATGTTGCTCTCACTTCCTTTGATGCTTATGGTGTCGAAACTGGAAATGAAGCGCTTGATGTTGGGCTTGTTGGCTTTTTTTACGATATTTCAAGTTACGTCTTTCTTATCAACAAGTTTTACGATGTTGGTGCTATCGCGTGTAGGTGTTGCGTGTACACATGCTATCTTTTGGTCGATTGTGTCGCCTATGGCTGTTCGTATAGTTCCCGATCGATTTCGTTCTGTGGCTTTGAGTATGGTTGTGACAGGGTCTTCTGTTGCAATGATATTAGGTATGCCTTTGGGCAGAATTATAGGTCTACATGTTGGTTGGCGAATGACGTTTCTAAGTATTGGTGCTTTTTCAGCTTTAACGCTTCTATATTCGTTCTTTAAACTTCCTTTGTTGCCAAGTCGTGGTGGCTTTTCTCCTCGCAAGTTGCCCGAACTGCTTCGTAGCAAAGGGGTGGTTGGGCTTTATATATTCACGTTGCTTGTATCTACAGCTTATTATGTTAGTTATAGTTATATAGAACCTTTCTTGTCGCAGGTGGCTCAGATGCCCAATAGTATGATTACGACTACGTTGATAGTATTTGGGGCAGCAGGCTTTGTTGGCAGTTTGTTCTTCTCAATGTGCTATAATCGCAATCGCTGCATCTTTATTTCAGCCGTGGTGCTTTTAATGGCATTCTGCTTGGTGTTGCTTACTCCTCTGTCATCAAGTGTATACTTGCTAATGCTTTTGTGTGCAGTGTGGGGAATGGCAGCGACGGCCTATAATGTAGCGATGCAGTCAAATATTATCCTAATCACATCAGCTGAGAGTACGTCTGTAGCCATGTCAATATTCTCGGGTATCTTTAATCTCGGTATAGGTTGTGGCGCCTTTGCTGGTGGTGCTATTTGTGAACACGCCTCTATTCGCTACATTGGCTATGCAGGTGCAATATTGGCCTTTATAGGTTGGGGGTATTGGCAGCTACGATTAGGAAAACGTGTGTAATTGCGATGCCGCTTATGAAAGAAAGTTGATGCGATTGGCAAACAATAAGCTTATTGAAGTTGCTTGAAGAGTTTAGCATTTAATTCATATTGAAATAAAAAGGAAGTTGACAAGTATATACGTATATATGCACGTTATGCTTGCCAACTTTCATTTTTTGTAATTGTTTTTTATTCGACTATTCCAACTTTTTCACTTTTAGTCTTTTTGCTTGTTTTGCGATACTTGCGACGGAATAGATCACTCATGCGTGTAAACTCTCGTTGTAATAGGATGCCAACTCCTTGCGTGGTAAGCGATGATTTTGTAAAGTATCGGTCGTTGGTTTCGCTATAGGCGCGTAAACTGATGCTACCGCGTGGTGTGAGCAAATAACGTATGTCGAAATCGCCGATAAAGTTTGAGGTGTAGTAGGGATTGTCGCGATAGCCAAAGTTTCCGTTGATTAATAGACGATCGTTGAAAAGGCGTCCTTGAAGCAAACCATCTACTTCGAGAGAATTCCAACCATCAGTTCCTGGCGTAAAGTTGGTACCAAATGACCACTTTGATTGGTTGCCAAGCATGGACGAAATAGCGGAGTTAAGTTGTCCTGTAATGGTGGTAGAAAGAAAAGATCGCATGGCAGCAGATGACTGTTGCGAGGACGTAGAAGTTACGTTATTGATGCCTTGACTTGTTGTCATAAAACGTCCAATTCCTAACAGATACATAGCTTGGCGACTCATATCTTCCTCGGTAGAAATAAGTTGTCGAACCATATGTTTTTCGTCCTCGGAGATGTTGTGTAGGTCGAGGTCGAAGTTTACTTGTGGTGAATGTGCTTTTCCGCCAATATTAAGTATGCAATCAGCGCGCACTGTCTTATTGGAAAAGCCTGCTCCATAGTTTAAGTCGTTAAGTGATACACCGTTGACTGTGTATAGTGCTTTTAGTGCAAGGTCGGCATATAAGGGGTCGCCTGCAAATGTAATGGAACTGCCAGGCTGTAGTGTCAGGCTCTTGCGTATGATATCTTGTATGCTAATATTATATTCACCGCGACTAAGCGTGTAACGTCCATAGAGGTTGAAACCTCCTTTGTTGTGCCATGTGGCACGTAGGGCGCCTTGACCGTAAGCAGTAATGGCATCGTCTGATCGCTCGTCAGTGATAATGCGAATTTGCGCTTGCGGAGTCATGTTGATGTTAAAGTTGAGCAGCATATCAGTCCCAAGGTCTTCCTTGTCGGATGAGGCAACAACTTCAGCAACGGAAGAACGATCGGCAGGAGTATTATATGCAGTTTGCTGTTCGTTATTTATGGCATGAAAGCGTATCATGTGGTCGTCCTTTGATAGTGCAGATTGTGTGCCTAAGTTATAGACGAACAGAGTAGGAGCATTGGGTGTTAGTGCTATATTGGCCACAAAGTGATTGGGCCAACCTTGTAGATGTACATTTCCACTGCCTATGGTTGTGCTATAAAAGGGTAAGTTAGGCTGTTGAGGCTGGTCGTAGCAAAGAAGGTGATCGGCGGTAATGTCAAAATCGTAGTTTAACTTCTTTAGGTGTGTGTGGCGTAGTTCGCCATTTGCTATTCCTTTTCCTCCTTTCTTATCGGTGAGCGTAAAGTTTTTAAAAGCAAATTTACCTGTTGACATGGTGACGTTGCCGTCTTTTACTTCATAGTCTACGCATGTAGCTAAGACACGCGCTTTGCAGTTGGCCTTGACTTCTCCCTTAAAATCTAACTGCTTAAAGGGACCATACAGACACACGTTGCCTGTAGCATTACCTGTAAAGTCGCCGAATATGCCGTCAATGTAACGCTTTAAGAAATCGAGGCGGGTGTGGTTTGCTGCAATATCAAGATTTAGTCCTTTTTCAGCTAATGAAACGTAGCCTTGTACATTGGTGCCGTAATTGGGGGTGTTAGGCAACTTCATGTCTGCATCAATGTTGATTCGGTTTCCTTCTTTATTCCAATTGGCTTTGATGTCTGCTGCTCCCATTAATCCATTATTGAATGTAAAGTCAGGAATGAGTAGGTGGGCATGCAGTTGGGGGGTGTTCCCTTTTTGTGTAAAGATAGCTTGTCCTGTTGCTTTGCCTCCAAATGAAACAGCATCGAAGTTGATTAAACCAAGTATATAGTCTATGTCGAGGTCGTGCAGTTGTGCTACAATTGAGTCGTTCTTGTTGGGAGCAATTTCACCATCAATTTGTAGTGATTGGTTGTTGTGACTTAGTTTTACTCCTGAGAAAGCTAAGTGGCGATTGATGTATGAGAGCTGGCCAGAAGCAATATTCCATGTCGTATCTGCTAATGCAAATTGTGTAGGACGTATGTGCATGTTGAAGTTTACCCCATGCTTAGTAGGGTAAAATTGTGTAATGCTCTCAAACGTTCCATTGTAGTCTCGTTCGTTAACCCCATTCCAGGCTAATTGAGTGGTTAATTTCCCATTAGCAGTGGATAGATCGGCTGCAATGCTATATTCTCGTCCCGAAAGTTTTTTATGTGCTTGAATAAGGCAATGGTATAGGCTATCTGTTCCGCTGAGGTAAATGCTGGGACGTGTAAAACTCTGTCCAACAACATCGATTTGATTGGCAAAGACAGAGAGAGAGGTGCGTCCACTTCCTGCATTAACCGTCCCCTGTACGTGTAGTCCCTCTTGAACGGAAACGTTTATTCCGAATAGCTTTTCAAATGCTTCTGATTGTTTTAAGTGGGCGTTGATGTTCCACTCTTCATCTTTAGCAGCCATTTGTTGGGGGCGAGGCATTAGTCCTGGTAGGCATTTGTTGATGATACACTGTATGCCGTTTTGTATTTTTTTAGGAGTTAGCTGCCCTGTAATTTTAGCGTCAATAAAGTCGCTATTAATGCTGAACTGCTGTTTGTTATTAGAGCAATTGTAAAGCGAGGCTTGCAATTGTTGTAGGTTGTAGTTGCCATGTGGTCCGTCTGTAATGTTAAACTGCTTTAGTTCTACTTCGCCATGTGGCATATTGGTTGAGAGTTGTGATAGGTTGGCTTGAATATTTCCACTATAAATTGCTTTTGCAAAAGCATTGTTAATTCCCAATATTTTTGCGTCAAAGCGTTGTACATTAGCACTTAATTTTATCTGATTTATTTTTTTGTTTTTGAGGGATAGTTTTGTACTTAATTCGAGGTTAGCGTTAGGATCGCTACTATTGATGTTAGCTAGTATGTTGTCCTTTGAATAGCACACCCGATAGTTTATTGGGAGAACTGTATGGCTATTATATTGCATAGAAGTAATGCTACCATCGCATAGAATAATAGGCTTCATCTTATGGGTGAGATTGGCCTGAATGTGAGTGTCGGTAGTTATTTGTGTGGGGAGTTTGGTATTGTTTAGTATATGGTCAAGCTGTAATTGCGAGAGATGAATATTCGCATTGATTATACGCTCCCGTAATTGTGCATCGGCCGCAATGCTACCTACCTCCGAATGCAGAAAAACAGAGGCTGTACCTATATTGCGTGAGAAATTGTAGAAGGTATTTCCACTAGCATCAATATTACCCACACGTTGTAGGAGATTTACTAATTGCTGATTTTGTGGGATAAATGAGGTAGCAAAGAGTTGCGTAAGGCAACTCTTTGCTTGTAATTGTTTTAAGCTAAGATGAAGAGCCTCTATTTGTTTCGCTTTACGTTGTAATGTAGCATTGGCCTTAATCAACAAGGTATGTTCCGTATTGGTAAGTGTTAGTTGATTAAGTTGGAACTTATCGGGAGTGAGTAAAAGAGTAGTTGAAAGTTGAAGTGTTTGGTCGAATTGGCGTGGTAACTTTAAGAGTGGACGTATGTCGGAAGTACCTATCTGTAGATTATCAATTGTTGCTCCAATGCGTAGGGTAGGGAGTAATTGGTCGAAGCCTTTTCGAATATCGTATGTCGCAATGAGGTCACTTTGAGATATGCGTGTGTGTGGCATTTCAAAGCGAAAGTCTTCAATGTGTGCTGTGGTTCGACTTGCATTTAGCTTGAAGCGTAGTTTTTTGAGGCACAAGCCGGACTGCTCGTTGAACGATAAAGAACGAATGCGAAGACTTAGACTATCAGATTTAATGCTTTTTAGGCTAATATTAGCGTTTAGCTGGTTGACAGATAGGTGGGAAGGGTCTAGCTGATTTGCGTGATGGGGCTTATACCATTCATTATATTTTATTGCTACTCGTCGTAAGATGATTGAGTTGATGCGTAGATTAAGTGTGGACTCTTTCTTAGTGTCTTTACTAGTAAAGGCATCAAGCAAGAACTGATAGTTGGCTGCACTATCAGCACGTTGTTTGTATAGATTGATATCGGTGTCGATGAGTGAAACAGTGCGTAGTGAAAGTTGCTCTTTGAACAAGGAACGTAGTTCAATCTTAGCGGTTGCAATTTGTGCTTTGATAAGTTTGTTTCCTTGCTTGTCTTTAATACAGATGTCGTTGATTATTATTCGATTAAATAAGCCTATTTCAATTTTACCTATAGAAACATTGGTGTGTAGTGTTTGGCTCAGTTCTGTAGCAACAATTTGAGTAAGTATACGTTCTGTTGGTCCAAAGTTGAGTATTGCCAACAATAATATGTATGCCCCGATGATGGTGCATACTATACAACGTAAAATATTATGTAGTCTTTTTGCTTTCAATGTTGTGCAAAATTATACAAAAGGTTCGGCAGTACAAAGCAAAAGTGCACTTTTTGCTATGTGACAGTGCTTGTGTTGCCGCTTCTTTGTGTCAAGCAAACATTGTTGGCTGTGTGAAGAAAAAATACTTTTCCCTTTTTATTGCGCTCGTCTTGCACTATCTTTGCAATTTGATTATGCAACACTTCGATTTACAATCAAAATATCAGCCTACTGGTGACCAACCTGAGGCCATAAAGGAATTGACGGCAGGGGTATTGTCTAACACTCCTGCTCAAGTGCTTTTGGGCGTAACGGGTTCAGGCAAAACGTTCACGATAGCTAATGTTATAAAGAATGTAAATAAGCCTACGCTCGTATTAAGTCACAATAAGACGTTAGCTGCACAATTGTATACAGAATTTAAAGGATTCTTTCCCAATAATGCAGTAGAATATTACGTTTCGTATTATGATTACTATCAGCCAGAGGCTTATATTGCGTCAACTGATACTTACATTGAAAAAGATTTGGCAATAAATGAAGATATTGACAAACTTCGTTTGGCGGCTACTTCGGCTTTGCTTTCTGGTAGAAAGGATGTAGTTGTCGTATCGTCTGTTTCGTGTATATATGGTATGGGTAATCCAGCTGCTTTTTATGAGAATGTAATAGATCTAAAGGTCGGACGGACGTTGTCATTAAATAGCTTACTTAATCAGTTGGTAAGCAGTTTGTATACCCGTAATGATGTTGCACCCAAGGCGGGTAACTTTCGTGTTAAAGGCGATACAGTTGACATTTATTTGGCTTATTCGGATGACCTCATTCGTGTGTGCTTTTGGGACGAAGAGATTGATAGTATAGAAGAGGTCGATGCTTTATCAGGCGTTCGGCTTAATACGTATGAGGAATATAAGGTATATCCAGCCAATCTTTTTCTTACATCAAAAGAAACACAGGAAATAGCTATACGCAAGATACAGGAAGACCTTAGGACTCAAGTGCAGCTCTTCGAAGATATGGGGAAGACACTTGAAGCAAAGAGACTGAAAGAACGCGTAGAATATGATATCGAAATGATACGCGAATTAGGACATTGCGCGGGCATAGAGAACTATTCACGCTATTTTGACGGACGTGAACCCAACACGCGTCCTTTCTGTCTACTCGATTTCTTTCCAAATGACTTTTTAATTGTTATAGATGAGAGTCATGTAACCATACCACAAATACGAGCTATGTATGGTGGTGACCGTTCGCGTAAGGAGTCACTTGTCAACTATGGCTTTCGACTTCCTGCAGCAATGGATAATAGACCACTAAAATTTGAAGAGTTCCATGAGTTGGCGAAGCAAGTAATTTATATTAGTGCAACGCCTGCTGATTATGAATTAGCAGAGAGCGAAGGCGTTGTTGTTGATCAGGTTATTCGTCCTACGGGATTATTAGACCCTATTATTGAAGTGCGCGATACGGATTATCCTGTAGACGACCTTATGGAAGAAATTCGTAAGGCAAAGGAGCGTGAGGAACGTGTGTTAGTTACAACGCTTACTAAGCGAATGGCAGAGGAACTTACTGAGTACTTGCTTAAAAATGACATTAATACGGCATATATACATAGTGATGTTGATACATTGGAACGCGTACAGATAATGGAAGATCTGCGTCGTGGTGTATATGATGTTCTTATAGGTGTTAACCTCCTTCGTGAGGGACTTGATTTACCAGAGGTAGCCTTAGTTGCTATCCTTGATGCTGATAAGGAAGGTTTTTTGCGCTCTGCTCGTTCACTAACACAAACTGCAGGACGTGCAGCGCGTAATGTAAATGGGCGCGTTATTATGTATGCAAAGGAGATAACTGCTTCTATGCAGCAGACTATAGATGAAACGAATCGTCGTCGTGCGAAGCAAATTGCTTATAATACGTTACACCATCTTACCCCACAACCAATCGTTAAACCTATAGAAAACAATGAATTGGTCGAGATGCAGCGTAAGCGTAAGGTTTCGCAGCAGGAGAATAGTACTAGTCGTTCAAACACTAAATCGAACTATCAAGTCCCTTCTGAGGAAATTCTAGTTGCAGCAGATCCGTCTGTAAGTGATTATGGAAGGAATGTGACAGAAACGAAAGATCAGAAGAGAGAGCGTTTGCAGAAGGCGATGAAAAAGGCTGCAGAATCGTTCGACTTTATAACTGCGGCTCAATTACGTGATGAACTATTGTTGTTGGATAAGGAATAGTAATAATATGTAACGTGTAAAAGCAAGAACTCGCGTAAGTTGTTGCTTTTACACGTTATTAGTTTTATAGAAATTAGAAAAGGATATGCCTTACTTGATATAGAAGTCTTTGCATAGCGTTCGGTATTGTTCTGACCGTCCACCATTTTTGTCAATAAGTACGAGCTGATTGTACTTGAGTGAAGAAGGAGTTGGAGAGAAACAAAGTAGCACTCTTTTACAAGGTTTTTGTGGACGTGTTACTATATCTGTCCGGTGTATTAGCGATAGACCATAAATCGAAGCTGAACAAATAAAATGCGTGGACGCTGCCGTAGGGAGTATAACGCAGAAACGTGCCTTCTTGTTTGTATAGTCAAGTAAAAGGCTTACGCAACGTAAGAGGGCATTAAAGGTGAGTCCACCACCAGCCGTATGGCGAGCTTGAGCGCGATTGACAGAAGGAGGGAGAACATCTTCTTCGTAGTAGGGTGGGTTGCTTAGTATACAGTCAAATTTGGAGGTTGCAGTTTGAGCAAATTGTAATGCGTCTGTGCAAGTTATTGTTATGCGATTGCTGTAAGGCGAGTTCTTTACATTGTTAATAGCATCAATTGTAGCTTCGTTATCAATTTCAATGCCAAGAACATTGCCTTTAGGGGAACGTTGTGCGGCCATAAGTGAAATGAGTCCACAACCACAACCAATGTCAAGAATGCTCTTTGCGTCCGCTACTTCAGCCCAGGCTCCTAAAAGGACGCCGTCTGTCCCCACCTTCATGGCACATCGTTCGTCGTTTATGTGAAAATGCTTGAATGTAAAACTCATAACTGCTTCTTTTGTTTGTAGTAGATAACAAAGGTAATATTTATTTGTTGAAAAATCTTTCAAATCGTAACGTATTGTAAAATAATTGCTCACTTCTTTTGCTGTTGTGCAAATACTTCGTACTTTTGCCGCCGTTTAGAACAATAAAACGGAAAATAATGAGAAAGACATTTTTAACTGTAGCGCTTGCTTTGTGCGTTGGTTCTGTGGCTCAGGCTGGTGGTTACTTAACGAATACTAATCAGAGTGTAAGTTTCTTGCGCAATCCTGCACAAGATGCAACAATTGGTATCGCTGGTGCTTATGCTAATCCTGCAGGTTTAGGATTTATGCGTACAGGTTGGCATTTGGGATTTGATCTGCAGAGTGCTTATCAGACTCGTAGTGATAAGGCTTACTTTCCCGCTTTTGCCTTGGGAGAAGTAAATGGCGTGAAGAATGCGACGGATGGTTATAAAACATTTGAGGGTAAAGCAAAAGCCCCTGTAATTCCTTCGTTCGATTTGGCGCGAGTAGGAGAACGTTGGTTCGCATCATTTCACTTTGGCATCACTGGTGGTGGTGGTAAGTGTAAGTTTAATGATGGCTTGCCTTCATTCGAGAGTCAAGTAGCGATGTTACCTGTATTAGTAGGTGCGATTGCTCCAGGCGCGGTGACAGGATATACAATGGATACGCATATGCAAGGTCGTCAGTATTACTTTGGTGGCCAGTTTGGTGTGGGTTATAAGATTACACCTAACTTTAATGCAAGTATTGGAGGTCGTGTAGTTTACGCACAGTGTAACTATTATGGCTATGTGCGCAACATTAGTTTAAATACGGCACAAGGGACGACTGTTCCAGCTACAAAGTTCTTCGAGAGCCAACAGATGCCAGACTTCGCAGCATTAGTTTCTGATAAAGAATTGAACTGTGACCAAAACGGTTGGGGCTTTACTCCTATTATTAGTGCTGACTGGAAAATTGGTAAGTTGAATTTGGCTGCAAAGTATGAGTTTAAAACTAAGTTGCGTCTGAAGAATCAAGCCGGTGTTAATACTAGTGGCTTGAGCGAATATGATGACGGTAAGAAAGTGAAGGCCGACATTCCTGCAATACTCTCTATTGGCGCACGCTATTCATTGTTAGATAATGTTCGCTTAAATGCGGGTTTCCACTATTACTTTGATAAGCAAGCTACGCAACACAATAATAAGCACAATTACTTGACAAATGGTGGTTGGGAAGTGTTGGCAGGTGCTGAAGTAGATGTAACAAAGCGTTGGACGGTAAGTGCTGGTTGGCAAACAACTAACTATGGACTTGGTAAGAATAGTCAGTTTATAAGTGACATGAGTTTTGTAACCAACTCTAACTCTGTGGGCGTAGGTGCTCGTTTCCAATTGCGTAAGAAGGTAGCACTTAATATTGCTTACTTCAAGACTATCTACAAGCACTACAAGCGTCAACATGACGACTTCTATAATATTAAGGGTACATTTGGAAGTATGCTGGATCCTTTGGCACAACAGTTAACAGCTGGTGCACAACAAATAGGTCAGGCTTTGCAACAACCTAACTTAAGTGAAGCTCAGCGTTTAGCTTATCAAACTCGTTTAGCTGAAATTAGGACAGAACTTGGTGCTGCGCAGAAGATTCAAACAGGTCTAGGCGGTTACATATCAAGTGGTTCAGAAAAATTCCATCGTACAAACGATGTGTTTGGTTTAGGTCTAGAGATTGACTTCTAATAAAGTCGTATATATAAGGATATAATAAGGATTGCGCGCGACAACTTTCATAAGTTGCCGCGCGTATTTCTTATTGTTGCTTTATTTCAAACTTTTCGTCGCGAAAGGTTGAGGCTGGCAAGCCTGCTCCATTTATTAGGTTGGCATGTGTAAAGGGTTGCCAACCATAGCGAACTGCTTTAACGTTTTTCTTTTTGTTACTATGGAGCGTTATGGTTGTACCTTTGACTATAGCCTCAGCTGGGTAATAGATACCATCTTCATCTGCAACTTCGAAGCCAATGATATGATTGCCATTTGCTGGGTGCATATTCTGCGCTTCTGTAAAGTAGAGGGTCGTATTTGCTCCGTTTGCTTCAAAGTGTGTGTAGCGTGGGCCAGAGCCGACGATATTATGATGATAAGTGTTGCAAAGTGTAGACAGTGCCAATCGATAAGCTACTTGCCACTTTTGTCGTGGGTGTACGTCAAGAGAATCACCGAGGTCGGAAGATACGGTCATCCACGTATTGTTGTCAGCTTCGGCTAATTGTCGTTGGCTATCGCGGAAGTGTGGCCAGGAAGGTCGTGTGGCAATGGATGATAATTGAACTGTATAAAAGGGCAAAGAGGCTTGGTTGAAGTATTTTCGCCAACTCTTTTCGAGTAATGGGAATAAGCGTTCATGCACTTCAACGTTTTCAGCGTTCGATTCCCCTTGATACCATAGGACTCCGCGAATGTTGTACCTTTCGAGCGGAAGGATAGCACTCTCAAATAGGTAAGCAGGCTCGTAGGGGTGGCGCTGATGTTTTGATTGGGTATGCTTCGTATTAAGAGCAGCTCGGTCGCGCATCCAACGCATAATAAAGTCGTTTTGTTTCCAATTGCGCAAAATAGCGGGGAAGAATTCTTCAAGTGTCGAGCGATCAATCCAATTCTCACACCCAGATCCGCCAACTGCATTTGATATAATACCTACATGGCAGCCTAAGCTATCGGCTAAAAGTCGACCATAATTAAAGGCTATAGACGAAAACTTTTGTGCAGCTTTAGTATTTGAGCGTTCCCATACTCCTGTCTGAACGTATAGCAGATGATTAACAGAATCAAGTCGAGTACTATCCCATTCAATGGCGTAAGTCGGAATGATAGAAGGCATATTATATAGGTGTAGGCGTGAGCAGGTGTCGGCTGCAGCAAGGTCGGCTTGTGCGGTAGCGGTACGTGGAATAACAAGTTCCATGTTTGACTGCCCTGAACAAAGCCATACTTCTCCTACATAAACGTTATTGAAAGTTCTTTTGTCGCTTTTTGCTTTAAATGAGAGTTGGTAAGGGCCGCCAGCCTCTTCAGCGGGGAAGGTTACGCTCCATTGGCCTTGATCGTTGGTGATTGCTTGAGCTTTTAAGCCATGGAAGTTAACGTTTACTTCTTCGCCCACGTTAGCTTTGCCATGAAAGGTGATAGGACTTTGGCGTTGAATGACCATTTCACTGCCGTAGGTCGCAGGTAGAGTTAAACCGCCAAAATTTCCCGTAATGTTGCTATAAACGGTCTTGGCTAAGATATTGGCTCCTTCTGCATCTGGGTGTAGTGCATCAGGAAAAAGGTTGGGGTAAGGGTGGAGTGGTGTGTAAAGGTCTATGAGACCTACATTATAGGTATGTGCGATTTGTTGAATGCGCTGTTGTATCATGCTGTGCCAAAGACGTGTTCCACTATCAAATCGGGGGTGATCATGGAAGATAGGCGTCATCAAGCAAATCCATATTTTACTATTAGGATTAGCCACGCGGAAGGAATCGATGAGCGCGTGATAGTTAGGTATGAACTCATCGGCATAGTGCGGCCAATTACGAGGGTCGGTGTCATTTAGTCCAAGGTGAATGACAACAATATCAGCCTTGTATTTTATAGCAGCTTTAAATTCATGGAGTTTGACATAAGGGTTGTGGCCCTTGTAAAGTAATGTAGCTCCGCTATGACCAAAGTTGCGCACATCGTAGTCCTTACCAAGCATTTGTTGGAGTTGGACAGGGTATGCCTGCGTTTCACGGTTAGGTAAATTATAGCCATAAGTGACGCTATTACCTACGCAAGCCACTTTTATTTTGTTGTGCGCCCATGATGGGAGCGAAATGAGTAAAAGGGTAACGATTAA
Organism: uncultured Prevotella sp.; assembly: GCA_900540885.1. Classification (GTDB taxonomy): domain Bacteria; phylum Bacteroidota; class Bacteroidia; order Bacteroidales; family Bacteroidaceae; genus Alloprevotella. Next base: position 18,930 of record UQHJ01000029.1, read on the forward strand.
TAAGATTTGTTTCATGATGGTGTAGATGTATGATTTTAGTTAGCCGAAATGCTTTCTTCTTCGCAATAGCAAGTGTTGGGTAATTGATCAACTATTAAATGGCGTACCTCAGCATTCTGCATACGAGGAATTTCTTTTTTTGAACAACCTAATAGTACTGCTTGTATAATTCGGTTGAATAGTCCGTGTCCTACGGCAAGGATTTTTTTGTTGTCATATTTATCTTGGGTAAAAGATAAAAACTGTAAGGCGCGTCTATACATGTCGTTTATGCTTTCGGCGTCAGAAGCAATGCCTTCATTGCGTGCTAACGAAATAGCCGTTCCCGTAGAATGCCCCCAATCTCTTTCGCGTAGAAGTGGGCAAGGGGTAATTGTCACGTTTTGGTTTAAATGGTTCTTGATAATAGTCGCAGTGTCAATGGTGCGTTGCAGGTCGCTGCAGAGTAACGCATCAAACGTGATGTGCTCTTTGTTTAACCTTTCTGCTAACTGGATCGCTTGTTGTCGCCCTAAGGCAGTGAGGTGCCCTGGAAGGTGACCTTGTAAGATTTGTGCCACGTTCTCTTCTGTCTCGCCATGGCGAACGAGATATAATTCTATCATATTGTTGGAGTTTATGGTTGCAAACTTACGAATTTTAAATTAAATCTTGTAAAACTGACTTTATGATATTAATATACTGTTTTGCAATACAGACGTTATTCTTTATTCATCTTTTTATGGCAAAACGAAATTAATCATATAAAAAATAAAGAATAATGATACTTTTGCATTGTGTTTATAATAAAATGTTTTATCTTTGCACACAAATAAAACAATAAAGAACCAATTATGGCAGCGAAAATAGAGTTTACGAAGATGCATGGCGCGGGTAATGACTATATATATGTCAATACGTTGAAGTATCCCATTTCGAATCCAGAGGAGGTATCGAAGCTATGGAGCGACCGCCACAAAGGCATAGGTGGTGATGGTCTTGTGCTGATAGGCAAGGGATCAGAAGATGCAGACTTTTCGATGCGTATATTTAATAATGATGGTTCTGAAGCGCGAATGTGTGGTAATGCTTCTCGTTGTATTGGTAAGTACTTATATGAATATGGCCTTACGACCAAGACGGAAGTAAAACTATCAACTCTTTCGGGTATAAAGATACTGAAATTACATGTAAACGGGGAAAATCATGTAGATAGCGTTACAGTCGATATGGATACTCCGTATTTGGCTGTACCTAGTCAGTTGGCTATTCCCGATGGCAAAATGGCGGAGGGAGAAGTTGTAAGTACAGAAGGAAAATCGTTTGTGGGTACGTTTATTTCAATGGGTAATCCCCACTTTGTCATATTTGTAGACGATGTCGAGACGTTTGATGTAGCAGCTATCGGTCCAACGTTAGAGTTCGCTCCCATCTTTCCAGAGCGTTGCAATATAGAGTTTGCCACAGTGTGTGCTGATGGTAGTATACGTATGCGCGTATGGGAACGTGGGTCAGGTATTACTATGGCTTGTGGTACGGGTGCTTGTGCAACGGCTGTTGCTGCTGCGCTGACTCATCGCGCTACTCGTTCAAGCTATATCGTAATGGATGGAGGTACACTGCATATTGAATGGGATAAGAGTACTTCACACGTGATGATGACTGGCCCAGCCACAAAGGTTTTTGACGGTGTAATAGACCTTCCGAATTGAAAAGTTTAATAGCCTCTCTCAGCCGCTACATGATAAAAGATGCAGAGGCGGGAGAGGTTGTTCTTTATAATAAGTACAACACAATGACTACTATAAACGAAAACTTCTTAAAGTTACAAAAAAACTACCTTTTTGCCGATATAGCACAGAAGGTGGCTGCTTATAAGAAAGCCCATCCAGAAGCAAAAATTATTCGTTTGGGCATTGGCGATGTGACGCGTCCTTTGGCTCCTGCAGTTATAAAAGCTTTGCATAAAGCCGTGGACGAAATGGCGAGTGCCGATACATTTCGCGGTTATGGCCCAGAGCATGGGTATGAGTTCTTGCGCAGGGCTATCGTAGAAAACGATTTTGCCCCACGTGGTATAGAAATTGATGAGGACGAAATCTTTATCAATGACGGTGCAAAGAGCGATACGGGCAATTTTGGCGACATCTTAGGTAAGGATAATAGTATATGCGTTACCGATCCCATTTATCCCGTCTATATTGATTCGAATGTAATGGGCGGACGCGCAGGTGAGATTGAAAATGGGTCGTGGAGTGAAATAACCTATTGCCCATGCACTGCCGCAAACAATTTTGTGCCGCAATTGCCTACTCATTCCACCGATATGATATATCTTTGCTATCCTAATAACCCGACAGGTACTACATTGAGTCGCTCAGAACTTGAGAAGTGGGTAGCATACGCATTGGCTAATAAGAGCTTGTTGCTGTACGATGCCGCTTATGAAGCCTATATCACTGAAGAGGGTGTGCCTCATTCAATTTATGAGATTGAGGGTGCTAAGCGTTGTGCAGTAGAGTTTCATTCCTATTCAAAAACGGCTGGTTTTACGGGACTGCGTTGTGGTTACACCGTAGTTCCTAAAGATTTGGTATTTGAAAGTAAGAGTGGAGAACAAGTACAACTCAATCAACTTTGGAACCGACGCCAGTGCACCAAGTTTAATGGTACTGCCTATATCGTACAGCGTGCTGCTGAGGCTATCTACAGTGAGGAAGGTAAGCGTGAAGTACGCGAAACGATAGACTATTACATGTCAAATGCGCGAATCATGCGTGAGGCATTAACCGAGGTAGGACTTAAAGTGTATGGTGGCATAAATGCACCTTACATTTGGTTGAAGACACCTAATGGCATAGGCAGCTGGGACTTCTTTGAGCAACTATTAACTCAAATCAACGTAGTAAGTACACCTGGCGTGGGCTTTGGGCCTGCGGGTGAGGGCTACATTCGCCTAACAGCTTTTGGTAAGCGTGAGGACTGCGAAGAGGCTATGAACCGCCTAAAAGCGTGGTTAAAGAAATAATAGAAATACAACCAAGAACTAATTAGATAAGGAGCGTAAAGCAACAGAAGCAAAATTACACTCCAATCACTTTTTAAAACAACACTCAAAATGAGCAACCTTCGTTTTAAAGTCGTAGAAGAGGCGTTTAAGAAACGTCCTCTTGAGGTTAAGGCGCCCACAGAGCGTCCGTCGGAGTATTTTGGTAAGTACGTTTTCAATCAAGAGAAGATGTTTAAGTATCTTCCATTGAATACTTACCAGCAACTTCGCGAGGTAATTGAAAAGGGAACTCCACTTCCTTTGTCCGTAGCCAACGATGTAGCACGTGGTATGAAGCAATGGGCCATGGAGATGGGTGTTACACACTGCACTCACTGGTTTCAACCCTTGACTGAAGGAACGGCAGAAAAGCATGATGCTTTTGTCGAACATGACTTTAAGGGAGGTATGGTTGAGGACTTCTCTGGTAAGGAGTTGGTGCAGCAAGAACCTGATGCCTCATCATTCCCTAATGGTGGTATTCGTTCTACTTTCGAGGCGCGTGGCTATTCAGCTTGGGACCCTGCGTCACCTGTATTCATCGTTGGCGACACGTTGATGATCCCAACTATCTTTGTAAGTTACACAGGTGAGGCACTTGACTACAAGGCACCCTTGAAGAAAGCACTTGCTGCGGTTGACAAGGCTGCTACTGCTGTATGTCATTACTTTGATCCTAATGTAACGCGCGTTACGGCTAATTTGGGTTGGGAACAGGAATACTTCTTGGTAGATGAAGGCCTATATGCAGCACGTCCAGACTTGCTGTTGACTGGCCGCACCTTAATGGGACACGATTCTGCTAAGAACCAACAGATGGATGACCACTATTTCGGTGCAATCCCCGAACGGGTACAAGAGTTTATGCGCGACCTTGAAATTCAAGCACTCGAACTTGGTATTCCTTGCAAAACGCGTCATAACGAGGTGGCCCCCAATCAGTTTGAGTTGGCTCCTATATTTGAGGAGTGTAACTTGGCTGTTGACCACAATATGCTCATTATGTCGTTAATGCGTAAAATTGCTCGCAAGCATGGCTTCCGTTGCTTGTTACATGAAAAGCCCTTCGCGGGCATCAATGGTTCGGGTAAGCACAACAACTGGAGTCTTACAACTGATACAGGTGTTTTGCTCCATGGTCCTGGTAAAACGGCTGAAGATAACCTTCGCTTCCTCGTGTTTGTAGTAGAGACTTTGATGGGCGTTTACAAGCATAATGGTCTGCTCAAGGCTTCTATTATGAGTGCAACGAATGCTCACCGTTTGGGTGCCAACGAAGCTCCCCCCGCTATTATTTCAAGCTTCTTGGGTAAGCAGCTCAGCGAGTTTCTCGAAAAGGTAGAGAATTCTACCAAGGACGAACTCTTCACACTTGAAGGTAAGCACGGTGTACAACTTGATATTCCGCAAATTCCGGAGTTAATGGTCGACAATACTGACCGTAACCGTACTTCTCCTTTTGCCTTTACGGGTAATCGCTTTGAGTTCCGTGCAGTAGGTTCTATTGCGAACTGTGCAAGCGCGATGATTGTGCTCAACACAGCAGTTGCAGAGGCGCTCACCAAATTTAAGGAACGTGTTGATGCATTAATGGAGAAAGGCGAAGCTAAGCTCACTGCTATTCTTGAAGTACTGCGTGAGGATATTAAGACTTGTAAGCCAATTCACTTTGATGGCAATGGTTATAGTGATGAGTGGAAGGAAGAGGCTGCGCGTCGTGGCTTAGATTGCGAAACTTCTTGTCCAGTTATTTTCGACCGCTATCTTGACGAGGACTCTATCAAGATGTTTGAACGCATGAACGTCATGACCAAGCCCGAACTTGAGGCACGTAACGAAATTAAGTGGGAAACATATCAAAAGAAGATACAGATTGAAGCACGTGTGCTTGGCGACATCTGTATGAACCATATCATTCCAGTAGCTACTAAGTATCAAAGCGAGTTGGTTGACAATGTGCACAAGATCCAAGAAACCTTTGCTGATCCTGCAAAGGTGAAAGAACTCACAGCATACAATGTCGACCTTATTGAAAAGATCAATAAGCACGTAAGCTTTGTAGCCGAAAACGTTGAGGCTATGGTTGAGAAACGCAAGGTAGTGAATAAAATTGAGGATGTTCGCACTCTTGCAGTAGCTTACCATGACGAGATAGCTCCTTACTTTGACGCTATCCGTTACCACATTGACAAACTTGAATTGATTGTCGAAGACGAGATGTGGACGTTGCCTAAGTACCGTGAGTTGCTCTTCATTCGTTAAAACCCAACGTGCTGAATTTTATTAATATTAGATTCAGTACTTTGTGTATTTTCCTTTAAAAAAAATGTCGGATAGAACGCGTTACTTGGTCGCGTTTTATCCGACTTTTTTGTAAGCCTCCCGTGCAGGCCGTATTGTATAAAACAAGTTATTGCTATCTGGTAAAACTTTTTCAAACAAATAAATTAGGGTTGACACTTCTCACAAGGTATCAACCCTTTTGGTTATCTTTGTTTTAGCTAAATAAAAATATAACTATGAGCAAAGATAGTTATTTTACCAGGCAGCAATATAAGAAAATACAAATTTGTAGGACACAAAGTTAATCTCTAATGATTGGATTTACCCATGGCAGCAGAATTGCAATATTAGGGGGGAGTTGGACTAACAACTATGCGCTTTTTGAGTTTTATCGGACACTAATATTTGTTTATGTATTTTCTGACGCTTATTATCATCTATTTATTCCTCCTCTTCTTCAATACAAAGGTGCTTTAAGTCGTACATCGAACCATTATATATGTTCAAGTCCACCTTCTCTTTAATACCATCTATTTTGCCACAATCTGTGTGTTGCCAAAAACGCCATTTTCCCTGATAAGTAAGCGAACGAACATAATAATGCGCGATCCAATAAGGATAACGCTCAAAGTCAGGCGTGTTGAGATAGTCTTTTTTAAACTTATAATTAGTATAGATGATAGGAGGAACACCGTAGCGCGCTTCAACCAGTTTAAGCCATTTAAGCGACACTCTACGCAGTTGCTCTACTGTGAGCGAACCTTTCTCTTCAATGTCAAGTACGGGAGGTAAATCACCTTCTTCTAAATGTACCTGCTTCAGAAAAAATTTAGCTTGACTTTCAGCACTAATATTAGGCTTAAAATAGTGATAGGCACCACGCAAGAAACCATTTTCGCGTGCTTGGTAGAAGTTGTCATTATAGTTTTCATCAATATGGTTCTGACCTTCAGTAGCTTTAATAAAAACAAAACTGATAGGCTCGCCATTTACCTCGGCATTCTTCACCTTATGCCAGTCAATCTCACCTTGATGATGACTAACATCAATGCCGTGAATAGAGTAACCTTCAGGGTAAACTTCATTGCCATAAAATGCTTGCCACTTTGAAGTGTAAGGAGCAACACCATATATATAAGCAAAATAGCAAACTAAAGAAATGACACAAATCAATCCCAAACGAATGGCCAAAACGCGCAAGTTAGAAGCTACCTTATATATGTCTACAACGCTCCCTCTCCTTTTACGTCGACAGCTTGAGCGTCTTGTGTTACGCCTTGTACTGTCGTGACTTGTTTTTGAACGACGAGTTGAGCTTTTTCGTTGTACGACCATTTGAATGTTAAATTGTTGTTTAAGTTTTATCTTAAAGGTATGGCAAGCCTTATTGTATTTCTTTGTGTGGTGAGATGAATGTACTAACGGATGTTAATCAAAATAGTATTCATCTGTGTAAAACCAAGTACTAAGCAATAGTTTGCTGTGCTCCATGATAGTTCCCTTCGTTAGTGGTATAGAACCGCCACTTTTATCACCACGCAATGTTGTATTTTTTGTTTTTATAAAAAATGGATTAAGTGATATAGGGTAGGGTAACAATTACATAAAGTATCCCCCTTCTGCTATCACTCAACCCATTATGATTTGTTGTTATATGTATGCTTATCACTGTGAGCAAAAATGGTAAGCATCTAACAATATTACATAATCTCTCGTTTTAACGAGCAAGATTATTTACCTTGTTCCAATGCAAGCGTTTTTGTGCATTGATCACAAACTTCAGTGGGACCCCAGTACTGGATAGGACCAGGATAAACGAAGCAAGTATTCTCAGCCCATTCTGCACGGTGTTCAGCAAATTTCTTGAAGGGAGCACCATCTAAGCGAACGAGTGCCTTCTTGATTACAGGCTTCATCTTACCATTACGACGTTCCATGTTCATCATCATCGTGATGGGTACACCACCAGCAATCCATTGCTCAGCAGGAGCAGTTGTATTCTTAACGATAGCCATGTAACCCGTCTTACCATTAGCCACCAACTGAGCAGCACTTGTACCCAAAGCATAGCAGTAGTCCGCATCATAGTTAGAAGGGGCAGCGCAACGTCCTTCGTAACCGAAGAAGTGGTGTTGAGCAGCAAACTTGCCTACAAACTTGCCTTCCTTCTTCCAAGCAGCGAGCTTCGTAGCTACCATTTCAGAGAGCAACTTCTCAGTCTCGATGAGTGATACCTGAACGTTGCCGTGAGGGTCACGTTCCATAGTCAACTGCTTAGCAACGCCTTCTGGCAAGCTCTCGTAGATAGCAGCATTCTCCTTGCTAAGCTTAGAAAGGATCCAAGCACGCTGATTTGCAGTTACTGAAGCAGCCTCAGGAGTAGCGAGCAAGTCGTTGAGTTCGGCAATCAACTTCTTCATTGCAGGGATAAACTCAATTAGGCCTTCAGGGATAAGTACCGTACCAAAGTTATTACCATTAGCAGCGCGCTTAGCAACGATTTCAGCAATGTAAGTTACGATGTCGTCGAGCGTCTGATTCTTCTCTTCTACTTCTTCACTTACGATGCAAATGTTGGGCTGGCATTGAAGAGCGCATTCCAAAGCAATGTGGCTAGCAGAGCGACCCATCAACTTAATGAAGTGCCAATACTTGCGAGCAGAGTTAGCATCACGTTGAATGTTACCGATCACTTCAGCGTAAGTCTTACAAGCCGTATCAAAACCAAATGAAGTTTCAATCTGATCGTTCTTCAAGTCACCGTCAATCGTCTTGGGGCAACCGATTACTTGTACGCCATAGTTCTTGGCAGCATAATACTCAGCGAGCACACAAGCATTCGTGTTAGAGTCATCACCACCGATAATAACGATGGCCTTAATGCCCAATTCACGAATAATCTTCAAGCCGCTTTCGAATTGGTCAACCTCTTCCAACTTTGTACGACCAGAGCCAATCATATCGAAGCCACCCGTATTGCGGTATTCGTCAATGATAGCGTCAGTGAGTTCAATGTACTTGTGGTCAACCAAACCGCCAGGACCCATTAAGAAACCATAAAGCTTATTCTTGGCGTTTTGCTTCTTCAGTTCGTCATAAAGGCCGCAGATTACGTTGTGACCACCAGGAGCCTGACCACCCGAAAGGATAATACCGATGTTCATAGGAGCATATTCCTTCTTTTCTTCAGTAGGAATGAACTCAACGAGAGGCATACCGTATGTATTAGGGAAGAGCTTTTTGATTTCTTCCTGGTCGCCCACGCTCTGAGTGGGTTCACCTTCTTTGATGCTCACATTGCCACGCAAACCAGCAGGTAATTTAGGCTGGTATGCAGCTCGTGCAATCTGTAATGCGCTTTTTTCCATAAAAATGTGTGAATATTAATAAGATTTATTCTATTTACAGCTGTAAAAGCAGACATCAAATTGCCTTTTGATACCATGCTTTTTCCATTTGCAAAGATACTAAATATTTGTAATCCTTACAAATTTAGTTATAGGTTTTTTGGTCCTAAAACATTTCGTGAGGGTAAAAATAAGCTGCATTCTGTCGAAGAATACACGCCCCCCCTAACGGTTTCACCCTAGTCTCCTTGGGGAGAGGGAAACATGTGTATGCTTGGCATGAGTATTGTCTAATACCAAATACATGAATATCCATACTTCAAGCATTGCCTGTTTGGGGCATCGTTCCTCAAGTTGGCAATGCCGACGTTGGGACGCGTCGCCCAGGTTAGTTTGCGTTCGTGGCGCGTAACTTTTCGACAACAAATTGCAGTTTGATATCCTCTTCAAAATGTTTCAGAACGCCCAAAATAGGCATTGTGGTTACGTATATTTTACCTTTGCATATTTTATGTTTCATGTTT
>UQHJ01000030.1 GCA_900540885.1 uncultured Prevotella sp.
TAAGCGACTATAAGTAGATGCTCAAAACCTGCTGCTGCCGCGGGTTACAAACCCGCCCCCCAATTAGGCAGACAAATTGCAGTTTATCCGTTTTTACACATACCAAAATTGTCTATTAACTTTTTTCGTACTATCTTTACACCCAAATGTAAACATACTTAGCGTAAATGAAACGAATATATCGTATAATCCTCAGTCTTTTGCTGATTTTCCCTTTTGTTGTGCAAGCACAACAAATATTGCCCAAGCGTGAATTTCGTGGCGCTTGGATTCAGATGATTAATGGACAATTCATGGGCATGAGCCGTGACGAAATGCAGGCAAATCTCAATCATCAGCTTGACGTGTTAAAGCAATGTGGTGTAAATGCTGTCATATTCCAAGTGCGTGGCGAGGCTGATGCCATGTACGCATCGCCCTATGAGCCATGGAGCCGTTTCTTAACAGGACAACAAGGAAAGGCTCCCAATCCTTATTGGGATCCATTGAGCTGGATGATAACGGCGTGTCACAAACGCGGTATGGAGTTGCATGCGTGGATAAATCCTTTTCGTGCCAAGACCAAAACGACCAAAGAACTTTCTATCTCACACCCTTATGTAAAACACCCCGAACGTTTTTTCGAGTATGACGGGCTATACATTTTCGACCCAGGTATGGAGGTCAATCGCAATTATATATGTAAGATAGCAGCCGACATTGTGCGCCGTTATGATGTCGACGGACTTCACATGGACGATTACTTCTACCCCTATCCTGTGGCGGGAGTTGCTATCCCCGACCAAACTACCTACGAAACCCACAAGAATGGTATCAACAATATAGACGATTGGCGGCGCTATAATGTCAACCTTTTTATAAAGCAAATGCATGACTCCATTCGTGCCGTTAAACCTTGGGTAAAGTTCGGTGTGAGCCCGTTTGGCATTTACCATAATGCAAAGGCAGGTTCCAACATTCCTGGTTCAAACACGAACGGAATGCAGAACTATGACAACCTTTATGCCGATGTGCTTTATTGGATTAATAAGGGGTGGGTGGACTATAACATACCCCAGATCTATTGGGAAATTGGCCATAAAGCTGCCGACTACGAAGAGCTTATTAAATGGTGGAGCCGCTTTGCGGGCGGACGTCCTTTATTTATCGGTCAAGACGTAGAGCGCACCGTTCGTGCAGCCGATTTAAAAGACCCCAATCGTAACCAAATGGCTGAAAAGTTCCGTTTGCAGCGCAGTCTGCGTGGCATTCAAGGAAGCTGCTTGTGGTACTCTGCTGCAGTTGTGCGCAACGAGGGCAACTTTGCCACCGCACTACAAAAGAACTATCACCGCACACCAGCCTTACAACCTCTCTTTCCCTTTATTGACAACAAAGCACCAGGTAAGCCACGCAAACTAAAAGCTATATGGATGCCCAATGGTTACTACCTATTCTGGACGGCTCCCAAGGGAACAGGTGAAATGGACAAGGCACACAGCTATGCTGTCTATCGTTTCAACAAGGGCGAACGCATTGACCTTATGAGTGGCGAACACCTTATAGCCGTGACTTCCAACACGTGTTATCAGCTACCCTATCAAGGCGGTCATGAAAAGTACGTGTATGTCGTAACAGCTCTCGACCGTTTGCAAAACGAATCGAAAGGGGTAAAGAAAAAGGTGAAATTGTAGCTTTTTGTTGACGAGTTGACAAGTGAACAAGTGAACAAGCAAGTTTGTTTTTTCAACCAGTTGCCAACAAAAGGTAACTTACCTGTTAGCTTATCAACTCGTCAACAAATAAATCGACAAATCTAAAACTAAACTATTAGATGAAAGTACTCAAATTCGGCGGTTCATCAGTAGGCTCCGCCAACGCTATAAATAATGTACGCCACATCGTAGAGGGTACGCAAGGCCCAGTGATAGTGGTCGTTTCGGCTTTAGGAGGCGTCACCGATCAATTGATTCGACTCACCCAAATGGCAGCGAAAGGCAATGTTGGCTATACTACCGAATTTAATGCGCTCACAGAACGCCACCACCAGATTGTGGCCGATGTAATAAAAGCCGAACGTCAAGCCCGACTCATCGCTTCGCTCGATGCATTATTGGCCGAATTACACAGTATCTTACACGGTGTGTATCTGATTCAAGACCTCACGCCCAAGATAGCCGATGCTATCGTGGCCTATGGCGAACGAATGTCGTCGCTTATCGTGGCTGAACTCATCACTGATGCTGTACACTTTGATGCGCGACGACTCATTCGTACCGAACACGGTAGCGCAAAGCACTTGGTGGATTTCGACAAAACCAGCCAACTCGTCATCGAAGCCTTTGCTCATGATGTCCCTCGCGTGGCTGTAATGGGAGGTTTTATTGCCAGTGACAGCGAAACGGGCGTTACGACTAACTTAGGCCGTGGCGGTTCGGACTATACCGCTGCTATCATAGCAGCTGCCCTTCAGGCCGAAGCACTTGAAATATGGACCGACGTTGACGGATTTATGACAGCCGACCCTCGTATCATTCCAGGGGCTTTCACCATCGACGAACTGAGCTATGCTGAAGCCATGGAGCTTTGCAACTTTGGTGCAAAGGTCGTTTATCCGCCTACAATCTATCCCGTCTGTCAGAAGAACATACCCATCTATGTAAAGAACACCTTCCACCCTGAAAGAAAGGGAAGCGTTATTCGTAAAGATGCGGCCCCGAGTGGACGTCCTATTCGCGGTATTTCATCTGTTAAGGAAACGAGCACCGTCACCGTTAGTGGTCCTGCTATGGTGGGCGTCATAGGCGTCAATCGTCGTATCTTTACCACTTTGAGTGATGGCGGCATTAGCGTGTTTATGGTAGCACAAAATTCTTCCGAAACGAGTACTACACTCTGTGTTACTCCCGCTGACGCACGCAAGGCTTGTCAACTACTTGATGCTGAATTTGCGGCCGAAATAGCCGACGGTGCGATGAACCCTGCCGCATTGGTTGACGGACTATCAAGTGTGGCTGTTGTGGGCGAACGTATGCGTCACATGCCAGGCATTGCGGGCCAACTATTTAGCGTATTGGGCCGAAATGGTATTAGCATTAATGCCACGGCTATGGGCGGACAGGAGATGAACCTCTCGTTCGTCGTTGACCGCTCGCAACTGCGTAAGACGATTAACGTATTGCACGACAGTTTTTTCCTGAGTGAACATGAGGACCTCAACCTCTTTATCTGTGGTACAGGCACAGTGGGTGGAAGCCTTCTACAACAAATTGCGCAACAACGTGACAAGCTCTTCCGCGAACGTGGCCTAAAGATTAATATTGTAGGCATCAGCGGACGTAGTCATGCTATCTACAATGCTGAAGGTATCGACCCTGCCCACTATCGTGAAGCCATGCAACAAGGAGGCGAAGGAGGTGTAGAACGCATGATGCACGAGATAGAGGATATGAACATCTTCAACTCCGTGTTTGTTGATTGTACTGCCAGTGACGAAGTTGCTGCACAATATGTGCGCCTACTCCAACATAATGTCAACATTGTGGCGGCTAACAAGATAGCTGCTTCGTCCAATTATGCCAATTACGAATTGCTCAAACATACGGCTCGCGAGAAAGGCGTAAAATTCCTTTTCGAGACGAATGTGGGCGCGGGTCTGCCTATTATCAGTACTATCAACGATCTCCGAGGTTCGGGCGATCGTGTGCTTCGTATAGAAGCCGTGTTGAGTGGTACACTGAATTATGTATTCAACACGTTGTCAGCTGACATTCCTTTGAGCAAGGCCGTCCATTTAGCACAAGAGAATGGCTATAGCGAGCCTGACCCTCGTATCGACCTTTCGGGTAAAGACGTAATTCGTAAACTTGTCATCTTGGCACGCGAGAGCGGATATAAGGTTGATGTTGACGACATAGAGCGACATTTGTTTATTCCCAAAGCCTTGTTTAATGGCTCGCTTGATAACTTCTGGCAGCACTTACCCGAATTGGACGCTCACTTCGAACAAGAGCGTCAGCGCTTGGAGCGCGAACACAAGCGTTGGCGTTTTGTAGCAGAGTGGGACAACGGCAAAGGTCGCGTAGGGCTGCGCGAGATTAGTCAAGGCCACCCCCTTTACGACCTTGAAGGCTCTAACAACATACTGTTGCTTACCACCGAGCGCTATCACGACTATCCCATGCTCATTCAAGGCTATGGCGCTGGTGCAGAGGTGACTGCAGCAGGTGTCTTTGCCGATATCATGCGTGTGGCTAATGTTTAAGGGCTAATAGCCAGTTTTATGTTTTAAGGTTATGAGGTTATAAAGTTAGTTTTACTGATTATCAATGTGATGTAACTTTATAACCTCTAATCTTTAAACGGAATTATTTGAACATCTCAAACATCAAAATTTTCTCTTGTCTCACACTCTTCTCATGAAGCAATTCTTTTTATTCTTCCTTATAATATGTTGTGCTTTGCTTCCAGCCACCGCTCGCACGCCTTGGCTCAAGAAGCCATTGCGCTACGTCTGTGCCGATAGTGTCATCACGTGGGGGTACGACGGACGAGACTTTCGCACAATTGCCCATGCTACCGACTCTACGGCCCATGCACACCCCACACGGCTTACACGACAGAATTGGAGCGAACGTGAGAGCACACTTGTAGCTTGGACTTCACAACAATCCGAACACAACGTATTAGGCGGAGCTGGAGCGCCCCAAGAACCTTCACAGGCCTTGAGCGCTGCAAAGTGGCTCAACCAAGCAGCGCAGCTATACTTGATGCAAGGCGATGCCTCCTATATGGATTATGCTGAGCGTGCTTTGTTTAATGCAGTGATGCGTACCGCTAACGATACGTTACAACTTCAAGGCACACTTGATAAGTGGCTGGCTGCTTCCCTTCTTTTAGCAACACCGGGCATGGTATATGCCACTTCGCACGACGAAAAGGCATTGTACGTTAATCTCTACACCAATGCAACGACTGCCCTCACCTTACGTGGTAAACGCTTCGTGTTCGACCAAATAACCAATATGCCCTACGATGGAGGTGTAAAACTCCGTTTCTCTAACTTTAATGGAGAACTTCCCCTCAAACTTTACCTTCGTATGCCGTCGTGGACTGGACTGCGTTCCGATTCTCCTTATGTATATGTAGGGGGCGAACCTCTTCAACCCACTTTGTACGTTAATGGACATGAGGTGGATCCACTCACCGTTAATTCTCAAGGCTATGTGGTGATAGAGCGCAAGTGGCATGCGATGGACGAGGTTTATATCGATTTTCCGCTACAAGTGCAGACCATTTTACCTGCTACTACGCCCACCCAACAACGTTTAGCTCCTTTGCGCGACCATGCGGCCTTCCAATTCGGACCTTTAGTATATTTGCCTCAAGGCAATACGCAAGGACACTATTTTGTGCCAAATTGTCCCCCACAGCCCATCGATCGAACCAATGCGATAGGGCGACCCATCTTACAAGGCACAATGTATCGTTATGCTAACCTTCCGCAAGACGCTCAAGCCCCCAGCGTTACCTTTTGGGCGGAATAATATTGCGTAAAGACATAAAAACGCTGATAAATAGTTGATAATTAACTCTTTTCGATTAAAAAAGTTGGCAGCAAACTAAAAAAGTCGTACTTTTGCACCGCTTTTCCACTCAGCCGCTGTCGGGATGTAGAGTTCCCCGTTAAGCTGAGTCGGGACGGACAACAATATTTTTAATTATCCATCAAAGAAATGGCAGATTTAATTAAGATTGCTGAAGAAGCTTTTGCTACAGGCAAGCAGTTCCCTAAGTTCAAAGCTGGTGATACGATTACCGTAGCATACAAAATCGTCGAAGGTAACAAAGAGCGTATCCAGTTGTATCGCGGTGTTGTTATCAAAATCAATGGTCACCAAGACAAGAAGCGTTTCACTGTACGCAAGATGTCTGGTACTGTAGGTGTAGAACGTATTTTCCCCATCGAATCACCGAACATCGAAAGCATCGAGGTGAACAAGATTGGTAAGGTACGTCGCGCTAAGCTTTACTACCTCCGTGCCCTCACTGGTAAGAAGGCTCGTATTAAGGAAAAGCGTACTGCTATCAACAACGACTAATTTGTCGTTCAATTGTTGTGTTAGCAATAGCACCTCATCTCAAAAGGCAATCTTCTCAAAAAAAGATTCCGAAATAAAAAGGAGTTTTCTCTCACGAAGAGAAAACTCCTTTTTATTTTTTATATTGCACTTCAAACTATCCAAATAACTTTTCACCCTCTATTTTGTGCTCTCTTCATAGTCGATTTTACCTTGAATAAACCTTTCCTTAGCTACATATTTAGAGCTTAAGATATCGTTGTGAGCGTTATAGTAAGGTGTCGTGATTGACGCTAATGAAAATAATAAATGCGGCAACACATCTGAAAGCAGAGGTTTGTCAACAGCCAGCCTTAGAGCCTCAACTTTTTGTTGATGTTTTTGTATATATTTGTCCGAACACCAAATCATGAATGGAATGTCGTATTGACATTTTATAGCTTCTTTACTTTTATGGGGCTCGTGGCTCCTGCCTACAAATTTGCGATAGTCGTACACCTCTTCACCATGGTCAGACAAGTAGACGATAACTGATGAAGTATTCCTGAACATCTCAATAATGGAACCTACAATACGGTCATTATAAAGCGTAGCATTGTCATAGTTAGCAACTGTTTGCTTTTCTATTTCGCTTAAATCATTACGCTGAATGTCAGATGATTTAAACACCTTAAAAGCTTCTTCCGAAGGAAAACGACTAGCTGCATCGGCATGTTGCCCCATAAGATGAAAGATAAAAAGCGAATGCTTTTGCAATAATTTATGTGCTTTGTAAGTTTGACTATGTTGTTTAAAGTCATTGATTAGTTCATGATCGTAGTCATAAGTTCGCTCATTGTGTTCAGTATAAGCTTTTGGCACGATAGCTGCGGCATACAGATAGGAGCCTAAAGCATAATCGTATGACGAAACGCTTGCTCCAACAGGGCGCTGATTGTCCCACATTGACACGTTAAACCCAGCCCTTTTAAATATTACCGGAAAATATGGGCACGATGACCAACTTTCGCCATTGGCAATACGATTGGTGCTCATCATATTCTTAATCGAGAAACTTGTCATATTGTAAGGCGCAACAGCATCATTAAAGACGAAAAGATTGCCCCGATTTCGCATTGACTGAAGGATAGGAGTTGTGTTAAGACTATAACCATAGAGTGGAGAATGGTATTTGCTAAACGATTCGCCTATTATGAGTATTACATTCAAACTATCAGGCTCCAAGCTATTGGCAGATCGCTTTGATGCGTCTATACTAGAACGAATAGCTATCTCGTTGTCATGACCTGACACGCTTAAATAGGTGGTGGCAAATAGTAAATTAGTAAAAGTATTGTCTATCGCATAACTTCCTTTTCGTCCTTGCCATTCTTCAATTTCAATTTGCGAATTTAAGCATACTAATTTTGTCGCTAAAAAAGCAAGGTAACCCCCCAACATTAAAAGAGGTAGCAACGCTGAGACACAAATCCATTTAATAAAACGAGGCTTTAGTGAAATGTTTATAGCTTTTCTCTCTGCTATTAAAATTGCGATTGCAGTGATTAAGGCCAACGTCCAACACTTTATACTACCAGGTGTTAAAAGCGCGTGTTTTAAAAACTCTGACGACTCCGTGGAGTTTGTTTCTTTAACAAGCAACAATATCCAAGGTGTAACGATTGTGCCATAGTTAAAGAGTAAAAAGCAGTCGATAATCATCAGCAAAAAAGACAGAACGTAAAAGACACATTTCAGTCCTTTTAGCCGAGTGTACCATACGATTGCAGTGAATAACCAGCTAATAAAGATCGCACTCGATAATCCTATAAATAGATTTCGAACGTACATGATTGACATGTCTGTCGTCCAAACATTCAATAAGTGCGAAATGTACATCATAAAAGTCACGATGCAAAAGAATGCGGTTTCGTTACAGATGGGGGTTATGATGTCGTTTATTATTCTAATTAATAGTTTTCTGATGGCTATTTTGTTCATACTTGATTGTAAGTAAGGTGTTTGTTAATGAAAGCCTCTCCCCTTAACTCTCCTCCCCAGTCGGGGAGGGGGTTAGGGGGAGAGGCTTTTCAAATTGCTTTTTATCTAATTCATTTTAAACCACTACTGTACGAATTACCCCACCCTATCTATCATGTGTCCAAAAAAGGTAGAAAATAAGCGAAGCAATACAGAGGCACGCATCAATAGTCAGATTGCTTAAGCCATATATACAACTAGCCATAAGACCTAAAGTGAATGACCAACGCCACAATATTATGTAAGTGTTCTGAGCGGTGCCACGTTGGCAGTGAGCTGACTTCGTAACCCAATCCATCAGGTGACGTGATGACACGGCACCGACACCACAACCTAAAAGCACATCGCCCACATAGCCTAACACAACATGAAGCTGACTGACTAAGATTAAGCCCAACACTACAAGCAGATACCCCATACTAACCAAGGTGCGCTGACCTAAACGACGACGAATAAAGAGCTGGGTCAAAAAGGCACAAAGCACACCAAGTGATAAAAAGAGGTAAGATGAACTAAAGAGCCAATTTTGCTTCATAGGCAACGCACCGGCTATACGTCCTAAGGTCCAAGGGGCTGCAAACATTGATAGCCCCATTGGCAATGAACTGGGCAAGAAGAAACGGTCGAACGTAACAAAAGCCACTTTCACTGGTGCCTTAATCGGTACTGGCGTTTGGGCTACTAATATGAATGACATTGCACAGGGGATTAGCGCCCACCAATAAGCATAGGTCATAGGAAATGTGTGCGAAAGCGTATAGCCTAAGAAGAGACCTAAGGGAATGCCTATGCGCCCCGCCCAACCATATATAATATCTCCTTTATTGCGCTGCTTCGACAACAAAATGTCGTTGACAAGTGTCGTGCCTAAGGCTGTCTGTGAGATGCCAAAGGCTACACCTTGCATAAGTTGCAAAGCTAAAAGGTGACACACATCGTAGGCATTGACATAGCCCAAAGTGGCTATAGGGCCTAACAATAGGAGGGCTTTTAAAAAGACATCCTTTCGCGAACGACGCTCCATTAAATACGCGCCAAAAGGGCCTGGCAACACCATACCTATGGCAAAAGCTAACACGCCCCAACCTACCCATCGTGCCTCACTACCCAAGCCGAGCGTTTGAAGGCTGAGCAAGGGAATCATGGCATATACGTAGATGTGTAAGAACCAATTGGCCACACACATATTAATGAAACGTGAGCTTTTCAACCCGTTATGTACTTGAACAGACATAAGCAGAGTGTTAATATAGATGCTGTTTAGTAGCTTTCGCTTTCATTAGGGAATTTGGTGGTCTTCACGTCTTCCACATATTGTCCAATTGCATCGGTCATAATGGTAAAGAGGTCGGCATATCGACGCAAGAACTTAGGTGAGAAGCCTTTGTTCTTACCCAACATATCGTCAATTACCAACACTTGACCATCGGCCGGACCCGCACCAATACCAATAATAGGTATATCTACGCTGGCTACTGCTTTAGCGGTAAGTGCTGCGGGTATCTTCTCCAACACAATAGCACAACAACCAACCTCAGCTAAGGCTTTCACATCTGATAGCAACTTCTGAGCTTCTGCTTCTTCCTTCGCACGAACGGCGTACGTGCCAAACTTATTGATACTTTGGGGAGTAAGACCTAAATGACCTACTACGGGTATGCCTGCATTGATAATGCGCTTTACGGCATCGATTATCTCAACACCGCCCTCAAGTTTAACAGCATCACAACCCGTCTCTTTCATCATGCGAATGGCATTACGAACAGCTTCAACAGCGTCCACCTGATAAGAACCGAAAGGCATATCGCACACAACGAAGGCACGTTGAGCGGCACGAGCCACTGAGGCTCCATGATAGATCATTTGGTCAAGCGTAATAGGCAAGGTGGTCATGTGGCCTGCCATTACATTAGATGCACTATCGCCTATCAATATCATGTCGACACCAGCGGCATCAACTATCTTGGCTGTAGTGTAGTCGTAAGAGGTTAGCATGGCAATCTTCTTGCCTTCTGCTTTCATTTCTTTCAGTCTATGAGTAGTCACCTTGCGGGTGTCTTCAACTAAATATCCTGACATTTCTTTTTATTTTTTTAGTTCGCACATTTGTGCAACAGTTATTTCGGTAAAATCGTTAATGACGCACTGACACAATGAGGCTATACGTGCCGCAGGAATGGTCGTTGTAAGACCGATAACGGTCGCTCCACTATCGTGCCCTGCTGTAAGTCCGCTAATAGAATCTTCAAACACGAAGCAATCCTTGGCTGTTAATCCTAAGGCTTGCGCGGCATCGAGGTAGCAATCTGGAGCTGGCTTTGAACGACGCGCATTCTCTGCCGTAAAGATACGATCAAAAAGTTGAGAAAATTCAGGATGCTGCTGATACAAGCATTCCATTTTGGCTTTATTTGAACTGGTAACAATGGCCATAGGTATACCAGCTTTGCGAAGTTCACTTACAAAGTCTATTGCTCCTTCAACGTAAGGATAACTCATACGTGTCTCAAAGTCATTGAGTTGCTCAACCACCTGTTGTGCTATTGTTTCGTCTGCGAAATAAGCACTCAATATTTGCGTCAGCGTATGCCCTTTAATTTGGCTCGGGAAGTCTGGATTTTCAGGCAGGTAGGTCTTACCTATCATAGTCCAAAACTCCGTATATTGTTCCTCGGTGTTGATAATCACACCATCTAAGTCAAATAATACCGCAGTCTTTGTCATTGTTTATCTCGTATTGTTTTAGACTGCAAAGTTATAGAAAAAATAGATATGCTACCTCTTTTAACAATTTGCTTTTCGATAAATTACTTTTCACAAGTGCCACCACACAAAGAATATAATTACCTTTGCGACATGAAACTTTTACACTCTATATTCTTCGGTCTTATACTACTCGCCAGCATACCACAAATGGTGACAGCACAGACCATTATCCCACTCGAACGCGGCAAAGGCGGTGTGCGATCTAAAACGGTTGACGACTATAAGGAGGAACTTAATATGGTTGAACGCCAGCGCAATGACTCTATTCAGTATGTCGACAACCTCCGACGTGCCTTCAATGCCTTACATGTCGATTCACTCACCGAAGCTGAATCGCTCTTTAAAGAGGCACTTAAGTTGCGTCCTACAGCACCTGGCAACCACATTATCAAATATAACCTCGGACTGGTGGATATGGCACGTGGCAATAACGTGGAGGCTGTAAAGAAGTTGACTGAAATAATCAAAAACTATCCCAACTATTTTGAAGCTCGCTTGGCGCGTGCTGAAGCTAATTTACAACTAAACCGCACCAACGAAGTAATAGATGACGCACAACAGGTGCTTGACAAACAAAAGTTTGAAGGCATGACAACCAATCTCATCGAACGCGCTCGCTTCATTCGCGCTGCTGCACGCTACCAGTTGCGCCTTTATGCCGATGCACACGCCGACCTTCAAGTTATTATGGGTGACAATCCTCTAAATACGAACGCTCAAGTGCTTGATGCTTTGGTATTGCAGCAGATGGGACGACCTAAGGAAGCCTTAAATCGTTTAAACCTCATTGTGGCCGCTCACCCCGACAACTTAGACGCTCTTAGCACACGTGCCGCTATTGAAGCCGAACTCGACCTCCACACGTTGGCACGAGCTGATTACGATACATTAATCAAACGCCAACCCAACGAAAGCAGTTACTACATCGAGCGCGCAAAAATGCTCCTTCGCTTAGGCGAAAAGAAGGCTGCACGCACTGACCTCGATCGCGCCATTCAACTCGGTGTACCTCAAGGTATGGTACACACATTGTATCTACAAACAAAATAAGAGAGATTCTTTCATACAATGCGCAATATATTTTTGTTAATTTTATTAGTCCTATTTATACTCCCTATAAGTATAAGTGGTACTCCTGCCACACACAGTCCAGCCTCCAACAATATACGCTACGAGGTGCGTGCTGCATGGCTCACTACGCTTATGGGACTTGACTGGCCTTCAAAGCCTGCTACGACTGAGGCGCAAGCCGAACTACAGCGACGCGACTTGTGTCGACAACTTGACCAATTAAAGGCTGCGGGCATCAACATGGTGCTTTTTCAGTCACGTATACGTTCTACAACTGCCTATGCCTCTGACATCGAGCCATGGGACGGAGTGTTTACTGGCCGTCCTGGCCAACGCCCACTTTACGATCCCTTACTGTTTGCTATCAACGAATGTCATAAGCGCGGCATGGAATGTCATGCTTGGGTGGTAGCCTTTCCTATCTGCAAAGTAGCCACAGCAAAGCAGCTAGGGAAACGTGCCTTACCTGCACTTCACCCCGAACTCTGCCAACGTTGCGGTGACCAATGGATGATGAACCCTGGTGTGCCTGCCACTGCCACTTACCTTGCCAACGTATGTAAAGAGATTGTCACCAAATATGCCGTTGACGGCATTCACCTCGACTATATCCGCTACCCAGAAGCTTCCATACCTTTTAACGATAATGCCACTTACCGCCGATATGGACAGGGCCTCAACAAGGCCACATGGCGTACACAAAACATCGACCGTTGCGTACAAGCCATTCACAAAGCCGTTAAAGAAGTACGACCTTGGGTGAAACTAAGTTGTTCGCCCGTAGGGAAGTATGCGGACTTAAGCCGTTACTCGTCTCGGGGTTGGAATGCACGCGATGCCGTGTCACAGGACGCACAACGTTGGCTATGCGAGGGGTGGATGGACATGCTCTTCCCCATGATGTACTTCGACGGTGATCATTTCTACCCTTTCTTAGCCAATTGGAAGGAGAATGACTTCGGACGGCCTATTGTACCAGGCCTAGGCATCTACTTTTTAAATGAACGCGAAAAGAATTGGCCTTTACTTACCATTCAGCGCCAAATGAACGTATCACGCGACGAAGGACTTGGCGGCCAAGCTTTCTTCCGTACCCGTTTTCTTTTAAATAACGAAAAAGGATTACGCTCGTGGTTACAAACTCAATTCTACGCTCAGCCTGCCCTTATTCCTCCTATGACTTGGCAAGATAGCATTCCGCCCACTACCCCACTTCATGCAACCAAACACTTCAAAGAACAGCATATCAGTCTATCGTGGTCTGCATCGACCGACAATACGCCCAACGCTCCTCTCACCTACAACGTCTACCGCATCGACTCTATCTTTGGCGACGTAATTTTGGCGCTTCATACCTCCACGTTGCACTATGAGCATACGCTCTCTCTCCCTGCCCTTCGCCATAGTCACTACCTCATCACGGCCGTTGATGCTTATGGCAACGAGAGCCAACCTATCGAAGCTATAGAAAATTAGCAAAGCTATAACTCAATTATTTTGCCCCTTTTTTCTCATTTTACAATGTGTAAAACGTTTTTTTTAAAAAAAACGCGGAAAAAATTTGCAGGTAACAAAATAATCACTACCTTTGCACTCGCAAAACGGAACAAGACAGCCGTCAAGCACTAAAGTTTGCCTCTTTAGCTCAGTTGGCCAGAGCACGTGATTTGTAATCTCGGGGTCGTTGGTTCGAATCCGACAAGAGGCTCACTTCAAAGGTTATTCAACACTAAGTGTTGAGTAACCTTTTTTTATTTAATTTCCACAAAGCTGGTTTAATAAACTGCAGTTTACCATTCCTCCACACCTGCATATAGGTAACAAAAATTAAAAAATTAACCTTTCACAACTCATTAAAATGAACAACGAGTTGTGTAATACGAAATATTACTTTACCTTTGTTCGCACAAATCATTGCTTTAAATAAAATCCATGACCATCGCCATAATAAACGCTATGCACAAAGAGCACGAACAGCTCGTTGCGCTGCTTAATAATGTACATACCACTCAAGATGCCCACTTCACCTTTGTTGAAGGAACACTCAATGACCACCATTTGGTACTCATGGAGAGCGGCATTGGGAAGGTGAATGCAGCCATTGGTGCAGTAGAGTTAATTAAACGATTCAAGCCCGAAGCGCTTATCAACACGGGCGTAGCTGGCGGCATTGACACTTGTCTAAACGTAATGGACGTAGTAGCAGGCCAGCGCGTAGCTTATCACGACGTTGACTGTGGGCCCGAATCTGCTTTAGGTCAAGTACAAGGTCTACCCCTCTATTATGAAGCCGACAAAGCGCTATTTGATGCAGCAATGACGGTGACACCTCCAGAACACACGAAATTGCATGGTGGCCTTATTTGCAGTGGTGATCAATTCATCACCAATCGTACACAGTTACAAACGATCAAGGACCGTTTTACCGATGGCCTCGCCGTCGACATGGAAAGCGGTGCTTTGGCGCAAGTTTGCTATATATATAAGGTGCCATTCTTGAGTTTCCGTATCATAAGCGACACTCCAGGTGCCAACAACCACTTTGACCAATACCAAAACTTTTGGGAGACCATGGCCGACCGCTCTTTTGGCGTAACAAAGGCGTTGTTAGAGGCTATTTGCGCATAATTCTTTTGTTAACTCGTTAACCCAAAAAGAAGCATGAAAAAGATACCAAGTTTTACCATAGACCATACGCGATTAAATCGTGGCATATATGTGAGCCGAAAGGACTTTGTTGCAGACGAAGTAATCACGACTTTTGATGTACGCATGAAGTTGCCCAATCGCGAGCCAGCCTTACACCAAGGAGCCATTCACACGATAGAGCACCTTGCAGCCACCTTCTTACGCAATCACCCTGTATGGAAAGACCGCATCGTGTATTGGGGGCCAATGGGGTGTCTTACGGGCAATTACCTAATCGTTAAAGGTGACCTCACCAGTCGTGACATCCTCCCCCTGATGCAAGAGACATTTCTGTTTATTGCCAACTATGAGGGCGAAATCCCCGGAGCTACCGAACGCGACTGTGGCAATTACATTTTGCAAGACTTAGCCATGGCTCGCTATGAAGCGAAAAAGTATTTAGAAGAGACGCTTAATTGCGCTACGGACGACAATCTTATCTATCCTGCATAGTTTTTTGTTAACAAGTCGATAACTTAACAGATTGACAGATAAGTTTGTCCTTCACATCGATTTGTCACCCTGTTAACTCACTCCTCAAATAGAAATATTTCAACCCAACAATATTATGAAAAAAATCTCCATCATGCTTTCGGCTCTCTGCCTTGCAGCGGGAATGCCCACTGCCCTTCAAGCACAGACGACCGATTTCACTTTGGACCAAAACGTTCCTGCCAATCCTGAGAACGAACCGCGTCCCGTTTTCCCCGTTCCTACCGCTCGTCAATTGAAGTGGAACCAAACCGAATTTTATGCTTTCTTCCACTATGGCATGAACACCTACACTGGCAAAGAGTGGGGTAATGGTAGCGAAAGTCCTAATACTTTTGCACCTACGGCCGTACCTAAACCACGTCAATGGCTCGAAGCAGTTAAGGCTGGTGGTATGAAGGGCGGTATTGCAGTCGTTAAACACCACGACGGCTTCTGCCTTTGGCCTACACAGACGACCGAACACAACGTAAGCAAGAGCAGCAATGCCAATGCGCAAAAGACCAATATTCCGAAGGACTTTGCTGAAGCTGCAAAAGCCTTGGATATGAAGTATGGTTTTTATATCTCACCTTGGGACCGCAATAGCGCTTATTGGGGCGAAAAGGTGAACGGCAAGTATACAGACAACTACGCCAAGAAGGTGTTCTTTGCCCAATGTGCTGAAATGACCCAATATGGTGCCGACCAATTTGAAATGTGGTTTGACGGTGCTACAGGTGACAACGGATATTACGGTGGTGCTAACGAAAGACGCAACATCGACAATGCACAGCGCTACTATGACATTCCTAACCTTCGTGACTCTATTCACAACGCTTGTCCAAACATTATCCTTTGGGGTACAGGCGGTGAAGCACGCTGGATTGGTAATGAAGCTGGTTGGGCTGGCGAGACTTGCTGGTCAATGGGCGACGGCGAAACAGGTAGCGAAACGGCTTGGAAGTGGTTCCCCGGTGAGAGCGATGCCAAAGCTACGTCAGGAGGTTGGTTCTACCACGACGGTGAGACTTGTAAGTCTGCCAATGAGATGTTTAAAATCTATCTTGAAACGGTAGGTCGCAATGCTACGCTGATTCTCAACTTCCCGCCCAACAAAGCTGGTGTCTTGCCCGATGCTGACGTAAAGAATTTGAAAGACTTAGGTGATATGCTCACCAAGCGTTTGGGTACTGACCTCGCTGCACAAAAGGGCGTAACCATTACAGCCTCAACTACACGCGACAAGGGACAGACACGCACCTACGATGCCACCAACATGATTGACGGCAAAATCGATACGTATTGGGCTGCTCCCGACGGCACGACAAGTGCTACTATCACAGTCACACTGCCCGAAGCAAAGACAATCTATTACGTTGCCTTGCAAGAGTACATTCAATTGGGACAGCGTATCAAGGGCTTCACCATCGAGACGAGTACTGACGGCACAAACTGGACTAAGAAGGGCGGTAGCATCGCTACGACTACAGTTGGTTACAAGCGCATCATTCCACTCAATGGTAGCACTTCTAACAGCTATACCAACGGCACACAAGCTAAGTACGTGCGCGTAACAATTAAAGACAGCCGCGCTTGTCCTACCTTGCACACGTTGTCAATCTTCTAAACCGAACTTGCTAATCTCTGAATATATACACAATGAAAGTAAAACACTATATAGCTCTTGCTGCACTCACACTGCCCTTGGCAGCTAACGCGCAGAGCAATGTTATTGACTTTGAATCGCAAACAGGCTATAAGTCGGTGGGCGTATTCGACACGTGGGAGAACTCTCCCTTCCGCACAGGAGTGCTCAAAGGCAACGTAAAGGTGGTAAACAACCCCAACAAGGCCAACGACGATATTATTGGTCAAATCAACCCATCTGAAAAGGTGTTGGCATTTCAACGTTCACGCTTCGGCAGTAACACCTTTGGTGTGCGCGTAGAACTGACTGAACCTATCGCATTGTCACAAACGGCTAAGTATGTACACGTTATGATGCTTAAGCCTAAAGCAGGCCGCGTTATGTGCTTTGCTTTGGGTAGCCGTGCTGACCGCCCTTGGCAGTCAAAAGAGGTAGTACAGGTAGAGGCTTCATGCATAAGCATTGTAAAGACCGACGGTAAGTGGTATGATGCTGTTTTCGCGCTTACGGGTGCTGAAGGCGTTAACGTTCATAGCCTTGTTTTTGCCCCAGAAGTAGAGTCGCAACACAATGCAACAAGCGACTATGCCGTTTACATTGACAACATTCAAGTAGACAACAGCTCAACTTCACGTATCATTTATGGTTGCTACCCTGTCAACTACGAAAAGACGCAAAAGTTAAATCGTACTGACCGCTATGCCACAGGCATTATGCTTAAGAGTGCTGACGGCGAACAATCTTTAAGTGTAAGCCAACAGTCTGACAGGTTGCTATTCCAAGACTTACTTGCTAAGTCGTTTAAAGCCAAAGCTGGCGAGAAGGTTAGCGTCAACACGGGCTATAATGGCACATGGATGAGTGCTTACGTCTACCTCGACCGCGACAATAATGGTAAGTTCAACTTCGACATCAAAGAAGACGGCACACCTGCTGAGAATAGCGATTTGATGAGCTACTCTCACTACAAGAACAAGAACAGTGCTGGTGCAACGCTGAAAGATGGTAACACTCGTGTCCTGCCCGAGTTTACCATTCCAGCTGGTTTAGAGCCTGGCTTCTATCGCTTGCGCTACAAGATTGACTGGGACGAAATTGACCCTGCTGGCAATACGACCGAATCAAACAACATTGTTGGAAATGGTGGTGCTATCATTGACACTCGTTTGAACATTCATGGCGACGAGGTAACTATCTCACGTGGTCAGAGTGCTTCGGGTACCAATGGCGAGATGAAAAAGGCTGACGGTACTGATTTTAGTCCCCATAGCATTCCGTTTGGTAAAGACTATACGGTTAAATTCGTACCCTCACCTGGCTTTAAACTCGGCAACATCGTTATTCGCCACGGCTATAACCTTGACAAAGACTCATTGGTTAACGAGACTCCGCAATATGTCGATGTCGTTGTACCAGCTTATATGGCAAAGGATAACACCTACACCATTCCTGCTGAGTACATTGACGGTGACGTGCGCATTACACCTAACTTTATCTCAACCGAATCGGGCGAAACGGAGGAGAAGTATGGACTCAACTTCCCGAAGGACTTAGCTATCACACGCACCGACCGTGCTCTCAATAGCGTAGCCTTTAGCACTGTAAGCAATAGCAATAAGCAAAAGATTACGATTACCAATCCTAGCACCGTTTATCAAGACTACACTTCACGCAAAATCTACGTAAAGAGCGACGAGGCCATTACGACCGACATCTCATACAAGGCGCAGTATGCTCCTTATATGCATGTCTACTTGTATGTCGATCTCAACGGCGATGGCACCTTTAGTACGGATGTCAATGCCGATGGCACACCTGCTATCTCAGGCGAAATGCTTTCTTATACCTATGCGAATGGAAAAAATAGCAAAGGCCAAAGCGTTAAATCTGATGATGCCAGTGCTTGCCGTTGGGGGGCAACCAACTCTATTCCTCAATTCTCTCTGCCTGCTGGACTACCAATAGGTAAGTACCGCGCTCGTTTGAAGATTGACTGGGATAGTAACGATCCTAAGGGACACTATGGCGAAGGCGTTACATCCAACCTTATCAATGACAATGGTGGCTACATTCTCGATTTCGACTTCGACGTAGTAGACGAGATACCTACCAACAAGCTTGAAATTAATACTACGAATGGTTCTATCGTGGGTGCTAACAACGCAGGTCTGCCCGAAACGGTAACGCCTGAGAGTCCACTCACCGTAATGGCATACGGATTGGATGAGAACTACGTGGCTAACGAAATCACCGTACGTCATGGAGAGAATCTTGACGGTGAGCAGGTGGTTAACGGAAAAACCATGTGGGAGGAAACAACTATCGAACTCAACAATGGCACGGCTACCATTCCTGGTGAATTAATTGACGGTGATGTACGCCTTACTGCAAACTTCGTCGACATGGGTTCGGAATACAAATTGGCCTTTGGCGATGAATTCAACACAGCTGATAAATCACAACCCGATAGCAAATATTGGAGCCGTTCAGGTTGGGCTCACCCCACTTGGAAGCGCTACACTGCTCAGACTACTGAAGGTCAGTTGCAAACGGGTTGGATAGAAGACGGCAAACTCGTTCTCCGCTGCGTAAAGAATAACTTCGACGCTGAAGTGGACGGCAATGGCAACAAGCTCGAAATGATTAGTGGCGCCGTCGAAACAGCCAATAAGGTAGCCTTCACTTATGGTAAGGTAGAGGGCCGTCTGAAGACAACAGCTCATACGGGTAACTTCCCTGCTTTCTGGATGATGCCTAACGAGTCTACTTATGGTGGCTGGCCTTCAAGTGGTGAGATTGACATCTTCGAACAGATTAACAACGAAAATAAGAGCTACCACACCATTCACTCACACTGGGCCAACGGCGCTGGTGACGGTGGCTTAGGCAACAGCAATAATCCAACTAAGGGTGGCACTTCAGCCACTACAACGGGCGAATATCACGTCTATGGTTTAGAGTGGACCGAAACGTTGCTCAAATGGTTCGTTGACGGTAAGCAGGTGTTCTCATACGCGAAGTCTACTAACCAAGATGCACTCAACCAAAAGCAGTGGCCGTTTGATAAGCCTTTCTACCTCATTCTCAATCAGAGCGTAGGTAATGGCTCATGGGCTGCTAACCGCGACTTGAACTTCACTTATGAGACGAAGTTTGACTGGGTACGCGTTTATCAAAAGGCTGACGGTGACTTGCTCACAGGCATCAACGCTGCAAAAGAAGTTACCCTTGACTACTACGTAACTCCAGGTCAGATTCGTTTGGTTGCTCCTTACAGCACGAAGGTTACGATCGTCGACCTCCAAGGCCGCACCCTTTTTGCACAGGCTGTTCAAGGCAACAAGAACGTTTACGTGCCCAGCGGTGTTTACCTCGTTAACAACCACAAGGTGATTGTGCCTTAAACACTATAAGTGATTATGGCTATTAAATAATTATTCCCCTTTGCTCTGACAGAGTAAAGGGGAATTTTATTTTCATACAAAAAAGAGAATAGCTGAAATTTATCGAAAAGTTGCAGCTTACAAACACAAATTAGTTGCAAAACAACAGAAAGTATCCTACTCTGTTACAGCGTTTCACCTTTTTTGTCTAACTTTGTCACAATAACAATAATAATAACCTCAAACTAAGATAACATGAAGCACAGATTTCTTTGTTTCCTTATGTTACTGTCCCTCTTGCCAATGGCTACGTGGGCACAGACCTTTGTTAACCTTACCCCTCGTCCGAAGACGATGAAGGTTGGAACAGGCACCCTTGCCTTACCCTCACAATTTACCATTAGCTACAACGGATTAGACACTGACGGCATATACGAAGTCAACGCCTTTGCTAACGAATATGCTTCCGTTACAGGAGCACAAGTTAGCGTAGCTGAAAATGATGCCAACGCGCTCTTCCAAGTATCATTACTGCCCACCTCTTCTAAACTCAAGGAAGAGGGCTATCAACTAAACGTTACTGCTAATAGTGTCAACATTCAAGCCAAAAGCGCATTAGGTTTCTTCTATGCTTTCCAAAGTGTAAAGAAGATGCTGCCTGCTAATGTAATGGCAGGCGTTAAAGACGCAACCGTAACGTCATTTCCCCTCCCCATAGTAAGCATTACCGACGAACCTCGTTTTGAATATCGTGGTTTTATGCTCGACGTGTCACGTCACTTCTTCACTACCAACGAAGTAAAGCGCATGCTCGATGTAATGGCCTACTACAAGATGAATAAGTTCCACTGGCACTTAACCGACGACCAAGGTTGGCGCGTTGAGATTACGAAGTATCCTAAACTCACAACCATAGCTAGCATAGCCCCCAATAGTCTCTTTACCGACCTTTACGAGGCTAAACAATATTGGATCAACAAGCCTTACGGCCCTTACTTCTACACAAAAGAAGAGATTAAAGACGTCGTAGCTTACGCCAAGAAACGCCATATCGAAATCATTCCCGAGATTGACATGCCTGGCCACAGCGCAGCAGCCATGACGGCTTATCCTGAGTTTAGCTGCAATCCTTCTGGTGGCCACACAGTATGGAGCGAAGGTGGTATATCTTACGACATTATCAACGTAGCTAACCCTGCAGCCGTTCAGTTTGCCAAAGATGTGTTAGAAGAGATTATGGAACTCTTCCCTGGCGAACACATTCACATCGGTGGCGACGAATGCCCCACTGACGAATGGGAAAAGAATGCTGAATGCCAAGCACTCTACAAAAAGTTAGGCCTCACGAGCTATCGTCAATTACAAAGCCACTTCATTCAGCAATTGGATGAGTTTGTGAAAGAAAAGGGACACAAACTCTCTGTATGGAACGAAGCTATCACTGCCTCTGGTGCCGACCTCGACATCATGAAGGCCACCGACGCTGACGTTTACTGCTGGCAACCTGCCGAAGCAGCCGTAGCTAAAGCCAAGAAAGAGGGAATGAACTCTATTTACACACCTTGGGGTCCCTACTACATCAATCGTAAACAAGGTAACTCCGAACAAGACCCACCTAACGCTGGCGATGGCTCTGACCACGTACAGAACACTTACAACCGCAACATTCCAGACGGCGTAACGCGCGGTATTCAAGGCACCTTCTGGTGTGAGAACGTTTCTAACGCTGATTTAATGGAATGGTCGGCTCTTCCTCGCTTGATTGCTATCGCTGAACGCGGTTGGACACCCGAAGCTAACAAGGACTTCTCTGACTTCCAGAAGCGTATGTCGGCTGACACCGTAATGCTCAACTACAACAACTATAAGTACTGCAAATACTACATGTTGGACGCTGACAATGGTGGCACTTCAAGCCGAGTTATGCCTTTTGCTAATACAGCTGACAAGAAATACTACTACCGCATTATCTCAGGCGGTACCGACAACACCCGCGTAGGTCGTTGCATCGAACTTATTGCCGAAGGCTCGCCCTTGCTCACATCTTATGCTAACAAGAATGCAGCTGTAGGCCGTCTTTGGACAAACACACAGGCGGCTGAAGGCGCTGACAACTACGACTATCAATGGTGGAGCATTGAAGAAGACCCCAACAACGCTGGCAAGTACGCCCTCGTTTGCAAGGCTCAACCCAACGGTTCTGTCAACCCTAATCCTACGGCTGTATCTACCTCAGGCCGTTGGAACTACGACAACAACACGAAGCACTACAACTTTACACTTGGTGACGGTGCATACGGCAAAAAGGGTAATAACTATTACTACACTTTGTCAAGCGACAAAGTTAGCGGTCAGTACTTCAACTCTTCAATGAGCGGACAAGGCTTAGCCGTCAACCTCTACTCTAACCCCACCGACGGTAATGGCGGCTGCTGGGAGTTCTCACCCAAAGAGGACTATGGCTCTGCCACCGACCCCGTTACTTTCGACTACTTGCAAGAAGGCAAGACTTACACACTGACCAACGCTGTTGACGGTTTTGACCACACAGCTTTAGCCGATGATAATAAGGGCACAGCCCTCAAGCACGCCACTGATGCTTTCGCCAACAATGCATGGACAGTCGAAGCCTCTACAATCAACGCTGACGGTTCGCAAACGGTTAAGATGAAGAACGTTGCTACAGGCCGTTACATCACTTCATTAGGTAGCTTCGTATCGCGCGAAGGTTGCCCCGTAAGTGTTGGAACTGCACCTGCTGACGCGAACGTTACGCTTAGCCTCGTCAAGAAATACAACGATCTTCGTATCAAAGTAGGCGGCAAGAGCCTCTTCGCCTTGCCTTCAGGCAACATTAACGCAGGTCCTACTACCGATGCGAACGCTTCTTACGACGCTCCTCGCGTACAGGGTAGCGAATGGACTGCTACAGAAGTAAAGGTCATTACCCTCAATTGCGTTGACGAGAAGGGCAATACTTTAGGATCTGTTACACGCAGCGTTCCTACTACGACCGACAACATCACAGCTGAACTCTGCCCTACTTTCAAGAATCATTCGGTTGAAAGCATTACCGCTGCTGGCAACAATGCTTACAACGTAACTTATAAGCGTGCTGCTTATGCTATCACCTTTAAGTGTGCTGACAATAAGGGCGTACTCATTAGCCAAGAAGAAGTCAACGTACCCGTAGGCGAAAGTTACAAGGTGCAGTTGCCCACTCCTAAGTACTACACTTTGGAGTCAAGCGACGTTAATGACGGTGAGAACCTCACCCCTGAGGCAGACGCTACTTATAACGTGACTTACACTACCGATGCCATTATGGGCGTTAAGGCCAATGGTGACGTAGTTACCACGCTTCAAGCTGGTAAGAGCTACCTTATCTACGATGCCACTACTGCTGCAGGCCGTGCTGGCTATCGCGCCATTATGGCCAATAAGGGCATCAACCGCTACACACAAGTAGAGGGTATGACTCCCAACGCTATTTGGACGCTCGAACGTACGAGCAAAAACGTGTTTAAGGTAAAGAACGAATACCTTGGTCTTTACGTTCCTCAATTGGGTCGTTCACAAGCCGCTACGGCTTCTAAAACAGGTGCTGCCTTTACTTTCACCCTCAATGCTGACGGCAAGACCTTCAACGTGAAAGGTAGCAACGGCATGTATTGGGACGGCCTTGAGAATGGTAACCTCGTAGGTTGGGATGGAGGTACGGGACACCCCATTCGCATCACCACGTTCTATGGTCTGCCCATGTTCAACGTTACGATCACTTGCAAGGACACAGATAATAAGGTACTCTCTTCCTCTACAGAGTTAATTACCGCTGGTGATGCTTACACAATTGTCACTCCTACCATTAATGGGTACACACTCGAGAGCGTCAGCGGCAACGAAGCTTACACAGGTACTGTAGAAAGCCACCTCAACATCGTGGCCACCTATAAGAAATATACGAGTAGTGGCATTGACCAAGTAACCACCAATGCCAACAAGCGCAAAGGCATTTACGACTTACAAGGTCGCCGTCTACAACGCGTTCAGCAACAAGGCATTTACATCATCAATGGCCAAAAGGTATTAGTAAAGTAAATACCTAAATCACCTAACGCTAATTATAATAGGTATGCTAACCAACAAGGTAGCATACCTATTTTTTCATATACGAGAGAAAAAAAACTGCATTTTATCGACCTAATGAGAATGAATATTAACGAATAATTAATAAAAAAATTAATGAAATAATTAATGTTCAATTAATGATAATTAATGTTCAAAACAACGCGCGAGCGCGCCTAAACTTAAACGTTAACTATTTATGTTATGCGCTTCGCGCTTTGTTTTGAACATTAATTATCATTAATTGAACATTAATTATTCCATTAATTTTTTCGTTAATGTTCATTCTCGTTAGGCCGATAAATTGCAGTTTAAAATCAATTTTCCACAAAACAACACTTTCTTTCTACTATTAGTGTAAAATACCGAGGTTTTTATATAAATTTGCGACAAATAACTAACAAACTAAACACAACCTCTATACGTATGGTAAAAATAACCAAGGAGGCTGCCCTCCACTATCACGAAATGGGCAAGCCAGGAAAGATTGAAATAGTTCCAACAAAGCCCTATCGCACTCAAACAGACTTATCACTTGCCTACTCTCCTGGCGTTGCTGAACCTTGTCTTGAAATTCAGCAAAACCCACACGACGCTTATCGCTATACCAATAAAGGTAACCTCGTAGCCGTTATCTCTAATGGTACAGCCGTACTCGGACTCGGCGACATTGGTGCCATGAGTGGCAAACCCGTGATGGAGGGTAAGAGCTTGCTTTTTAAAATATATGCGGGCGTTGATGCTTTCGATATTGAAGTAAACGAAAAGGATCCCGATAAATTCATCGCTGCGGTAAAAGCAATCGCTCCTACCTTTGGTGGTATTAACTTGGAGGATATCAAAGCTCCTGAATGTTTCGAAATCGAACAACGACTAAAGGCGGAATTAGACATTCCCGTCATGCACGACGACCAACATGGTACGGCAATCATCTCTGCAGCTGGTCTTATCAACGCCTTAATGGTAGCTGGCAAAAAGATTGAAGACGTTAAGATTGTTGTCAATGGTGCTGGTGCTGCTGCTATTTCATGTACGCGCCTCTACTGCGCTTTTGGCGCACGTAAAGAGAATGTGGTTATGCTCGACTCTAAGGGTGTTATCACAGCCGACCGCGACAACTTAAACGCGCAAAAGCGTGAATTTGCTACTTCTCGCACGGACGTTCATACACTGGCCGAAGCTATCAACGGAGCAGACGTATTTGTAGGCCTCTCTAAGGGCAACATATTGACACAAGATATGGTGCGCTCAATGGCCAACAATCCTATCATCTTCGCTTTAGCGAACCCTGTGCCTGAAATTTCGTATGAGGACGCTACGGCTGCACGCCCCGATGTATTGATGAGTACAGGCCGTACCGACTATCCCAATCAGATCAACAACGTTATTGGCTTCCCCTACATCTTCCGTGGTGCACTCGACACCGCTGCTACGGCTATTAACGAGGAAATGAAAATGGCTGCTGCGCGCGCCATTGCCGACTTAGCCCGCCGTCCAGTGCCCGACATTGTTAACCGCGCTTACCACGTACGTAACTTTACGTTTGGCCCTGACTACTTTATTCCAAAACCCGTTGACCCCCGCCTCATCACAGAAGTAAGTATGGCAGTAGCCAAAGCAGCCATGGATAGCGGCGTAGCACGCACTCCTATTAAGGACTGGAAGGCTTACCGTCAGCGCCTACGCGAATTGATGGGACAAGAAACTAAGTTTACGCAAAACCTCTACGACACGGCACGTTCTAATCCCAAGCGCGTGGTATTCGCTGAGGGTACACACCCCACCATGTTGCAGGCTGCAGTACGTGCAAAAGAGGAGGGCATTTGCTTCCCCATTCTCTTGGGAAACGACGTACAGATTAAGCAAACGGCTGAAGAACTGAAGTTGAACCTTGAGGGGATTGAGATTCTCAACCTTCGCAACGACACTCAAAATGAACGCCGTCATCGCTACGCACAACTCTTTGCGAAGAAGATGGAACGCAAGGGCTACACCCCACAAGAGGCTGAGGATAAGATGTACGAACGCAACTACTTCGGCATGATGATGGTTGAAACGGGAGAAGCTGACGCTTTCATCACAGGCTTGTACACCAAATACTCTAACACGTTTAAGGTGGCACGTGAGGTGATTGGCATTCGCGAGGGTTATAACCACTTCGGCACAATGCACTTAGTCAACACGAAAAAGGGTATCCTGTTCGTAGCTGACACCTTAGTCAACCGCCACCCCAGCGAAGAAGCACTCTACGACATCGCACGCCTCTCAGCCTCAACGGTACGCTTCTTCAATCGTACTCCAACTATGGCTATGCTTTCTTACTCTAACTTTGGCACAGACAAAGACGGTAGCGCGCTCGCTGTTCAACACGTGGTAGAACGCTTACACAAGGAGCAGCCTGACTTGGCCGTTGACGGTGAGATGCAACTCAACTTTGCCATGGACAAGGAACTGCGTGACGAGAAGTATCCGTTCAACACATTGAAGGGACAAGACGTGAATACGCTCATCTTCCCCAACCTCTCTGCAGCCAACTCTTCTTATAAGATGGTGAAAGCACTTGAGGACGACGATGAGGTTGTTGGCCCTATCCAAATGGGGTTGAACAAGCCTATCCACTTCACTGACTTCGAAAGTTCTGTTAACGACATTGTCAACGTCACTGCTGTAGCTGTCATCGATGCCATCGTGGCAGAGAAGAAAAAATAAAATTGCAAAAGAAAAACTGCAACTTAAAAGTCTCTCCCCCTAACTCCCTCCCCGACCGGGAAGGAAGTTAGGGGGAGAGACTTTTATCGGCCCTCTACAGAATCCGCTACAAAATGTTTCAGAACGCCCTAAATAGGCATTTGGTCTTACGTATATTTTACCTACTGCATTTTTTGCTTTCATGTTTCATTTCTAAGTTTCAACCTATTGATTATCAGCACTTTTGAAGGCTGAAACATACGACTTTTATGTTTCATTTTTAGTTTCAATGTTTCATTCAAAAAAACACTGAGGGAGAAAAACAAAAACACTGTGGAAGCGATTTAAAAACACTGTGGGAGCGATTCAAAAACACTGAGGGAGCGATAATACGCTCCCTCAGAGGTTTGAAAAGTGAAACATGAAACTTAAAATGAAACATCCAAGTCAGATGTTTCATATTCCTAAATGATTGATATTCAACTGCTTTATAACAAAATATGAAACATGAAAGGTAAAACAAAAGTTTTGAAAACGTATAGAAATCTTCATTACTATACATCATACTATCGGTTCAAAATCCCGACAACAAATGTAATGACTTCAAGGGTAAACCTTTTTTTGACTGCTTACCTTACAATGCTGATATTTCATCAAGCGCGAGTCCTGTAGCTTCAGCTATATCATTTGGTGACATGCCCATTGATAACATTTTTTTTGCTACTTCCGCACGACCTTCTGCACGTCCTTCTGCACGTCCTTCTGCACGTCCTTCCTCCTTGGCTGTATCTAATGAGTTTTTTATATCACGGTAAGCCTTTAGGCTATCTTCGTATTCTCGTAACTCAGCTTTGGTAAATTGGGCTATCTCTGCTTCTTTGAAAAGGCG
>UQHJ01000031.1 GCA_900540885.1 uncultured Prevotella sp.
GGTTTTGGAGACTAATACTAGAGGTTTGCATATTGCTTTGGCTATTCCTATTTCCTTTTTTAGAGAAAACATTGAAAGTAAAAATGAAACATAGAATATATATGTTTCAGCCCCTAAAATCGTTCAAAATCAAAGCATTATGCACAAAAAGTGAAACATTGAAACGTTTGTGTCCAATAGAATTGATAACCTGCAATTTATCGAAGAGACAGGAATGTTCATTGATGTATCTTCGATAAATTGCAGGTTGGCATTCTTGAATGAAGTGGTGTAAACCTACGTCCGAAACTCAGCCTGTCGCCTTGATATATACCGCAGGGTGATAAGTATATACAAGGCAGACACAATTGAGATTGTCTTTACTGATGTATGTTATTATACACTTCGTCACTCACTTCTTCTAGCCATTCGTTACTGCTCTTATCCGATGTCTTCACATGGGTTGCAATATGCTGGAACCATGAGTCGCGATGCGCTCCGTGCCAGTGCTTTACTCCCTCAGGTATATCTATTATATCACCCGGTTGCAACGGAATGGCAGGTTTGTGCCCCATTCCTGATACCAACCTTTTCCGCTGACGCAGATGAGGATTTGGTGTGCGCCGTGGTGGATATGCCAGTTGTTGCGGCAACCCGGTTCAAAGGTCACATTGCTGTAGCTCTGCACGGACTGCTCTTCGGCAGAGAGATTCTTGGGCTTCATCGGTGCAAGATGACTGTTGCCCGTGAAATATTGGGCAAAATGGGTGTTAGGACTGCCCTTAGGCCAGTCGCCATGGCAAGCATCTGCGGCATTGTCAGATTGGGAAAGACCATTCTCAGAAAGATAGTTGCACAATTGCTTAACTTGCTCAGTTGTATTGCCCATAGCTACAGCACCTCGTTTGTGGGAAGCAAGCTGTGTATCCACGCCCTTCATGCTTGAGAGGGCAGCCACGGTCACTATCTCGCGGTCGGCTTCAGATAGTTGGTCGCCTGCGAAGATGTCACCAAACAGATGGCTCTTCAGGTAATAGTCTTCTTGAGGACAGAAATCATACTTGTATTCCCGTCCACCCACAAGGCGCGACTGCACTTCTGTTCCTCTTTTCAAAGCTTCAGAAGCATCATTCCACAGTGCAGGTTTCGTCCACGGCTTTCCCTCATTGTCACATAAGCCTTTATGCTTGCGGTCATCAAGCACATTTTTCAACCGATTAAGTGCATTGAGCGATCGGGGGAAGCCTGTATAGGCATAGAGTTGTGAGAAAGCCTCCTTCAGTTCGTTTACAGAAACTCCATTATCAAGAGCTTTGCTCAAAGCTACGTCAAGCCTGACCATGTCGCCTTGTGCTTCAAGGCTGGCACATTCCGCCAAAGAAAGTTGGCGTTGGGTTAATATATCTTTTTTCATAATGTCGCTTGTTTGAGCATAGGCACTTGTTATGGTGAGTGCCCATACAAGTGTGAGAATATACTTTATCATAGATTAGACTTATAGAAGTCTGTAATTTCGCTCCATGGGATGAAATTTCCTTCACCACCATCATAGAGGTCACAATGTGTAGCATCGGGTACAATGAGCATACGCTTATTGTCTGCATACTTGCCACTTGTCAGTTTCTGATAAGCCTCCTCACCAAAATATCGGCTGTGAGCTTTCTCGCCGTGCACGATGAGTACAGGAGTACGTATCTCTGAAGCTGCAATCCACAGATTCTGGTTGAGGCGCATCAGCTGGGTGGTGATGTTCCAACCCATGTTAGAATTGAGCGAACGTGGATGATAGCCTCTGTTCGGTGACTTGTAGTAAGCTACATACTGTTTAAGGAACTCGGGTGCATCATCGGCAGTTGTATCGGGAAGTCCGCCTTGCGGCAGAATCTCTCCCTTATGAAATTCTTCTGTTCGCAGTTTTGCCAATCTTTGTTTCAAAGCGAATCTGCCATTCTCGTCCATTGTGTCGAAATATCCCTGTTGTGTCACGCGCGTGAGATTATATAAGGTGACGCTCACCGTAGTTTTTATGCGAGGGTCGAGAGCTGCAGCGTTGAGGGCAATGCCTCCCCAACCGCAGATACCAAGTATGCCAATGCGTTCGGCATCAACATCATCTCGGCATGAGAGATAATCCACCGCAGCGCAGAAGTCCTCGGTGTTGATATCCATGGAAGATGTATAGCGTGGCTCGCCACCGCTTTCTCCCGTAAAAGAAGGGTCGAAGGCAATGGTCAGGAAGCCGTCCTCTGCCAGATGTTGTGCATAAAGTCCGCTTGCTTGTTCCTTCACTGCTCCGAATGGTCCGCTGACGGCAATGGCTGCCATTTTCCCACTCGTCTCTTTCGGTATGTAGAGGTCGGCTGCAAGCGTGATGCCGAACCTATTGCTGAACGTCACTTTCTCATGACGTACCTTGTCGCTTTTGGGGAATGTTTTGTCCCATTCGTTTACCAACTGCAGTGAATTCTGTTTGGCTGCCTTGTTATACACTCCTTGTGCATTCGTTGTTAATGTCGTCATAGCTAACATAATCATTGATAACAAATACTTCATAATATATATCTTTAGAATCCAATAGTCACTCCGCCCATGGCATTCATATGATTGTCGTTTACCAAAATTATTACGATTTCTTGGTAAAAGCCAATGTAAGGAGTTTCCAATCTTCTCCTTCTTTTATATAGACTTCACATACAAAGAATGGGAATGAGGCCTCATGACCTCCTACCTCGCTCGTCAACTGTAGGTCGCTATATACTACGGCAGTGTTTCCACTGATACGCGGCTCCACACTATGTATATCGGTATGTTTGTACCAGATGGAACCTTTTTCTATTGTCATAAGTTCCGCCGTGCGTCCCCATGCTCCACCTGGGTGTACGAACATGGCATCCTTGTGGAATAGTCGGGCGAGTTCAGTGACGTTTTTATCCGCCAACCACTGCCACTTTTTGGTAGAGAGGGCTGTGAGTTCTGCCTCTGCACGCTCTTGCGCATCCATCACTGGCATATTGGCGAAACCCTTTGCCTGCTCGTATGTAGCATTAAAGAAACGCTGTTCTTTATTCAGTTTCCTAATCTGCTTCATATCCTTTGCCGTGAGGGCGAACGGCTTGCCGCCAACCTCGCCTTGGGCGGCTGCGATGTTCTCATGGATATAATCGGGATTGGTGGCTCCGGGAATGGTCAGCAGTCCTTCTTGTATCTCCCATCGGAGGATCACTTGTGCGGGACTTACGTCATGCGCCTTTGCAATCATCATGATGACAGGGTTTTTGAGCAAGACGCCTTGGCTCATGGCACCACCAAGGGGAAACCAGCACTCCACCTTCATACCGTATTTCTCCGCCAACTTGCGCTTCTCGATGCGCTGCGCATAAGGGTGACATTCCATCTGCATGATAACTGGCTTTATCTCGGTGGAATCCATGCACCATTGAAACCACTCCTCAGCTCCAGGCACTTCAAAGTTGCTGAGACCAAGAGTGCGCACCTTGCCTTGCTTCACAGCCAACTCCAAGTTATGCCATGCCGTCTTGATCTCTCCCACAGGCTGATGCAGATATACGAGGTCAACATAGTCGAGATTAAGTCGGCGAAGCATGCGGTCGATAGCTGTAGGGTCGGCATATTCTGATGGCCATATCTTGCTCGTCACCCAAATATCCTCACGTTTGCAACCTCCTTCTGCGATGAATTCATTTACGGCATCGCCTACGCCACGCTCGTCCATATAGGCATGAGCCGTGTCAATATGTCTATATCCAGCACGCAAAGCCGTAAGTACAGCTTCCTTGCAAGCCTCATTTGAAGGCACCGCAAATGTTCCGATGCCAAACTGTGGCATCTCAACTCCATTATTCAATTGGATCATCGGTCCCTGTGCGTAGGCTGCCACTATCCAGATGCAGCCTACTATTGCCATAATAATCTTCTTCATTTCAACTTACCCTTTAATGTTTTAGCCTCGCTTTTGCTGGTAGCCATGCCCTCGTAGGAGAAACCATACATACCAGCAAATCGGCTCATGCTATATTCGCCATCATCTATCATCATCTTTGTGGGGGCGGCACCCTGATATACGAAGAACAGGCGTTTGCCCTTGAACTCCCCATCTGGCACATAGCCGTAGAAACGTTCCATCAACGTGCGCACCGAGGCGCAGATGTTGTGCCAATAAACTGGCGAACCCATCACGACTATATCTGCCTCCTTCATTTTGGCTATTACCTCGTCAAGCTGGTCTCCCTCAAGCGTCTGACCATAGAAGTTGAGGCGATAGTCGTTGAGATTAATCGTTTCATACTTTCTGCCTTCAAGTAGCACCTTTGCCAAAGTGGCGGTATTGCCGTCGCGGTTTGGGCTTCCGTTGATAAAGAGGATCTTTTCCATTTCTACTTCATTGTTATTAGAGTCATTGTTCTTTGTACCTGCCGAGCAGTTGACGAAAGCCAGTATGCCCAGTATCAAAATTAATATTTTCTTCATAGTTTCCATTTTTATATTTCTTTTTCGCTTTTTGGGTTACTCTTCCGTATTATTACCATTCTTTTTTGAGAAAAAGAACGGAAGTGCGTTATAGATGTATTCCAGCGTAGGACGATATTCGTGCCGTGCCCCTTCTTTTTCGTGGAAAGTCATATTGTCCGTGTTGAACACCTCCGGCAAACGTGCCATTCCCTCTATTTGCAGCAAGGTTTCGCTGTATGCCGAATCACTTGTTCCGCTTGCTGCCCAAATATAGAACCCCGTGCCAGCGTATGCGGATTGCCGCACCTTTTCTGCAAGATAAGCCGCCGTTTCATCGGGACGGTTCATTCCAGCGAACCTACCCAACGACCAGCAGTCACCGCTGATGGGCATAAACCATTTGAATGCACTGAGTGTCTCGTCAAAGGCATACCAAGTGGTGACTGCCCCCATCGAGAAGCCGCCGATGGCACGGTGTTTACGGGAAGCCTCGATGCCTTCTGCATCAGTGGTCTCGGCGTATGTATGGTATCGGCTTTCCACCACAGGAATCAAGTCGTTCACCAGTTCTTGTGGCAAAGCCTTACAATACGGGTCGGCATCTGTATAGTTGGCTGTGGGCTGGCCGTAGTTGTAGGTTGGCGTGACGATAATCATAGGGTCGATGTCACCATGGGCAATCATTTTGTCAAGCAACTTGCGGAGCATACCGTTCTCTGTCTCGAAATAGGTGGAAGCCGTGCCGTAATGCCCGTGTACGAGGTACATAATGTTGTACCTTTTCTGTTCGTCATAGCCATAAGGCAGATAGACGTATGCCGTGTTTGTCCGAGATGCGCCACAGCCTTCCGCATAGTCGCGTGTGGCATAATCCATACGGACAATGCTGCCACGTTGTTCCGCTTCCTGCTCGTATCCGTACAGTGTCAGCACCAGTGGCCTCGCTAATGACTGTCGCCATGTATTCCACGCTGCCGTACAAGTCGCCGTTTACAATCAAACGGCTGGCGGAAGTGCTGGCATCCACACCGTCCGGCAAAGGTTCGGAGAAGTAGACAACAAGCACTTTGTGATTAGTTCCGGGTATTACCTCTTCGGTTGGGACATTGATATTGTTGCCCTCACTGTCACCGCAAGAGGATAAAGCAAGCAATGCGCATAGCACCGCGAAAGGAATAAAAGACCTGCTGACACTCATTACTGCTGTAGTCAGCGAAATACTTCTGTTTTCATACGCGTAATGATTAATTGTATTTGATGCTTATAAAATAACCTTTTTATTATTAATGATGTTCAACCCCTTTTGTGGATTTTTTCGTTTTGTGCCGTCTATGGAGTAGATAGATTGTTTGCGCTTGGTTTTGGTCCTCACTTCCGACAAAGATGTTACACCTTGATGAGTTTTGTTCCATTCTTCATTTGTGATGTCAATCCATGTCTGTATGGTCTGTGTGTTAATTCTTCCGCTTGTCAGTCCCTCACCAGTAAGATGCTTAGCATTAGGGGTGAGATCAACAATCTTCTGCAAGGTCTCGTCGCGATAGGTTGAGGCGTAAGTGCAGAACGGCACCACCGTCTTTTCCTTGATGTCATAGCTCTCGGCAAAGGTGGAAATTATCATTGGGGCAGTGTGCCACCACACTGGACACCCGATAAAAACCACGTCATACGATTCCCAGTCTTCAACCTTTTCCTTAATAGGCGGACGTGCATTGTTATCTCTCTCTTCCAGCGCCACTTCCGTGCAGGGAGTATATTCCGTTGGATAAGGATTTACAGGAACAATCTCGAAGAGGTTGCCTCCTGTCACTCGTTGTATCCCCTGAGCCATACGACGTGTCGTGCCGCCCCAGGAGAAATAAGCAACCAGCACTTTTTTCCCACCGAAATATGTGCCGTCATCAATAGTCTCCTCATTCGTATTCTCAATATCCGAGTTGTCACTCGAACATGCAAAACTGCTCTGTATAGCCAGCAGTCCAACCAATAAAAGAAATAGTCTTTTCATTGTTTTCATTGTGTTTTATGTTTGATTATTACTTTCGACCCGCCAAACACTTCGCTCATCCTCATGTTCGCCAAAGCTTCATCAATTTGCCTTACTTCCTCTGCCGTCAATTCAATCTCTGCCGCTCCCATGTTCTCTTGCAGTCGGGAGAGATGGCGAGTTCCGGGGATAGGGACGATATATGGCTTTTTGCATATTATCCATGCCAAGGAGATTTGTGCAGGGGTGGCATGATGCGCTGCGGCGAGATCGTTCACCAATGCCATCAACTGCTTGTTCTGCTCGAAACTATCTTTTGTGAATTGGGGCATGGCAGCTCGATAGTCGGTCTGTTCATCGAAATGACTATGTATAGAATAGCAGTCGGAGAGCAGTCCGTTGGCAAGTGGCGAGAATGCCATGAATCCTATGCCGAGTTCTTCGAGTACAGGGAACAGACTTTCATGCCAGCGTGCCATCATCGAATAACGGTTTTGTATAGCAGTCAATGGACATACGGCATGTGCTCTGCGGATGTATTCCTCGTTTGCCTCCGACACACCCCAATGAAGAATCTTCCCCTCGCGTATGAGCGTTTGCATCACTTCTGCCACTTCCTCCGGATTAACATTTGGGTCGGGACGGTGCTGGAAATAAATGTCGATATGGTCTGTCTGAAGCCGTCGGAGTGAGCCTTCGAGCGATATCCTGATTTTCTTGGGATTACTGTCTGGAATAATATCATGAGCCCCAGCCTCTTCGGGTTGAGAGAATGTTACGCCAAATTTGGTGGATATCACCACCTTGTCGCGATATGCCTTCAGTGCCTCACCCAGTATCTCCTCGTTGTCGTGTGGACGCTCGGGAGTGCCATACAGCTCAGCTGTGTCAAATAAGGTATATCCCATATCCACAGCTTGAGCCAACAGCTGCAGCATATCCTTATGTTCGCATGCCGCACCATAGGCATGGCTCATACCCATGCAGCCAAGTCCTACTGTCGACACTTCAAGGCCACGCATACCTATTTTTCTTGTTTTCATAATACGACATTTTTGTCATTTCCACCCCATA
The DNA here is from genome assembly GCA_900540885.1 of uncultured Prevotella sp. Lineage (GTDB taxonomy): Bacteria > Bacteroidota > Bacteroidia > Bacteroidales > Bacteroidaceae > Alloprevotella. The sequence goes on from UQHJ01000031.1 coordinate 7,511, forward strand.
AACATCCTTGCCGCCTCTGCCGAGTGATGGTCAAAGAAGAGGCTTTTGCCTGTATCGAGGGTAGCGATTAAGGCCATATCATCATCAGACAGAACGAAATCGAAGATGTCATAATTTTCTTTCATGCGTTCAACGTGGGTTGTCTTAGGGATAATGACAACGCCCCGTTGTAGCAGCCAGCGAAGGGCAACTTGCGCAACAGTCTTATTATGTCGCTCTGCAATCTCTTTCAGTGTGGTATTCCCGAAAAGATTGTTGCGACCTTCGGCAAATGGCCCCCACGACATGATTTGGGTGCCATATCCCAGCATGATGGCCTGTGCCTCCTGCTGTTGGCAGAACACATGCGTCTCCACTTGGTTTACTGCCGGAACGATATCCATGTTCTCAGCAAGGTCGATGAAGTGGTCGGGATAGAAATTAGACACGCCTATAGCCCTCACCTTCCCCTGGCGATAAGCGTCCTGCAAGGCACGATATGCTCCATAGCGATCACAGAATGGTTGATGGAGAAGCATAAGGTCAATGTAGTCAGTGCGTAGTCGGCGAAGGCTTTCCTCGATGGAAGCTTTTGCCTTCTCATAGCCGTAGTTGGAAATCCACACTTTGCTAACGAGAAAAATCTCGTCGCGACTGATGCTACTGTCTGCCATAGCTCTGCCCACACCTTCTTCGTTGTGGTATGCCTGTGCAGTGTCAATCATTCTGTAGCCCACGCTCAATGCCTCAGCCACATGACGTTCACACACATCTGGTGCTATCTGATAGACACCATATCCTATTTGTGGCATCATAACCCCATTGTTCAATTTTACATATTCCATATTACTTTTTTTGCTTACTGATTAAAATACTGATTTCATAAAGTGTGTACATTGGCAGTGAAACCAACAACAGCGTAAAGATATCGGAGGTTGGAGTGATGACTGCTGCAATAACAAGGATGGTTACTATTGCATGACGGCGGTATTTCCTGAGAAAGCCTGATGAGACTATACCCATGCGTGAGAGCAGCCAGATGATAACTGGCAACTCGAAGACCAAACCCATTGTAAGACTCATCATAATAAGCGTACTCATATATGACTGCAAGGTAACCATATTGGCTACATCTACACTCACCTGATAAGTGCCAAGAAAAAGTTCCCGTTGTCGCCATCACAGTGGCTAATGCAGCACTCCCCATAATCTTGAGAGCCGTGCGGCGGGTCACAACTTTTTCTTCCATAATTCAATGTGTCTGATTTCTGGTGCAAAGAAACAGACAATCCCCGAAACTGCTTGGACACAGATTTCGGGGATTATTTACAATTATTCTGAAAAAGATTGATTTACTGCCTATTCTACAAAGCTTGAAGGCGGTGCTCCAAGATATTTCTGTACGTATCGGCTGAAATACGACTCTGACGAAAAGCCAAACAGGTCAGTTATCTCTGTAAAAGTAAGATGCTTGCTCTTGAGCAGATGGGCAATATCGAGCGATGTATAACGTGTTATCCAAAAGGCTGCTGGATAGCCACTTACCTTCTTCGATACTTCTGATAAATATTTCGGAGTAACACAAAGGAGGTCGGCATAATACCCTATCTCACGGTTCTTGCGATAGTCGCCACGTTCGAGCAAAGCTAGAAACTTGTTCATCAGAGTGGAATAGAGTTGAGTAACGGTGTTGTCAGTGCCATAGAGCGTGGCATGGAAATCAAAGAAGTCGATAATGATCGCCTGAACGGCATTGATCATTGCGTCGCGATGAAACTTGTGAGTCGTCAAAGCAAGACGATAGCGGATATAATCGAAATCGCGAGCGCACACCTGCTGCATTTCCGGCGTAAGGTGCATGATCGGATTGTTAAATAAGGACAATCCTCCACGGGTACCATAGTTGCTATGCGGTGTGCTTATTGCGATGAACTGAGGAGTGGCATAAAATACATCAACCTTAAAGTCGCTGCTCTCCCATATATCTTTCAGAAAATTGCTACGACGCACTATCAGACAGTCGCCTCCCCTCATGACATATCCCTTGCCATTGAAAGAGAAACTGCATTCTCCTTCGTGGCAGTAGGCATGGCACAAGTATCCATCTTTAGTGCCGTCACCGACATTCATCAGCGTATTTTCAAAAATCACATCCTTCATATATATATAAAAAATATAATGTGTCTTTATTCAGGGGCAAAGAAACTGTCATAATTTGTTTCTATAATTTGCCAATAGCCTGTTTCCCTTCCTCCTTCACGAACGATTAGGTTCATTTCGGTGAGACGTATGATGTATCTTAACAATTAACGTCTTGACACTTCCATGCGTTCAGCCATTTCTATTATGGTAATACCAAGTCTATCAGATACAAAACGATATATTTTCCTTTGCGCTTTTAGGAACTCTTTTCTTTATTTGTTGGATTTTTGCTCTTCTGCCAACACTATCTTCAGTCTATTGATAAGTTCTTTTGCCATGATTTAGATACCTTTATAGGAGATATGCTTTGTTGTCACTTGTACCATCTTTGGTCTCAAAGATAGATAAAATGAATGAATTGCTTACATGTTCTGACTAAAAAAGTGATGTTATTACAAAGAATTGGCAGAATAAGCAATTATTTTACTGTTTTACAGTTTTCAAGATATTATGCTTCATCTCATTTAGACATTAATAGAAAAATTAAAAAGAAATAATATTCGTCGCCCAGACAGTTTATGGAGTTTCATCCCCTTTATAATAACATGTAGAGTCAAACCATCAATCCAAATCCACATAAACAGATGTGATACTTTCAAAGTACATCATCTACAATCCACTTGACTTTATACCATTTCAGATATACAGCCAATCAAGTAAAGTCGTTAGTATATCCACATATAGGAAGACAATCACCTCACTGTATTCCTTTCTTTACAGCCTTTCCTATATCCCATTTTCCCCTCATTTTGGCATCCATCTCCCACGTTTTCGTGTAAAAGCAAGTTTAAAACGTTAAATCTTCATTATCCACACCCCTTCAAACAAACCCCAATCCACTTTCTACCGTATAAACTGCAATTTATCGAATACATTATCACTGTTAGTGAGAGAGGTTTCATTTATTTATGTATTAGTTTGTTCCCCTACATTATTTTATATAAATTTGCAGCAATATTGAATCTTCAAAACAATTACCAAAGATATGATTTTGTTTTTTACAACTCCGCAGAAGAGTGTGATTGCTACACAAGTAGATCATCAACTCGATCAGAACGAAGTGGAAGAATTGTGCTGGCTTTATGGTGGTGCTCAACTTGAAAAGGCTGAGCAGCTTATGGGTTGGTTTGTTGGCCCACGCCGTGAAATGATCACCCCTTGGAGTACCAATGCCGTAGAGATTACACAAAACATGAATCTCCACGGCATTGCGCGTATAGAGGAGTACTTTCCCGTTAAGAACGAAAAGGCCGACCACGACCCCATGTTGCAACGCATGTACAATGGATTGGACCAAGACATCTTTACCGTCAACATTCAACCAGCTCCGATTGAGTACATCTCTGACCTCGAAACGTATAACGAGCAAGAGGGCTTAGCACTCTCGCCTGCCGAAATCGAATACTTACACGGAGTTGAAAAACAACTCGGACGACAACTTACTGACTCTGAAGTGTTTGGCTTCGCTCAAATCAACTCAGAACACTGCCGCCACAAAATCTTTGGTGGCACCTTTATCATCGACGGTGAAGAGAAGCCTTCGTCACTCTTCGCAATGATAAAGAAGACAACGAAGGAAAATCCCCACAAGATTATCTCTGCCTATAAGGACAATGTAGCCTTTGCACAAGGCCCTGTAGTAGAACAATTTGCTCCAGCCGACCATGCTACAAGCGATTGGTTCCGCGTAAAGGACATTGAGAGCGTTATCTCTATCAAGGCTGAGACACACAACTTCCCCACTACCGTAGAGCCATTCAATGGTGCTTCAACGGGTACAGGTGGTGAAATTCGCGACCGTATGGGCGGTGGCGTAGGTTCATGGCCCATTGCGGGTACAGCGGTGTATATGACGGCTTATCCTCGTCTTGATGGTGGCCGCGAGTGGGAGGACATTCTCCCCGTGCGCAAATGGTTGTATCAGACGCCTGAACAAATCTTGATTAAGGCCTCTAACGGTGCTTCTGACTTTGGTAATAAGTTTGGTCAACCCCTCATTGCAGGTTCAGTACTTACATTCGAACACCAAGAGAATGGTGAAAAGTATGGTTACGACAAGGTTATCATGCTGGCAGGTGGTGTAGGTTACGGCACGAAGCGCGACTGCCTCAAGGGTACTCCTGAGAAGGGCAACAAGGTGGTAGTCGTAGGTGGTGACAACTATCGTATCGGCCTGGGCGGTGGCTCAGTTAGCTCTGTCGACACGGGCCGCTACTCTTCAGGCATTGAGTTGAACGCCGTACAGCGTGCCAATCCCGAAATGCAGAAGCGCGCCAACAACCTCGTGCGTGCCCTCTGCGAAGAAGATGTCAACCCCGTTGTCAGCATTCACGACCATGGTTCTGCAGGTCATGTCAATTGCCTCTCAGAATTGGTTGAGGAATGTGGCGGACAGATTGACATGACGAAGCTTCCCATTGGCGACCCCACGCTTTCTGCCAAGGAGATCATTGCCAACGAGAGCCAAGAGCGCATGGGTTTGCTCATTCAAGAAGAACACATTGACCACGTACGTCAGATTGCTGAACGCGAACGCGCTCCGATGTATGTAGTAGGCGAGACGACTGGCGATGCTCACTTCTCATTCGTACAAGGCGACGGCAAGCGTCCCTTCGACTTAGATGTAGCTCAGATGTTTGGCCACTCTCCTAAGACGGTAATGGTGGACGAAACCGTTGAACGTAAATATAAGGACGTAACTTACGACGCTACTCACCTCGACGACTACATCAACCGCGTGCTTCAGCTTGAAGCCGTAGCTTGTAAGGATTGGTTGACCAATAAGGTTGACCGCTCGGTAACGGGTAAGGTAGCCCAACAGCAGACACAGGGCGAACTGCAGTTGCCTTTAGCCGACTGTGGTGTAGTGGCTCTCGACTATCGTGGCCGCAAGGGTATCGCTACAGCGTTAGGCCATGCGCCTCAAGCTGGATTGGCCAATCCGGCTGCAGGTTCTGTACTCTCTGTTGCAGAATCACTCACCAACATTGTGTGGGCACCGCTGAGCGAAGGTCTTGATAGCGTTTCGCTCTCAGCTAACTGGATGTGGCCATGCCGCAGTCAGAAGGGTGAGGACGCTCGCCTCTACCAAGGCGTTGAAGCCTTGAGCGACTTCTGCTGCGCACTTGAGATCAACGTTCCTACGGGTAAGGACTCTCTCTCTCTCTCTCAACAATATCCTAATGGCGAGAAGATTATCTCTCCGGGTACTGTCATTGTTAGTGCTGGCGGCGAGGTGAGCGATATTCGCAAGGTGGTTTCACCCGTTATGGTGAACGATGCCAAGAGTACATTCTATCACATCGACTTCTCATTCGACGAACTTCGCCTTGGCGGTTCGGCCTTTGCGCAGAGTCAAGGATACGTAGGCAGTGACGTTCCTACGGTCAAGAATCCTGACTACTTCCGCGATGCTTTCAATGCCGTACAAGACCTTATTAACAAGGGTTTGATTATGGCAGGTCACGACATCTCTGCGGGTGGTCTTATCACCACCTTATTGGAGATGACCTTTGCCAATACTGAAGGCGGTATGGACGTTTGCTTAGATAAGTTTAAGACGGACGACCTTGTGCGCGTACTCTTTGCTGAAAATCCGGGCGTTGTCGTTCAGGTGGCCGACAAGCATAAGAAGGCCTTTAAAGAACTGCTCGATGAGGCTGGCGTAGGCTATGTTAAGATTGGTACACCAGCTGAAGAGCGTCAGATTATGGTAACGCTTGGCGATGCTACTTACCAATTTGGTATTGACTACTTGCGTGACGTTTGGTACGAGACATCTTACCTCCTCGACACGAAGCAAAGCCTCAATGGCTGCGCTAAGAAGCGTTACGAGAATTATAAGCAACAACCGCTTGAATTCCACATTCACCCCGAATTTACTGGCAAGTTCCAGCAATTTGGTCTTGATCCCGACCGTCGCAATCCCTCTGGCATTAAGGCCGCTATCATTCGCGAGAAGGGTACCAATGGTGAGCGCGAAATGGCATATGCACTCTACTTGGCAGGCTTCGACGTAAAAGACGTTATGATGACCGACCTTATCTCAGGCCGTGAGACATTAGACGAGGTGAACATGATCGTGTTCTGCGGTGGCTTCTCCAACTCCGACGTATTGGGTTCGGCCAAAGGTTGGGCGGGTGCTTTCCTCTACAACCCCAAGGCTAAGGAAGCCCTTGACCGCTTCTATGCACGTGAAGATACGCTTTCACTCGGTGTCTGCAATGGTTGTCAGTTAATGGTAGAACTCAACCTTATCAACCCCGACCATAAGAAGCGTGCCCACATGTTGCACAACGACTCTCATAAGTTTGAGAGTGCTTTCTTAGGCGTTACCGTTCCGACGAACCGCAGCGTAATGTTCGGTAGCCTCTCTGGCGATCGTTTGGGCATTTGGGTAGCTCATGGTGAAGGTAAGTTCGACCTTCCTTATCCTGAGGACGACTACAACGTGGTATTGAAATACACTTACGACGAATATCCTGGCAACCCCAATGGTTCGTCATACAGTGTAGCTGGTATTGCCAGTGCCGATGGTCGCCATTTGGCCATGATGCCTCACTTGGAGCGTGCCTTCTTCCCCTGGCAGAACGCTGCTTACCCTGCAGATCGTCTGGGTGATGATATTACTCCTTGGATGGAGGCCTTTGTCAATGCCCGTAAGTGGGTTGAGGCTAAGCTCGGTAAATAACATTAATAACATGAAAAAGCCCGTTAGCATAGGTGCTAACGGGCTTTTTGTGGCTTTGTGTGTTTATGACAAAAATAAACTGCAATTTATCGGCCCAACGAGAATGAACATTGACGAATAATTAACAAAAAAATTAATTATTCCATTAATTTTTTCGTTAATGTTCATTCTCGTTAGGCCGATAAATAGCAGCTTAGTGTTTTACCAACTTTAGGTGGTGATCAATGCAAGAGGGGAGTTCATCGTTGTAGTGCGTCACCATGATGAGCGTTTTACGTGGATTGCGCATATAGAGGTCGATGACCCGTTGCGCATGGTGGCGCGTAGTGTTGTCAAGGCCGTGGAAAGGTTCATCAAGAATGAGCAAGTCGGGATTTTTGACGAAAGCACGCACTAAGAGCACCAAACGCTGTTCACCCGATGAAAGTTGTAGGTAGTTGCGTTCGGCCAAGTGTAAGGCGTGAAAGGCAGAAAGCCACAATTTGCTGCGGTCGATGTCGGCTTGAGTGGCTTTGCCATAAAGGCCGATCGTGTCGCGCAATCCGCTGGCTACGATCTGAAGTGCAGAGAGCGGTTTGCGATAGGTAGAGTAAATCTCAGGCGACACATAACCAATGTGCTTTTTGATGTCCCAAATGCTTTCGCCGCCACCGCGTTTGTAGCCAAAGAGGCGAATATCGCAAGCGTAAGCCTGTGGATTGTCAGCGCAGACGAGTGAGAGCAGTGTACTCTTTCCTGCACCATTTTCGCCCGTCAATGCCCAATGTTCACCGCGCTTCACCTCCCAATTCAAGTCCTTGAGAATGGTGCGTCGGTCGTAAGCAATGGTGATGTGGCGAAAGTCAACGACACTATTGCTTTGAGACGCTTCAAAGTTTTCGACTACAGGAGGTAAGAAGAGCCAATCATCCTGCTTACTTTCTTGCTCTTTGCCATACTCAAAGTGGGCAAAGGCGGAAGCGGGTAGGGGAGAGGAGACGCGTTTGTCTTCGACGATAATGGCTTTCTGTATAAAAGGTGGAATATCCTCTGAACGGCTCACCACAAAGATAAGCGTAAGGCTTTGGCTCAGGCGTTCAAGCACACGTGTCAGCATGGCGCGTGCTTCCACGTCAAGTCCAATGTACGGATTGTCAATAATGAGTAGTTGAGGCGTTGTGCTGAGTTGCTTGGCCAACTGCATTCGACGCAGTTCGCCACTCGAAAGTTGGTTGATAGGTTTAGATAGTAGACTTTCAATGCCCAATTCGCGTCTGAGTTCACTGCTGAGGCCTTCAGTCGTAGATGAGGCATGTTGTAACACTTCCGCCACAGTGGGGAATATCTGTTCGTCAGCTTGATTCCAGCGCTGCTGATAGTACGCAGGTTCGTTGCCACCGTACACATCGCGGAAGGTGATAAGGCGAATGTTGTCCGAGGTACGATTGTTGTGTAGTCCACCAAAGTCGTAATGAATAGCATCGCCCAAGAGTGGGTGGGCACCAGTCAAAATATCGACCAATAGCGACTTGCCCGCCCCGTTTTGCCCACAAATGGCATAACTATTCCCTGCCTCAATGGTAAGGTTGAGTGGTTCGGCCAAACGATAGTCAGGGTGGCGTGTCACACCGTTGGTTATGGTGATGAGGTTGTGTGTCATATATTGTTGGTTATAGGCAATTTCAGTTCTTAGTTCTCAGTTTGGAGGTGATGAGGTTATAAAGTTAGTATAATTGATTATCAACATGATGTAACTTTATAATCTTCAAACAGATATTTGGTTGCCCTTATAAAAAATGTAAGTAGCCCTCCGTGTAAATGGGGCTACTTACATTTGTTTTTATCTACTGTGGGGGATTATTTAAGCAATTCGATGGCCTCTTTAGCCTCGTCCATACTGAGGCAGAGAGGGGGAAGGAGACGCAAGATGTTGGTAGAGGCAGCACCCGTAAAGACGTGCTTGTCGTGAACAAGGTGATTGCGGAGGTCCTTGATAGGCCCTTCAAACTCAATACCAATCATCAAACCCTCACCACGTACGTCGACGATGCTTGGATTTGTCTGTTGCAGCTTCTTGAGTTCGCTGATAAGGTAGTTACCCACTTTGGCAGCGTTCTCTACTAAGTGTTCACGCTCTATCACGTCAAGCACGGCTAAGGCAGCGGTGCAAGCCAAGTGGTTGCCGCCAAAGGTGGTGCCCAACATACCGTACGTAGCTTCAATTTTGGGCGAGATAAGTACTGCTCCCATGGGGAACCCATTGCCAATGCCTTTGGCACAGGTAATGATGTCGGGGCGAACGTCGAGATGTTGGTGAGCAAAGAACTTACCCGAACGACCATAGCCGCATTGTATCTCGTCGCAGATAAGCAGTGTGCCGTTTGCATCACAAGCTTTGCGCAGGCCTTGCATAAATTCTTTGGTAGCCATGCGAATACCGCCTACACCTTGAATGCACTCGATGATGACGGCTGCTACATCGCCCTTGCTGAGTTCGGCCTCAAAGGCCGCGAGGTCGTTAAGAGGCAAGAAGGTGACGTGGCCATTTGCGTTGACGGGGGCAACGATACGCGGATTGTCCGTTGCTTCAACTGCTAATGAAGTGCGGCCGTGGAAAGCCTTGCCAGCGGCCAAGATGCGCTTGCGTCCCGTGTGGAATGAAGCCAATTTGAGGGCATTCTCGTTGGCCTCTGCACCAGAGTTGATAAGAAACAGTTGGTAGTCGGGATAACCGCTCACGCGACCTAACTTCTCAGCCAACTCTTCTTGCAACTTATTAATAACAGAGTTAGAGTAAAAGCCGAGCGTGTTGAGTTGTTGTGTGAGTTTCTCAATGTAGTGAGGGTGGCAGTGGCCAATGCTGATGACCGCATGACCGCCGTAAAGGTCGAGGTAAGACTGACCTTTATCGTCCCATACGTGGCAACCTTTGCCGCGTACTATATTGATGTCGAAAAGAGGATAGACGGGGAATAAATTCATTTCTTTGTTGACGAGTAAGTTAGAAAAAGTTGCAAGTGAGGGCAGCCCTTTGGCCTGCGGCATGAATTATATAGCCCGCAGACTAGAGGCCTGCCCTCCCCAGTTACTGTGTGTTAGAAGGCTACGGGTTTGAGGCGTAGACCAGTGTCCTCTTCAAGTCCAAACATAAGGTTCATGTTCTGAACGGCTTGACCAGAGGCACCTTTCAGCAGATTGTCAATACAGACGCTCACGAGCAACTTGTCGCGGTGGCGCTCAGCGTGAATCAAACACTTGTTGGTATTGACCACCTGCTTGAGGTCGATTGGCTTGCTGATATAATGCGTGAAGGGTGCTTCACTGTAGAAGTCGTGATAGTAACCTTCAATCTCTTCAATCGGCGCTTCGCATTGGATAACCTCTGTAGCAAAGATTCCACGTGGAAAGTCGCCCCGATAGGGGATGAAGTCAATCTCACTATTAAAGGTAGACTGTAGCTGACGCAGTGATTGCTTAATCTCAGGCACGTGTTGATGTTCAAACGCCTTATAGATGCTCATATTGCCCGTGCGCCATGAGAAGTGAGTCGTAGCGCCAGGTTTTACGCCCGCTCCAGTAGACCCCGTGATTGCATTTACAGCGATGTCGCCCTGCAAGAGGCCCGCTTCGGCTAATGGCAAGAGGCCCAATTGAATGCAAGTGGCAAAACAACCAGGGTTGGCCACGTGGAGTGTATTCTGAATTTGCGAACGATTGAGTTCGGGAAGTCCATAGACGTAGTCATTATCGTCGGCCGCCAAGCGGAAGTCTTGTGCGAGGTCGATAATGCGCACATCAGCCGGTATGTAGTGCTCGGTCAAGAACTGTGTACTCTTGCCGTGGCCAAAGCAGAAGAAGACAACGTCCACTTGATCAAAGGGAAGCTTGTCAGTAAAGCGAAGATCCGTCTCTCCATACAAGCCTTCGTGTACGTCGGTCAATAAGTTGCCCGCATTGCTCTCGCTATTGACAAAGACGATTTCAGCCTCTGGGTGGTTGAGCAAGATGCGGCATAGTTCGCCAGCAGTGTAGCCTGCACCGCCTATAATACCTATTTTAATCATGGTCTTCTTGGTGATTAGCGTAGAATACTCTCAGTGGCGTGCTGAGCACTTTGATGAAGCCCTTAGCATCTTCGGCCGTCCAGCCCTTTTGCGTTTCGCCATATTCGCCAAACTTTGTCTTTACCAAGTCGTCAGGACTGTCAACGCCTACGGTGCTGAAACCTAAGGGACGGAGTTCGAGAATAACCGTGCCATTGACGTAACGCTGTGAAGAAGTAAGCATGGCTTCGATGTCGCGCATAACGGGTTCGAGGTACTGACTCTCGTGGAGGAACATGCCGTACCAATTAGCTACTTGGTCCTTCCAATATTGTTGCCATTTAGACAAGGTGTACTTCTCCAAGAAGCGGTGTGCACCGATAATAAGGGCGGGGGCTGCGGCTTCAAATCCTACGCGGCCCTTGATGCCGATAATGGTATCGCCCACATGCATATCACGCCCAATGCCATAGGCAGCACCTATCTCTTCTACTTTACAGATAGCCTCGATAGGATCGTCATAGCGCGTGCCGTTAATGGCCTTGAGTTCACCCTTCTCGAAGGTGAGTTTGAGTTGCTCGCTACCCTCTTTCGTTACTTGCTTGAGGTAAGCCGATTCGGGAAGGCCTTGCGTAGAGTCAAGTATCTCACCACCGCAGATGCTGGTGCCCCAGATACCAACGTTGTAAGAGTATTTGAGTTTGGTAAAGTCAGCATTAAAGCCATGTGCGTTGAGATAGTCCACCTCTTCTTTACGGCTGAGGTTGCCGTCGCGTGTCAGCGTGATGATTTCCATATCGGGACACATTACCAAGAAAGTCATATCGAAGCGCACTTGGTCATTGCCCGCACCAGTAGATCCATGGGCAATAGCGTCAGCACCAATTTCTTTGGCATAGCGAGCAATGGCCATACCTTGGAAGATACGTTCAGAAGATACGGAGATAGGGTAGACGTTGTTGCGCAGTACGTTGCCAAACACCATATACTTGAGGCTCTTCTCATAGTATTCGTGTGTAACGTCGAGTGTGACGTACTTTGTAGCGCCCAACTTGTAGGCATTCTCTTCGTTCGTCTTGAGTTGTTCTTCGCTGAAGCCGCCCGTGTTGGCGCAAGCAGCATAAACTTCGTATCCTTTTTCTTTGGCCAGATACATAACCGTGTATGATGTGTCGAGTCCACCGCTGAAGGCAACTACTACTTTCTTCTTTGTCATAAGGCAGAGGGGGGATTAAATGTGCAAATGTGTGAATGTGCAAATGTGCAAATGATTTGTAATGCTTCAATTGCTTCATTCTTTTGAAATGTGTATATGTGTGGTTGCTTAATCGGTGCAATTAAGACATTAAATCATTTGCACATTCTCACATTTGCACATTAACTGATTTGCTTTGCAAATTAGTTAGTTTCTTGAGTTTTAATAAAGTCTATTACGTCTTGTGGTATTTCGACGGGTAGGGGCGCGTTGGCATGACGCGCAGGGTCGAAGAGCATACCAGTGCATACGCAGTATTTGCGTTTGGTACGTGCAAGAACGTCGCAATTGATGCAGCAAGGAGATTCGGGTGTACCGCATCCTTTCCAATATTCATCGTCTTGAGTGAGTTCGGCAAAGGGTACGGGCACGTAGCCCAATGACGTGTTGATACGCATAACAGCGCCCGAACTTGTCAGACCAAATATCTTAGCTTGCGGCCAACGTACACGACTGAGCGAAAAGGCTAAGCGTTTGATACGTGTAGCAAGGTGGTGTCCACGGAATTTGGGCACGACGATGAGTCCAGAGTTTGCCACGTAGTGCTTATTCTCCCAACTTTCGATGTAGCAGAAACCTGCAAATTCGTCGCCATAAAGGGCGATGATTGCTTTGCGTTCCTTCATCTTAGTTGCTACATATTCGTGTGTACGACTGGCAATGCCCGAACCGCGCACTTTTGCTGCATCGGTAATGGTCTGTAATATGGTGTCGACGTACTTCTCGTGGCTTGCATCGGCCACCATGACTTTTATGCCATCGTTATACTCTTCCATTTGATTCTGTATGTTGTTAAGTTTGTTTAGTTTAAGGATTATAATACGATACTTTTAAGGGCAGGAATGATAGTGGCTAATTCGTCAATCATATCTTGTCGTGTAGTATCTTCGCGTATAATAATAAGTATAGTATCGTCACCTGCTATGGTACCGATAATCGTGTCGAGCTTGTGGGCATCAATGTCAGAAGCTAACCCTGCGGCATAGCCTGGTCGTGTCTTTAGTACGGCCATGTGGCCCGAAAAGGCGATAGACAAAAAGCCAGAGTTGCGCATATATTGTGGTACCACGTCGGGCTTGATAGTTCGGTGATACATAGGGCTTTCGGGCAGTATGTAGCGATAACCATCAGAAGTAAGAATTTTAGCTGCGTGCAGCTTACTTAAATCTCGCGAGAGGGTAGCTTGTGTAACGTTCCAACCATTGTTTGATAATTCGCGGAGTATCTCTTCATGGCTGCTGAGCGTATTGCTGCTGCCGAGAATCACTCTGAGCACCTCCAAACGTTGCATTCTGTTGCTCATAAATGTATATATGTTTTATTTTATGCTGCAAATATACAAACTATTTACAATAAACAAGCATATATACGTGAATATTTTAATTTTTATGTATAGAATTATGAATAAGATAAGGGTGGTTGCTTGAATGTGAAGAGGTATATACAAAAGTTTTTAATTGGGATAAACGGCAGTTTAACGTTTCTTCCTTTTTTGCAACCGAGTTGTAAAAACATATATGTATCTTTGCATTCGTATGAAGGAAAGCCACTTTAACATAGGGCGTGTAGCGTTAGCCATAGCGCTTATCATGCTACTCACTTTACTACCTCATCATCATCACGTTGGTGGGGCAGTTTGCTATGTGGCTGAAGTCTGTCATCAAGACGGACGTGTGAACGACTCACACACTCATCATCACGACAAGACTACGCATTGCTATTGGCATAAAGTAAATATTGTAAAGACTTTTGCGCAAAGCAATGTACACTTTTTGCCACTTGATTTTTGGCAAAAGTGGAACGCACTTATTATTCATTATTTCGTGCTGCCTACTACTTTAAGTGGGTGTGCAACTATGTATGTTTGCACGTATAGCAAACATTGTCCGCGTCGGGGACCACCGTTGATAGGATAATCCTTTCAGAACTTTAATAATTCTATCAACGTTATATTTCAAATGAAAATCAAGACTATTATGATAAGTGTAGTGGCTCTGTTGGCTGCTGCGCTCTTTGCGGCATGTGATAACCACGCACATGATGAAGAAGGACATGATCACGAAAAAGAAGCCGCAGACAACGAACATGAACACAGTGCCGACGAAATACACTTTACTGCAGCACAAGCCAAGGCCGCTCAGTTGCAAGTAACCACCCTTCAGCCGACCACCTTCTCAGAGATTATCGAAGTAAGTGGTCGCGTGTTGCCAGCAGTAGGGGCTGAGGCTACTGTTACGGCCACGATGGCTGGTATCGTAAACTTTGTAGCAGGGACACTCAATGAAGGCACCAAAGTTGGCAAAGGACAAGCCCTTTTTGTGATCAATGCCAAACCCATGGCCGACGGCAATCCTGCAGCTGTAGCACAGAGTGAACTATCGGCTGCTCGTGCCGCCTTTGAACGTGCGGAGAAGTTGGCTAAAGAACACATTATCTCGCAACGTGAACTTGAAGAAGCTCGTCAGCGCTACCAAGCCGCAACTGCTACGGCTCAAAGTTTGGGCAATGCGACGCAAACACGTAGCATAGCCGCTAATATGAGTGGCTTTGTAAAAAATATATTGGTACAGCCAGGCGACTACGTTTCGGCAGGGCAACCTTTGGCTACTGTGACGCAAAGTCAGCGTTTACAACTGCGGGCCGAACTCCCCGAACGTTATTTCTCAGCCTTACCGCGCATTCAGTCGGCTAACTTCCGTTTAGCATACGATCCTTCACGTACTTATTCGCTCAATGAATTAGGAGGACGACTTATAGCAAAAGGCAATGCGGCCGCAGCTGATGACTACTTTGTGCCTATTACATTTGAGTTTAATAATCAAGGTAAGGTCGTTTCGGGTAGTTATGCAGAAGTGTATCTAAAGGGAGCAGCGCGTAGTGGCGTGCTTTGCGTACCCAATGAGGCAATTGCTGAGTCACAAGGGCTGCATTTCGTTTACGTACAAATAGAACCTGAAGTCTATCGCCGACAAGAGGTAACGTTAGGGGCCACCGATGGGAGACAGACCGAAATTAGTAGAGGGTTAAAACAAGGTGATAAAGTTGTCACGCATGGAACTACACAGGTGCGATTGGCAGCAAATGCCAGTGTTGCGCCAGAGGGACATTCACATTAATTTTTTTATTAACGAGTTGACAAGTTAACGGGTAAACAAGTTAGCAAGTTAACAGGTAAGTCTTTTTATGAGGTGTACTTGTTAGTTCGTCAACAAACTTGCTTGTCAACTTGTCAATAAAGCAAAAGTCTATGCTAAACAAGATCATACATTTTTCTCTATATAACAGGCCCATCATTCTGTTTTTTAGCCTACTACTTATTATAGTAGGTTGTTGGACGGCCTATAAAATGGAAGTGGACGTTTTTCCCGATCTCAATGCTCCAACGGTCGTTGTAATGACCGAGGGAAAGGGTATGGCTGCCGAGGAGATAGAACGCCTCGTCACCTTCCCTATCGAAACAGCCGTAAATGGTGCTACCGATGTGCATCGTGTGCGTTCATCGTCCACAACGGGCTTCTCAGTCGTTTGGGTAGAGTTTGATTGGGGTACCGACATCTATCGTGACCGACAGATTGTATCAGAGAAGTTAGCCACCCTTGGCGATGCACTTCCCGAGGGCGTAGGCCAACCCACGCTCGGCCCGCAGTCGAGTATATTGGGCGAGGTAATGTTCATCGGACTCACAGCAGACACCACCTCATTGGGCAACCTCCGCACCCTGGCCGACTGGACCATTCGGCCGCGCTTACTCTCAACGGGCGGTGTGGCACAAGTAACGGTGATGGGCGGTGACGTGATGGAATATCAAATCCGCCTTCACCCCGAACGTATGCGCCACTATGGCGTAACGCTAAACGAGGTACTCACTGCCACACGACAGATGAATCGCAATGCCTCTGGCGGTATTCACTACGAAAGCGGCAATGAATACATTGTGCGTGGCCTCTTGAGTTCCAACTCTCCTCAGCAGATTGGACAGGCCGTTGTTAAGAGCACGGCCAATAAGCAACCTATTGTATTGGCCGATGTGGCCGATGTAGAAATGGGGCCCAAATCTCCCAAGACGGGAGTTGCCTCAGTGTCGGGCCAACCTGCTGTGTTGCTTACCATTACCAAGCAACCCAGTACGAGTACACTCGAACTGACTGAGAAGTTGGATAAAGCAATAGCCGAACTCCAGTCATCACTGCCAGCTGACGTGAAGGTCAATACGCAACTCTATCGCCAACAGAACTTTATTGACTCCTCTATATCAAATATTAAGAAGTCACTCCTCGAAGGCGGTATATTTGTTGTATTGGTGCTCTTCATCTTCTTGATGAATGCTCGTACCACTGTTATCTCACTTGTCACAATACCTCTGTCGTTGCTCATCACCCTATTGGTGCTCCACTTAATGGGACTTACCATCAACACGATGAGTATTGGTGGTATGGCCATTGCTATTGGTTCGTTGGTAGACGATGCCATTGTCGATGTTGAAAACGTGTTCAAACGTTTGCGCTTAAACGCTCGTTTACCTCGCGAAGAACGTTTGCGTAAGATAGACGTTATCTACAATGCCTCTAAAGAGGTGCGTATGCCCATTCTTAACTCTACGCTTATCATCGTAGTAAGTTTTGTTCCGCTTTTCTTCTTGAGTGGATTAGAGGGACGAATGTTAGCTCCCTTAGGAGTTAGCTTTATCGTTTCGCTCTTTGCTTCCACTGTCGTGGCACTTACGCTAACCCCCGTGCTATGTCACTTGGTGTTAAAAGACCCACAAACGAAAGCAATGAATACAGCCTCACAGGTTAAAGTAAAACACGATGAGCCTCGTTGGGTGCGTGCTTTAAAGGTGCGCTACGAAAAGAGTCTGCTTTGGGCTTTGCGTCCTCGCGCTTCGCGTTGGATATTAGGAGCAACGGGAGGCTTGGTGGTCGTCACCTTGGTCTTGTTCTTTACCTTAGGTCGTTCCTTCTTGCCGCCTTTTAATGAGGGATCATTTACGATTAATGTAAGTACGTTGCCAGGAGTATCGCTCGATGAGAGTAATCGTATCGGGCAACAAGCCGAAAAGTTGCTACTCGAATTACCTGAAATAAAGGCCGTAGCGCGTAAGACGGGACGTGCCGAACTCGATGAACATGCCTTGGGCGTTAATACCAGTGAGATAGAAGCCCCCTTTGCACTCCGCGACCGCAGCAAGGAAGAAGTAATGGCCGACATTCGTCAGCGCTTACGTAGCCTTCCAGGCGTAAACGTAGAGATTGGTCAACCCATTTCTCACCGCATTGATGCCATGCTTTCGGGCACAAAGGCTGGTATCGCCGTCAAAGTGTTTGGCAGTGACTTAACCCAGCTTCATGCCATAGGTTTACAGATTAAGCAAGTGACGCAGGGGATTGAAGGCGTGGCAGACTTAAACGTAGAGCAACAGATAGAACGTCCTCAATTGCTCATTCGTCCGCGACGCACCTTATTGGCACAGTATGGCATCACGTTGCCCGAGTTTGCTGAATTTGTTAACTCAGCGATAGGCGGAGAAGTAGTCAGTCAGGTGCAAGAAGGTGCGCGCACGTTCGACCTCACCGTGCGTGTGGCCGATGACGACCTTAGCACAATGGAGCGCATTCGCAATCTATTGATTGATACCAACACGGGGCAAAAAGTACCCCTTGCCGATGTAGCAGAAGTCGTGTCAACAGCAGGTCCTAATACGATTAATCGTGAAAACGCTCAGCGTAAATTGGTTATATCGGCCAATGCAGCGGGACGCGATATGCGCTCCGTCGTCAACGATATGCAACGAGCTATCAATGCAAAGGTAAAATTACCCGAAGGTTATCACATAGAGTATGGTGGGCAGTTTGAGAGTGAAGCTTCTGCCTCACGTTTGTTGTTAGGACTTTCGGTGGTGAGTATCATAGTTATTTTATTTTTATTATTTTTGCAGTTCAGTTCGTGGCATCAGTCGGTCGTTGTATTGCTCAACTTGCCATTGGCGTTGATAGGAGGCGTATTGGCTTTGGTGCTGACGGGAGGTGTGATCAGCATACCCGCTATAATTGGTTTCATCTCGCTCTTCGGAATGGCTACACGTGGCGGTATGCTTCTGGTTGATCGTTATAACGAACTGGCGCAGCGCGGCCTTTCGCGTCAAGAGGTAGTGATGCGTGGTTCACTCGACCGTCTGCTCCCCATTCTTATGACAGCGCTGAGTTCTGGTCTCGCCCTTATTCCGTTGGCCTTGGGCAGTCACTTGCCTGGCAATGAAATACAAAGTCCTATGGCACAGGTGATGTTAGGCGGGCTGCTTACAAGTACGTTGCTCAATCTCTTTATTGTGCCAATTATGGCACCCTTAAAAATTCGAAAATAACATGACAAGATTGCTTAATTATTTCATACTCCTTGTCCTCGCCTTCTGTGTGAGAACGCTTTCTGCGCAGAATGCGACGTGCCCCTTAGCTTATGGGTGGACGGAGATACTAACACAGGTGGCCAAGAATAATACCACGTTGGTGGCAGCTGCTGAGGGGCTGAAGGTGCAACAGTTAGCCAACAAGGCAGAGTTGGCATTGCCCGATCCCGAATTTGAATTTGATTACGGATTTGGTCAGCCCAAGTCTGTACCCAATCGTACCAACATATCTGTTACGCAAACACTCGATTGGGGGGTACTCTTAGGACGCAGACGAAAGTTGGCTGAATGGAGTAACAAACAAGCAGCACTTGACTATCGTGTGAAGTTAGGTGAGGTGCTGAAAGAAACGGATCGTACGCTGACCTCAGTAGTATATTACAATAAATTGTGTCATGAACTCCAACAGCGCAAGGATTTGGCTGACGAGATGCGTACGTTGTATCAAAAGAAGTTCAACGAAGGCGACATCAGTCAAATAGAACTGAATAAGGTGCAGCTCAATGCTGCGGTGAGCCTCGCCGAACTCACCCGAGCAAAGGCTGAACGCGCACAATTAGTCAAGCACTTGCAACATCTTAATGGTGGAATTGCCGTCGAAATGAACGACACAGTTTATCCGACCTCCAACAATCAACTCCCTTCACTATCGGAGTTGCAGCAAGCGGCACAAGTGTCGCTGCCCATTACATCGATGATGATTGACCGCGAACAGAGTCGTGCGGCACTTAAGGTAGCTCAAGCTGATGCTTTGCCTGCCTTTACGGTGGGCTTCGCTGGGGAGTATGTCAAAGACAATAACTACAATGGGCTGTCCTTTGGCTTCACCCTTCCGCTTTGGGGCAATACTCGTCGCAAGGTGAAACAAGCTAAAGCTGAATTGGCGATGCGTCAGTTTAATATTGACGATGCTAAACTCCAACAGGCTTATCAGACAGAAGAGCAGTATAATGAAGCAATGCAGTTGAAAGCTACGGCCAACCAATTGACGCTGAATATGCAGCAAATGGATAATGCTCATTTGCTTCGTCGCTCATTAGACTTAGGCCAGATATCATTGCTCGACTACTTGCTCGAACTCTCCTTCTACTATACAGCACGCACAGCACAACTTGAAGCAGAACGTGATGCCAACCTCGCCATCTCCGACCTTCGTGCTACTTTGTGGTAAATTGTGCTCCCAAAAGTGCGAAGTACATATAAACACTGTGGAAGATGTTTTTACACGTTACTAAAGGCGAAAATTTGAAGTAAGGCTTTTTTAGTTTGCGCTATCCACCCCCAAAAAGTTTTCTCTGAAAAGTTTGCGTGTTAGAAAGGGTTTCTCTATTTTTGTTATAAGTATTTACCCCTCTAATATTAATGGCAATGCGACAGACAGAAGAACGATATATCAGCCTCCTTACAGATTTTGGCTTCAAACGCATATTTGGCACAAAGCTCAATAAAAGTCTGCTCATAAGTTTTCTCAATTCACTATTCGATGG
>UQHJ01000032.1 GCA_900540885.1 uncultured Prevotella sp.
AGAACGAATATACTGACAATACCACACTACACTTGAATTTAGAATATATTCCTCATTCGTCTTCTCTGTATGTTTGTAGTACCCTTGTCGTGTTATGCCAAGTAGTTTACACAAAGGATCTACCTTATAAAGGCTTTTCTCTTGTGTCAGGTATGCAACTACTTGGCATCTGAGTTTTTTCTAATTGGGATGGCATACTTCTGCTCTGCCAACAAAATCATTTTTTCGTATGCGTCACGAGCCATTGTAACCCGCTTGAGCTCAAGCTGCTTGACCTTGAGTTCAAGTCGCAGACGATGCAGTTCTTCTTCTGCTGATTCTGATTTGTCTATTGAAGGCAATGTTTCCATAGAGCTTGTTAAAGTAGTAGATACTTTTTTATCTTCTGTTGCAAAGATACGAAGCCAACGTGAAATACGATTACGACCTAAACCGTTTGCCTTCTCAAATTCTCTTTTTGTTTGATCTGAAGCGAGATATTCTTGTAAGAATTTTAATCTACGCTCATCTGTCATGTCTGAATACGTTCTCATTTTGATTAGTAAAGTGTCAACTTATTCAGTACAAGACAGACTATAAGTAGATGTTCAAAGCATGCTACTGCCGCGGGTTAAAAACCCGCCCCCCAATTAGCCCGCCCTCCAATTAGGCAGATAAATTGCAGTTTACCCACATGATTCGTTATAGAGTCTTAATAGCTAAATGAGTGGCATGCCGAGTGTGCGGCACTCTTTGCGCATTTCGTCGGGCCAGATGCTGGCTTGAATTTCGCCGATGTGCGCCTTGTGGAGTAATACCATACACAAGCGGCTTTGACCGATACCACCACCAATAGAGAGGGGAAGTTCGTCGTTGAGCAAACGTTGGTGGAAGTAAAGCGACTCACGTTGCTCTTGTCCTGCGATTTTAAGTTGTCGCAAAAGGGCTTCTTTGTCAACACGAATACCCATTGATGAAAGTTCGAAGGAACGTTCAAGCACGGGATACCATATCAAGATGTCACCATTAAGTCCTTCATAGCCATTTTCAGCCTTTGTTGACCAGTCATCGTAGTCTGGGGCGCGTCCGTCGTGCTTCTTACCGTCAGAAAGTTTACCACCAATGCCGATGATAAATACTGCGCCATACTTCTTACAAATAGCATCTTCGCGCTCTTTAGGGCTAAGATTGGGATACATTTGTAGCAGTTCTTCGCTATGAATGAAGTGAATCTTTTCGGGCAAGAAGGGGTGAATAGAATCGTAAGTCTCACAAACTAAATACTCTGTGCGGCGAATAGCGGCATAGATGCGTTCGACGACATCGCGCAAGAAAGCCAGCGTGCGGTCTTTAGCACTAATAACGGCTTCCCAGTCCCATTGGTCGACGTAGAGTGAATGGAGATTGTCAAGCTCTTCGTCAGCACGAATGGCATTCATATCGGTATAAATGCCGTGTCCTACGGGTATCTTATAATCTGCTAAGGTAAGTCTTTTCCACTTTGCCAATGAGTGTACGACTTCTGCTTTACGATCGCCTAAGTCTTTAATGGGAAAGGTTACGGGGCGTTCAATGCCGTTCAAATCGTCATTAATACCCAATCCTTGCATGACAAAGAGCGGAGCCGTGACGCGTCGTAGGCGCAGTTCGGTTGAAAGGTTTTGTTGAAAAAAGTCTTTTATGAGTTTAATGCCTTGCTCCGTTTTGTGCATATCTAGCAAGGCGTGGTAGTTTTTGGGTTGAATGAGTTTGCTCATGTTTGAGTTCCTTTTTGCTTTGATAGTATAGGTTAGGCTACGTTATATTTGTAACGTAGCTGTTCTTTTTTTGTTTGCAAAGCAAAATTACATATTAATTTCTATTCGATAAAATATTTACGTATATATTTACGTTTTGTGATTATCTATTAGTTATAGATAACAAAAAGAAAGAATAAGGCATTAGAATATCGCTATATAAATGTGACTTTGTAATGAATTATGTAGGCAAAACTGCAATTTACCGAACAGTTACGTAGGGGAGTTCATGGCGTGTACTATTTGACAAATTACAGTGTTTATATTTTTCTCTTAAAAAGAACTCACACAATTCGTCACGGAATAAAAAAAGCGTTACGCTCCATAGAGAGCATAACGCTTGTATTTAGGTAAGTGTAGGCTTTATGAGCCTATGTTCACTTATCCATTTTAGAAGTTAAAAGGGGAGCGAATTATTCACCCTTCTCCATCTTAGCCTTCAATGCTGCGAGTGCATTGTTTTCACCGAGTGAAGTAGTAGCGGCTTGGTTTTGGATAGAAGGAATATCGCTGTTCTTGCTCTTGTTAGAGCGAGCCTTGCGAGGAGCTGCGGGAGCCTCACCACCACGTTGTGCATCTTCGAAAGTGCGGCTGTGAGAGAGGATGATGCGCTTGCTGTCCTTGTTGAATTCGATTACCTTGAAGGGGAGCTTTTCACCTTCCTTAGCGTGTGAACCGTCTTCCTTAACGAGGTGCTTAGGAGTAGCGAAACCTTCTACACCGTATTCGAGCTGAACTACAGCACCCTTGTCCATGAGTTCGGTGATAGTGCCTTCGTGTACGCTGCCTTCAGTGAAGGTGTTTTCGAATACGTCCCAAGGATTCTCTTCGAGTTGCTTGTGGCCGAGAGAGAGACGACGGTTGTCCTTATCGATTTCGAGAACTACTACCTCGATGTCAGCACCGATTTGAGTGAATTCAGAGGGGTGCTTAATCTTCTTAGTCCAAGAGAGGTCAGAGATGTGAATCAAACCATCTACGCCTTCTTCGAGTTCTACGAATACGCCGAAGTTAGTGAAGTTGCGTACCTTAGCGTGGTGATGTGAACCAACGGGGTACTTAACTTCGATGTCCTTCCAAGGATCGTCCTTGAGTTGCTTGATGCCGAGTGACATCTTGCGTTCTTGACGGTCGAGTGTAAGGATAACAGCTTCTACTTCGTCGCCTACCTTGAGGAAGTCTTGAGCTGAACGCAAGTGCTGGCTCCAGCTCATTTCGCTTACGTGGATAAGACCTTCAACGCCGGGAGCGATTTCAACGAATGCACCGTAGTCAGCCATAACGACTACCTTACCCTTTACCTTGTCGCCTACCTTGAGGTTAGCGTCGAGGGCATCCCAAGGATGGGGAGTGAGTTGCTTCAAGCCGAGAGCGATACGCTTCTTCTCTTCATCGAAGTCGAGAATAACAACGTTGAGCTTCTGGTCGAGCTGAACGATTTCGTGGGGATCGTTTACGCGGCCCCAAGAGAGGTCGGTGATGTGGATCAAACCGTCTACGCCGCCGAGGTCGATGAATACACCGTAAGAAGTGATATTCTTAACAGTACCTTCGAGTACTTGACCCTTCTGAAGCTTAGAGATAATCTCTTGCTTCTGAGCTTCGAGTTCAGCCTCGATGAGTGCCTTGTGTGATACAACAACGTTCTTGTATTCTTGGTTGATCTTAACAACCTGGAATTCCATTGTCTTACCAACGAATACATCGTAGTCGCGGATAGGCTTAACGTCGATCTGTGAGCCGGGCAAGAATGCCTCGATGCCGAAGATGTCAACGATCATACCACCCTTCGTGCGGCACTTGATGTAACCCTTGATAACTTCCTTGTTCTCGAGAGCAGCGTTAACGCGTTCCCAAGACTTGCTTGCACGAGCCTTCTTGTGTGAGAGTACGAGTTGGCCACGCTTGTCTTCTTGATTTTCAACGTATACCTCTACAGTATCGCCTACCTTCAAGTCGGGGTTGTAACGGAACTCGTTAACGGGGATAATACCGTCGCTCTTGTAGCCAATGTTAACGACAACTTCGCGCTTACCAATTGAAATAACTGTACCGTCAACAACCTCGTTTTCGTTTACGCGGCCGAGGGTTGCGTCGTAAGCCTTCTCTTGTTCGTCGTGGCTTTGAGTTGATTCTACAGTACCGTTCTCGAATGCGTTCCAGTCAAAGTCCGCAAGCGGTGCAATGTTTTTTAAATTCTCCATTTAATGTGTTAATAATAAAGTGAATAATAGTGGCTTTCGCTTCATGAATGGCGAGTCGGAGCAGGAACGGGGTGGGCACACGGCCCTCAGTGGAGAAGTTGTTCGAGCTGCGCTCTTTCCCTCTTTAGCTAAAAGTCGGTACAAAAGTACGTATTTCTTTTGATTCTTACGGCTTTTCTTTTTTTATTTTTGTGTCATTAGGGCGTATTTCCTCTTTTATTGGTTCTATGTGTCCAAAAAAAGGTGCTAAACGTTCATTGAGAGCGTTTAGCACCTTTGAAGGTTTATCTGTGTGTGTAAATCAGATTACAGTAGTTGGATTACTGAATCTTAACAGTTGCACGACGGTTGTAAGAGAACGGAGAGAGGTTCATTACACCACCCTTAGCCTCAGTGATGATATTGTCGCGGTTAACACCCATCTTAACGAGTTCGTTAGCAACGGTTTCAGCACGCTTTTCAGAAAGCTTCTGGTTGTATTCAGCAGAACCAGTCTTGCTATCAGCGTAACCAGTAACAACGATCTTAGAGTTGTTAGCCTTAGCGTATTCAGCCAATTCCTTAACGTTAACAAGATCCTTGCGGCTTGCGACCTTGGCAGAGTTGATGTTGAAGAATACGCTTGAAGTAGTACCAACGAATTTAGTTGAAGACTTTTCAACGGTTTGGTTCTTAGCGTTAGCCAACATCTCGCGGAGGCGTGAGTTTTCTTCTTGTTGTTCCTTAATAGATTGGTTAAGAGCGTCCATTTGCTCCTTGTTCATAGCCATCAAAGCGTCAACATCGGGCACCTTATCCCAAGTACACTTGCCGAGGTTGTATGTTACACCAACATCGAGGCGAACGTCCTTGTCCCAGTGCTTCATCTTATTCTTCTTATAATTAGCCCAGTTGTCGGGATTAGCCTGGTCAATTGAACCTTCAGTAGCACCAACGCTGAGGTCAGCAAAGATTTGTACGTGCTTGCTTACGCGGAAGTTGTTCAACAAACCGAAAGTGTAGTAGATATCTGCATTCTTACCATCGTTCCACTTAGTTGCAACGCCAAGACCTACGTAAGGAATGAAGTTCCAAACGCGCTTTTCGTTATAACCGCAGAACATGTTAGAGAGGTTGAACATAACGTCTTCGTGTACGTTCATTGCAGTATAAAGAGGATGGCTTGTTTCAGAATTTACTTGTTTAGCCTTGATGAGGTCGAACTTAGTACGAAGACCAAGACCTGGAGTGAACCATTTACCTACAGCTACGGTGAAACCGATAGTACCACGTTTGTCGCTGAAGGGGTTATTGCTAACACCGTGCTCTTGAGAAGTGTAGTAAGCAGTACCAGATACACCAGCACTTACGAACCAATTAGCCCAAAATGAGTTAGTAGCTACACTGTACTTTTTGGTAGGAACTTCTGTTTCCTGAGCCATAGCCGTTGTGGTCGATGCAAGACCTACAAAGGCAAGTGCAATCATTAATTTTTTCATAACTAGATGATTTGAAACTATTAATATATTTATTATTTCTTGCAGAGAGTAAAATACGTTTTAACTATTTTTTTAACAAATAGTACTGCGTATTTGTTGCAAAGGTAGGAAATAGTATAGATAGTTTGCAACTTTTTTTATAAAAAAGTAGCCTTTTAGGCTGATTTTTATGCTTTTTGTAAACTATAAGTTGCTATTGTATGCTTATTGGTGCTTCTATTTTCTTTATCAGAGTAGCTTTTCGGGGTTTAAAATGGTCATAATGAGTGTACCGTCTGGGGTAAGATTGGGTGTACTGCTATTAAATAGTTGTTCAAGTAGGGTACTCATTTCTTGCGTGTTGAGCAATTGACCATAGGGTAGTGCCACCTTTCGAGCCATAGCGAGGGAAATAGTGTGTCCCATTGTGTCAGCCGCGTTAGCTTGTCCTGTTAGCGCATCAGCTAATATGCTATTAATTAATGCTGTAGGGGCAATGCCTTCGGTCTGTATGGGTACGCCAGTGAGTATGAAATCACCCTTTTCATCGTTATTAATATCAAATCCTATGTCTTTTAATTGTGGTAGGATTTGGTTTAGTATTACCCCTTCAGAGGGAGAAAGCGTAAGCGTCTCAGGGAAAAGCAACTTTTGAGAGGCAGACTTGTGCTGGAGCAATTGTTGCTGATACCGTTCATATAATATACGTATATGTGCGCGATGTTGATCAATCAGTGCCATACCCATAGGTAGCGCAGTGATGATATATCTACCTTGGTATTGATAGAAGTCGCCGTCTTTCTTTTCGTTCCATGCTATTTTTCCCGTGTCTGGCAATTCCTTATATAATAATGTAGGAGTCTCTTCAGGAGTCGGCAGCGGTGTGAAATGCGACGGCAGTGGAACATCATTGTCTTCGTAACGACTTTCTATCTCGATTTCGTCATCTTGCTTCGTGTTGATGCTTTGTGAGGAAGGATTAGTTTCGGATTGAAAGCTCTTTTGCGTATTTTCGTATATCCTTTGCCAGTCAATCGTAGAGTGGGGGCGGGGTGGCGTATAGCTTGAAGTAAACGAAGTACTGCTTTTGTCGACTGTTGCACCTTGTTCGTTGTGAGTCGGGTGGGCAGGTGTCGTGTCGAATGGATTGAAAGAGGTGTTAATATGTATTTGAGGCGGAGCAATGTTGACACTTTCACCTCCAGTAGCATTAAATGTAGGAATGTCGGGACGCGCCTCCGTATTAAAGTCGATGGCGGGAACAGCCCCATATTTACCTAACGATTCGCGCACAGCAGCTAATAGAATTTGAAAGATAGCACTGTCGTCTTCAAACTTTATTTCTGTCTTTGTCGGGTGAATGTTTACATCAATACGCGCAGGGTCTACTTCAAATTTTATAAAGAAGGGTACTTGTTGTCCTTCGGGAATAAGGCGTTCGTAAGCCGTAAGAATTGCTTTAGCAAAGTAAGGGTGGCGCATGAAACGTCCGTTGACAAACAGATATTGGTGGGCGTTTTTACGTCGAGCAGCAGTAGGCATTCCCACAAAACCACTGATATTGGCAAGCGTTGTCTTTACCTCAATGGGTACAAGTTGCTTGTCAATGCGTCGCCCGAAGATGCCAACGATGCGTTGTCGAAAGTTGCCGCCTGCGAGATCAAGTGCAATGCTGCTACCGCTTTGTAGGGTAAAGGCAACGTCAGGGTGAGCCAAGGCAATGCGTTCAAACTCCGCCATGATATTGCTCAACTCCGTTTGGTTTGACTTTAGAAACTTGCGGCGAGCCGGAATGTTGAAGAACAGATTGCGCACCGCGAAGTTCGCTCCTACGGGACAACTTACCAATTCTTGTTTGGTCACTTTTGACCCTTCGATATTAATGCAAGTGCCCAGATCTTGCCCTTTCTGTCTGGTACGGAGTTCAACTTGAGCTACTGCAGCGATGGAGGCCAAAGCTTCACCACGGAACCCCATCGTGCGCAGTGCAAATAAGTCGGTAGCTTGTTGTATCTTAGAAGTGGCATGTCGTTCGAAAGCCATGCGTGCGTCCGTTTCGCTCATGCCACAACCATTGTCGATGACTTGAACCAACGTTTTGCCAGCGTCTTCAACCACTACTTGAATGTGTGTGGCACCAGCGTCAAGTGCATTCTCTACCAACTCCTTAATCATAGAGGCAGGGCGCTGAATAACTTCACCTGCTGCTATTTGATTGGCTACAGAATCGGGTAAAAGATGTATAATATCAGACATTCTTTTTCTTCTTATAGTTTTTGAAGTGGGGCTTCTCTTCGTATAGAGGGTTTGAGCGTTGTGCCCGATTTCTTACCGCGCCAGTTAAATACGTCATCTGGCCCAGTGGGACGTATGTAGTCAAACCAAGCGAAGCCCTCTAACTTCGTGCGGTCGGCAGGAGCTAATCCCAAGGGGTAGAAGTAGCCGTGAGAAGCGGGTGCCCATATCTTTGATAGCTTGCGGTTGAGCATAAACATACGCGCCTTAGCCGTTTCGACGTAGTTCTGATAAAGAATCGTGCTATCCTTCTCAAGCGGATAGTTAACCACTCGAACGTTGCCGATGGCTTGATTTTCGCTCACTTCACCTTTCGTGTCAAAATAAGTGCGCATCTGGTTGGCCGAAACTTGATTAAAGTGGGTGGAGTCAACCTGTTCTACCATCAATGCCTGTCGGTCAACGTAAATGGAGTCAATGGTAGAGTCGTTTAAAAAGGCGTTGATCTCTTCGCCCACAATCTGTCGATTGTCGCTCCATACAATGGGGTCGCGATAGAGCGTCACCTTATTGCTCAAAGTAGAAAAAACTAAGGAGTCGGCCACCATTTGCATGTTCGTTCGGTAGGCGCGTGCATGAAAATATCCGTGCAGTACACGATAAACGGAGTCCGTCTTGATATTGTACGTAAACATTCTGAGTGTGTCGGCGTGAACGTAGAGTGTGTCTTTTCCTTGCGAAAAGTCACGTGCCAAAGCCTGTCGTGTAGCTATGGCTTCACCTGTTTGTTCATTATACCAAACATAATGTCCCGTCAGAATATTCTTGTTTACCGTGTCCTTACATTCCACATTATTAAAGGCCTCCAATATTCCTTTCTTTTTGTTGTAATACACCGTGTCGCCTTGCATGATGCGGTCGCGACCGAAGGCACGCGTACCTTTTAGTAATTGAGCCTTTTCGCTTTGCGTATTGTAAAAGCCGTGTTCTGTATAGATGCGGTCCTTGCCCGAATAGATGTTCGATTTACCCACAATCTCGGCCCATTTCGTGATTGTATTGTAATGTAGCGTATCAGTAATGAGTCGAAACTTCGGACTTGTAAGTTCAACATTGTAATTAAAGGAGGCTTTACGAGTGTCAGTATGATATTCGCCCCAATCAGAGGTCAGTTTATTATGTCCGTCAATAAGTTCACCACCATTAAAGTAATATCCTGTATTGTATAATCGGTCATAGTTCAAGCTATCCGTTTTGAGCACTTGTTTGCGGTGAATCATTACTACATTTTTACGCATTTCAGCGATTTGCGTCTCACCGTCATAGTGCAACTTATTACCTTTAAGTGTAAGCGTATCCCCTTGCACAATGTTTACTTTGCCAAAGGCATCAAACGTCTGTGAGGCCTCATAGAGTACAGCACTATCGCAGTGCATCACCATGCCCGCGTGTGCTAATATCACCTTACCGCTCAGACGTTGTGCACCATTCATTTCATTTTCAGAGAAGCGCAAGTTATCAGCATGTCGCAGTACGATGCGTTCATTGTTAGCCGTCTTTTTCTTTCTGTGTTGGTTAATAGAAGGTAGCGCGTAAGCAGCGCACCCCATGATAATCAATATATAAAGTAGAATATTTTTCACGTCAAATCTTTTGGGTGCAAAGTTAGTGCAAGGCGAGCGAAGAACAAAATGAAAGTCCTTAAGACTTTCATTTTTTCTTCCGAGCCGCCGCCTAACTTGGCGTAGCAGAGTAGTGTAAGGCGAGCGAAGAACAAAATGAAAGTCCTTAAGACTTTCATTTTTTCTACTGAGGCTATACGATAAAAAAGACAAACTGCAGTTTACTATATTCCCCACTCAATCCAGCAGAGGCTGAGGATACTGATGCAGAACCATAGTAAGATGCCTTGGAAAAGGGGACGTAGGCCTACACTCTTTAGTGTGTCGCGCGTGAGTGAAGCGCCAATGAAAAAGAGAGAAAGCGTAATAAAATGTTTCGCTAAAGAGTTGATACCACCGCCCACTGTGCTAAGAGCGTTAGTTGCGGTCGTACCGATTAAGTCAGCATTGCTAAAGAGGTAAGTGTTGAGCAAAATTACAACTACGAACCAAATGATAAAGCGTGGAATACATTGATACCAAGGTGTACTCGTACCCACTTTTTGCAGTGAACCCTTAAATAGAAAAGGAGTGATGAGTGCTAATACAACAATCCATAGTGCACGTGTGAGTTTGACTGTCGTGGCAACTTCGAGTGAACTTACCCCCTGCTCCGCCAACCATTCGGGGTGCATTTGGTCGTATGCAGCTCCAGCACCAACAACAGATGATGTGTCGTGAATAGCAATTGCAGCCCACATACCGAAGTCCTTCATACTCATACCGAGTGCCGTCCCGATATGAGGAAAAATGAATAAGGCTATGGCATTTAATAGAAATACAACGCCCAGTGCTACAGACATGTTCTCACTTTTAGCTTTGATAATGGGCCCTACGGCAGCAATGGCCGAACCGCCACAAATAGCGGTGCCAGAACTAATGAGAAAACTCGTCTGTGTGTCTACCTTTAATAATTTGCGACCCAATATCCAACCTAAAAGCAGTGTGCCAAAAACGCTGATGATTGTAAACGACATACCCTCGCTGCCTGAAGCCAATGCTTTGTTTACGTTCATGCCAAATCCTAAGCCAATAACCGAATATTGCAACATCTTCTTTGACATCGTCTTATTAAAGTCGGGAAACACCTTTCCAAAAAGTAAAGCAAAGACAATGCCTATGCCTAAAGCCACAGGTGAGGTGATATGATGGGTTATTTCACCAAAATCACCCAAAGATAAATGAAAGCTGGCGGTGATAAAGTTGGTTAAAAGAGCAATGCTCAATAGTGTGATAATTGCGATGTATAAGATTTCTTTCTTTTTCAAGATAGTGAAGTTTTAAGATTTATCTATTTCCGATTAGACACAAATATAAGGTTACAAAGCCATGCGTATGGCTTTATAACCTTATAGGCATAATCATTGCGTTTTTACTTAATCCAACCTTTGTATTTAAAGTTGCAGTTGCGCCATTCTGGACTAATGCGAATGTACGTAGTATTGATTTTCTCTTTAATCCACTCTTCGATAGCCTCTTCGCTGCGTTTGTTGACAACAACGTCGCGTAGCGTCTGAAAGTCTTCCGTCATATTGGCGTGGTGGCCTTCAATGCGATTTTTGAGTAGAACGAGCGCACAAACTTCTTGTCCCTTTTCGTTTGTCATGCGGAAAGCACGCGACATCTCGCCCACTTTCAACGTATCGACCACCTTTGCAATGTCTTGTGGTAAGTCTTTCATTTCGAAACGTGAACTGATGCTTCCCGTTTGTTGATTAACGTTGGCCATGAGTCCGTGGTTGTTGCGCGTATCTTTATCGTCAGAGAGCGCTTGTGCAGCAGCATCGAAAGTAAACTTCTTGGCACGAATGTCATCAGCGATAGAGTCGAGACGTGCAATGCCGTGTTCCATTTCGCTCTCGTCAATGCGAGGCTTTAGCAAAATATGGCGCACGTTCACGCGATCACCTCTCTTATCAATCAGCTGAATGATATGGTAGCCATATTCGCTACGAACAATCTTAGACACCTTTTTAGGGTCGTTCAACGAAAAAGCTACATTGGCAAATTCTGGTACCAATTGGTTACGGCCCATATAGCCAAGCTCACCGCCGTTACGTGCCGAACCGTCCTCAGAATAGAACTTCGCTAAGGTAGAGAAGTCAGCTTCTCCTTTATTAACACGTTGCGCATATTCACGAAGTTTATTTTCGATACGTTCAATCTCTGCGCGCGAGACGGTAGGAGTAGAGGTGATAATCTGCACTTCAACCTGTGTGGGAATAAATGGCAGACTATCGGTAGGCATATTCTTAAAATATTCGCGCACCTCGGCAGGGGTAGCTTTGACATCTTTGGTCAACTTCTGGCGTACTTCATCTGCCATCATCTGTTCGCGATACTGCTTCTTTAAGTTCTCGCGCATCTGTGAGATGCTACGACCAGACATCTGCTCCAAAGCCTCGCGTGAACCATACGTCTGAATAAACTCATTGATACGGTTGTCAACGCCCTTAATGATGTCAGCTTCACTTACGTTGACACTATCAAGCTCAGCTTGGTGAATAAATAATTTGTTAACTGCTATTTGTTCAGGAATGGTGCAGTAAGGATTGTCAATATGTTCACCATAAGCTTCAGAAGAGATGCGAGTCTCTTCCACGTCAGAGAGCAAAATGGGTTCGTCGCCTACTACCCAAATTATTTGGTCTACCACGTTGCTTTGCGCAATGGCAAAAAGTGGCAGAAGGGCTAAGAGTAGGGCACTAAATAGAGATTTCTTCATATTGTTGTAGAAAGCGTTACTTCACGGTTTTCAATACGTCCTCGTTCACGGTGAAAGTGAATTGTTTGCGCAATTGCTCTACCCAAGCCTTCTCACGATCGTTTTGGTAATCGCTCGTGACTTGTGCCTTAGCATCAAGATAAGTCTTCGGTTGCTTCATTACCTTACCGCTAACGCCTGTAAGTGCGTAACCTTTCAATGCTTGAGGCTTCTCGCCCGTCTTGAAAGCATAAGCGTCAATGTATTTGTTTTCACCCTTCGAACAGAGGTAAGGCCCACTAACTGATACGGTTACGCTATCTTTGTTAAACTGTTGTTTTAACTCTTTGCGCCAGTCTCCTTCGCCAAATTTCTTTAGCATTTTGTTAACAGCCTTCGCATCTTTGGCATTCTTGCAATGGAATACGAAACCTTTAAAGCGAGGTTCTTTCCATGCATAGTTGGCTTTATGGTTCTTATACCATTGTTCCAAACCTTTCGTGTCGGCAGCAGCTACGTCCCATACTTGGCGTTTGCTTACTTCGTAAAGCAAGAGACCGTCATGGTACTCTTGAATAAGGTAACGCAGTCCGTCATTTGTGGCGATGTTGGCATTCATAACGCTATCCAATACGGCCTCTCGGTCCAATCGTCCGTTAGAAGCATCAACAATCTTCTTAATTCGATATTCGGCAGAAGCTTCGTCGATGTTCTGGCGCTTCAGCATAGCCATGATTTCGGGGTGAAGCTTTTCATAAGAGTCGAGTGGGTGGCGGTCGGTCATCTTGATGATATGGTAGCCGAAGGGCGAAAGGACAGGTTGACACATTTCACCTTTCTTCAAGGCATAAGCAGCGTCTTCAAATTCCTTGACGAATTGGCCTGGACCGACCATAGGCAGTTTACCTCCCTTAGCAGCACTGCCTGGGTCGTTAGAGAATTTCTTAGCCATTTCAGCAAAGTCAGCTCCATTCTTAATGGCATTGTAGATAGAGTCTGCCTTAGCCTTTGCTTGCTGCTTCTCAGCGTCAGAGGCTTTCTGGCCTAAACGAATTAAGATATGCGCCGTTTCGATGAGGTCCTTACCGCCGAGTTGTTTCACCGTATTGTCGTAAACTACGTGGGCGATAGAATCGGTAAAGAAAGAATCCGTCATGAAAGGAGTAAGCTGCATATTGCGGTAGGTTAAGAACTCCTTCTTAAAACTTGAAAGCGTATCAAGTTGTGCAGCCTCAGCAGCAGCAACTTTTAGCTTATAGTTAATAAACATGGGCACATATTCTTGTACTGACTTCTTTTCTACAGCACCTTCAATGTTTCCATTTTTATGAAAAGAGTATTCAAATTCTCCGCGTGTGATAGCCTTCCCATTGACTGTCATCAATATAGGGTTATCAGCCGACTGCGCCCCAGCTGTAAGAGCCAGGGCGAAGAGAGCTGCAGTAAGCAAATTCTTTTTCATATATATATTAATAATGTATATCATTAAAAAAGCTGATGTGTAAGTGTGCAACAATGCAGGAATCCATTATTGGCACATTTGCACATCAGCTGTTGATAGTTTAGTGAGTTTAATAAGTGAGTAGACGCTCGAGCTGGAAAGTTCGCGTTACGTAGGAACGTATGGAACGAAGTGTCAAAGAGTTATTAAACTCATTAAACTTAATGAACTCATTCAACTCATTTAATCTTATTCTCCGGGGCGGCTATAGTTAGGAGCCTCGCTTGTGATAGTGATGTCGTGAGGGTGACTTTCGAGAACACCAGCACCTGTGATGCGAGTAAACTTAGCGTCGTGTAGCTTTTCGATAGTAGCGGCACCACAGTAACCCATACCAGAGCGCAAACCGCCAACCATTTGATAGATAACCTCTTGTACAGAGCCTTTGTAAGGAACGCGACCTGCAATACCCTCGGGTACGAGTTTCTTCACTTCCTTTACATTGCCTTGGAAGTAACGGTCCTTTGACCCATTCTCCATAGCTTCGAGAGAACCCATACCACGGTAAGTCTTAAACTTACGGCCGTTGAAGATGACTGTTTCGCCTGGGCTTTCTTCAGTACCAGCAACGAGTGAACCAATCATTACACAGTATCCGCCAGCAGCCAAGGCCTTTACTACATCACCAGAGTAGCGCAAACCACCGTCAGCAATCAAAGGCACTCCAGTGCCCTTCAAGGCACAAGCTACATCGTAAACGGCTGAGAGCTGTGGTACACCCACGCCCGCTACGACACGAGTGGTACAGATTGAACCCGGACCGATACCCACTTTGATAGCATCAGCGCCAGCGTCAACCAACATACGTGCAGCATCACCTGTAGCAACATTGCCCACAACGATGTCAACGCCAGAGAAGTTGGCCTTAGCTTCTTTTAATTTTTCAATCACAAACTTAGAATGACCATGTGCAGTGTCAATCACAATGGCATCAGCGCCAGCTTGAATTAAGGCTTCCATGCGCTGCATAGTGTCTGCTGTAACACCAACGCCAGCGGCAACGCGTAAGCGCCCTTTAGCGTCCTTGCAAGCCATAGGTTTGTCTTTAGCTTTTGTGATGTCCTTATAAGTGATAAGACCTACGAGGTGGCCTCCTTTGTCAACAACGGGAAGTTTCTCGATTTTATTCTCTTGCAAAATCTGTGCGGCAGAGAGCAAGTCAGTTTGTTGAGTAGTGGTGACAAGGTTTTCTTTTGTCATCACTTCGTCAATGCGTTTGTCCAATTGACGTTCAAAGCGTAAGTCACGATTGGTAACGATACCAACTAAGTGCATCTCGTCATCAACAACGGGAATGCCACCGATGTGATATTCACTCATCAAGTCGAGTGCGTCCTGAACTGTTTTGTAACGTTTAATGGTTACAGGGTCGTAAATCATACCATTTTCGGCACGCTTTACGATGGCTACTTGGCGTGCTTGGTCTTCGATGCTCATGTTCTTATGAATCACACCGATACCACCTTCACGAGCAATGGCAATGGCCATCGTTGATTCGGTAACAGTATCCATGGCAGCTGTAACGAAGGGAATCTGCAAGTCTATGTTGCGTGAGAACTTCGTTGCCAAAGAAACAGTACGAGGAAGTACGTCAGAGTAAGCGGGAACTAAAAGGACGTCATCAAACGTGAGACCGTCCATCACGATTTTGTCAGCAATAAAATCAGATGTCATACTAAGTTGGGATTTTAATTGCACGCAAAATTACACATTTCTTTTTTACGCACAAGGTGTTGTGTTGTTTTTTTTGAAAAAACGGCTTACTGTTCGCATGTTTTTGCCAATGCCTCTATAAAGGTTTCTTCTGTAGGTTTATTGTCATAGAGGTAGGCTAACATTTTGCTTACAGCCGTTTTAGACTGTGAAAGAATTTGGAGTGCAGTAATGCAAAGTCCGTGTGAATAGCCTAACTCTTGCATTTCGGCATAAAGTGCTTGCTCGTTTGCAGTCATAGTTCGCTCCTTATTTTAAGAAAGGGTCAAGCGTAGCCAGAAGGTCTGCTTTTGACATAGCTCCACTTGAACGCCATAAAACCTCTCCTTGTTTGAAGAGTAGGAGAGTGGGTACAGCTTGAACGCGATAGTTAGCAGCCGTATCGTTATGTTGGTCTACGTCTACTTTAATAATGCGAATTTTGTCACCTAACGTCTTTTTTACTTGTTCCAAAATTGGGTGCATCATTTTGCAAGGTTGGCACCAAGTAGCATAGAAGTCAACCAACACAAGTTGGTCAGTTGAAATTACGTCTTGAAATGTTTCCATATTG
Source organism: uncultured Prevotella sp. (assembly GCA_900540885.1). Classification (GTDB taxonomy): domain Bacteria; phylum Bacteroidota; class Bacteroidia; order Bacteroidales; family Bacteroidaceae; genus Alloprevotella. The sequence continues at coordinate 15,804 of UQHJ01000032.1, forward strand.
TGTTGTGTAGTTAATGTGATAGAGTAACTAAGTCCCAAAAGTAGTCATTTAATTCTGCTTGCGGTTATGATGTTATATTTTTTATAGGTTTTTGAGTTTCTTATAGTTTTGGTATCTACAAAAAAACTGAAACAGCAATTTGTCGGCCTAATTGGGGGGCGGGTTAATTAGGGGGGCGGGTTTTTAACCCGCGGCAGCAGCAGGCTTGAACATCTACTTATAGTCACTAAGCGACTATAGGCAACTTGCTGCTGCCGCGGGTTGAAAACCCGCCCCCCCCCAATTAGACTGATAAATTGCAGTTTACCCACACAATTCATTACAGAGTCAAGAATCTCTACAGAAAGTTTCAGAAAACCCTAAATAGGCATTTAAACTTACGTGTTTTTTACCACCATTGTTTTTGCTTTCATCTTTCATTTTTAGTATTGAATGTGTTGATTATCAATTTATTCATGTGCTGAAACATTGTGTTCCGATGTTTCACTTTTAGTTTCATGTTTCATTCATCAAAAAACACAGTGGGAGCGATACGAAAACACTGAGGGAAAAATAAAACGCTCCTATTGTGTTTTATTTTGCAATGTATTTGTGTCATTTAAAAGGTGAAACATGAAACTAAAAATGAAACATTGATATGCTATGTTTCATTGTTTGAAAGCGTTGATATACAGGAGGTTATAATGAAAATATGAAACATGAAAGATGATTTAGATTCTTTTGTAACGTATATATAGTAATGTGTATATAGTATCGTAAAAAGAAGCAGAAAAAAACGATAGTGCGAATAAAATGCAAACTGCAGCGTTGAAGAAAGTTTTAAGTTATTTTTAAGGCATTTTGTGTGGTAGGTGTAAAATTTAAAACGTTTGTAAGGCTTATATTAAATATTTTTGCGATATTTGCCCCTTAGATAAGGTTGTGCGTTGTAAAGTGTTAGCTAAAAAATAGCTAAAGAAGTGTTACAATCTTGTTGCTTGCAATAATCAAAATAACAAATATGGAATTTTCAGCAAAACAGATAGCCGAATATTTAGGAGGAACCGTAGAAGGTGACGAGAATGCTTCAGTAAAGACATTTGCCAAGATAGAGGAAGGCGTGAAAGGAGCCATATCATTTCTTGCCAATCCGCATTATGCACATTATCTTTATGACACCCAATCAAGTATAGTCCTTGTAAACAAAGATTTTCAACTTGAGAGAGAAGTCTCTGCCACGCTGATTCGTGTAGACAATGCTTATGAGGCTATAGCACGTTTGTTGACGCTCTATCAATCAACTATGCAAAAGCGCTGTGGCGTTCATCCTTTAGCTTGTGTAGCCGAAACGGCTCAGTTGGGCGAGGATTGTTATGTGGGTCCGTTTGCTTATGTAGGCGAAAATGCTGTAGTAGGTAAGGGCTGCCAGATTTATGCTGGTGTTGTAATAGAAGAGCGTGCTGTGATAGGTGATGATTGCTTGTTCTATCCCAACGTATCCATTTATCATGATTGCAAGATTGGTAATCGCGTAACCTTGCATTCAGGTTGCGTGATTGGTGCTGACGGTTTCGGCTTTGCACCAGCCGCCGATGGCTATGAGAAAATACCACAGATAGGTATCGTAACCATAGAAGACGATGTAGAAATTGGCGCAAACACTTGTGTAGACCGTTCAACAATGGGTTCAACCTATGTACGTAAGGGTGTGAAGTTAGATAACCTCGTACAAGTAGCACATAATTGCGAAGTAGGTGAGAACACGGTTATGTCAGCTCAAGTAGGCGTAGCAGGTTCAACGAAGATTGGCAAATGGTGTATGTTTGGTGGTCAGGTAGGTATTGCTGGACATGCAGTTATTGGCGATCGCGTATTGTCTGGAGCTCAGGCTGGTATAGCTGGAAGCATTAAGAAAGGAAACGTTACCGTGCAAGGTTCGCCTGCGATTGATGCGCGCAACTTTATGCGTTCAAGTGTTGTCTTTAAATATTTGCCTGAAATGCGCAAAGAATTGGACGCTTTGAAAAAGGAAATTGAAGAATTAAAAAAGAAATAAAGTGTTACCCTAAAATGGGCAATGATTGTACGTGCATTTGTGTGTAGCGTTTCTTTCACCCCATTTATGGTTATCACATCTCTTGTCCTATAAGTTATGTTTAAACAAAAGACTTTAGCTGGAAGTTTCTCATTATTTGGTAAAGGGTTGCATACAGGCTTAAACCTAACCGTAACCTTTAATCCAGCCCCAGAGAACTCGGGCTACAAAATACAACGTATAGATTTAGAGGGAGAACCCATCATTCAAGCTATTGCTGAAAATGTGGTAGATACCTCACGTGGCACAGTGGTGGCCAATGGTGAAGCACGATGCAGCACCATTGAGCATGCCATGGCGGCTTTGTATGCCTTAGGTATTGACAACTGCTTAATTCAAGTAAATGGTCCTGAGTTCCCAATTCTTGATGGTAGCTCTATCATGTACGTCGAAAACATTCGTCGTGTAGGCGTTGTAGAGCAAAACGCTCCGAAGGACTTTTATGTAATTAAGAAGAAGATAGAGTTCCGTGACGACGAAACGGGTTCTTCTATCATCATCTTGCCAGATGAACAGTTCTCTATCACGACGATGATTTCGTTCGACTCGCAGTTCATTAATAGTCAGTTCGCTACGCTCGACAATATGGACGACTTTACCGAACATATTGCTCCCGCGCGTACGTTTGTATTTGTACGCGAAATAGAACCACTGCTCAAGGCAGGCTTGATAAAGGGTGGCGACTTAGACAATGCGATTGTCATTTACGAAAAGGAGATTTCGCAAGAAGCGCTTGACCGCTTGGCCGACCACTTACACGTGGAGCACCGCGACGCAACCGCATTGGGTTACATTCAAGACCGTCCGTTGGTTTGGCAGAACGAACCCGCTCGTCATAAATTGCTTGACATCATTGGCGATATGGCCTTGATTGGTCGTCCTATTAAGGGTAGGATTATTGCCACACGTCCGGGACACACCATTAATAATAAGTTTGCGCGTCAAATGCGTCGCGAAATTCGCAAGCACGAGGTGCAGGCTCCCAACTACGATCCGAATGAAGAACCTTTGATGGACGTTAACCGCATTCGCGAACTCTTGCCCCACCGCTATCCTATGCAGTTGGTTGACAAAGTAGTTGAGACTGGTTCTAATTTTATTGTAGCTGTAAAGAATGTAACTTCCAACGAAGCCTTCTTCCAAGGCCACTTCCCACAAGAACCCGTTATGCCAGGTGTTTTGCAAATAGAGGCTATGGCTCAAGCAGGTGGCTTGTTGGTATTAAACTCAATAGAAGAACCCGAACGTTGGAGTACTTACTTCTTACGCATAGATGATGTAAAGTTCCGCAAGAAGGTGGTACCAGGTGACACACTCTTGTTCCGTGTAGAATTGATTACTCCCATTCGTCATGGTATAGCCACAATGCGCGGTTTTGCATTCGTTGGTGAAACGGTAGTAATGGAGGCCACCTTTACGGCACAAATTACGAAGAATAAGTAGTTTAGTTGCGTGCTTTGCGTACATTATAAAAGATTGATATGATAAGTCCTTTAGCATACGTACATCCTGAGGCTCAAATAGGCGAGGGGTGTGAGATAGGTCCCTTTTGCTACATCGATAAGAATGTGGTGATAGGCAATAATAATCACTTAATGAATGGCGTAACATTGCTTTCGGGTGCGCGCATTGGTAATAACAATCGCATCTTTCCGGGGGCTGTCATTGGAGCTATTCCGCAAGACTTAAAGTTTAAGGGAGAAGAAACCACGGCAGAGGTAGGTGACAATAACACCATACGTGAGAATGTCACCATTAATCGTGGTACAGCAGCCAAGGGAAAAACCGTAGTAGGCTCTAACAACCTATTAATGGAAGGCATGCACGTAGCACACGATGCTGTAGTTGGCAATGGTTGTATTATTGGCAATACTACCAAAATTGCGGGTGAAGTAGTGATTGATGACTTTGCCATTATCTCAGCTTGTGTGTTGATTCACCAGTTCTGCCACATTGGTAGCTACGTAATGGTAGGTGGTGGCACTCGCACGAGTCAGGACATTCCGCCTTATTGCATGGCAGCACGTGAACCTGTTTCGTATTGTGGCTTAAACCTGGTAGGACTGCGTCGTCGCGGTTTCTCGAAAGACGTGATTGAAAACATTCACAATACTTATCGCTTGCTTTATCAGCGCGGCAAGTTGCGTGATGAATGCTTAAAGGAAATTCGCGAAACTGTGCCCATGAGCCCTGAAATAGAGTATATACTCAACTTCGTTACCTCATCAACGCGCGGTATTATTAAATAAACAGACACACATAGTATGCTTTACAGAATAAAATACATTTGTGAGGAGGTTGACGGCTTCGTGCGCGAGATAAAGATAGATAGCGATGCTACCTTTCTTGACCTCAACAAGGTGATATTAAAGTCGTGCAACTATCCTGACGATCAAATGACCTCTTTCTATCTTTGTAACGAAGAGTGGGAACGTGGTGAGCAAATCACGCGTGAGGACATGGGCTTCGGTGGGTCAGATGAAGACGTATATGTAATGGATAAAACGCGCCTATCGGAGTTGATAGAGGACGAGGAACAGCACCTTATATTTGTGTTCGACCCCTTTAGCAATCGTTGCTTCTACCTTGACGTGAAAGAGATGATTCCTGGTGAACACCTTGATGAGGCAGAGATTATACGTTCAAAGGGTGAGGCTCCCCAGCAGATTGAAATTGATGACGATCCCGTAGCTTCGGTCAAAGGAGGTAAAAAGCGTGCAGCCGTGGTGTCTGACGATTACGATGACGATGGCGGCATCTTTGGCGATGGCGCAGCCTTCAACGATGATGAGTTAGACCTTGAAGGATTTGAAATTTCAGAGGGTAACCCTTACGAATAAGTAATATAGATAGTATTATATAAGGAAGCGGATTGTCTTTTGCTTTAATTCAGATGATAAGCAAAAAGCAATCCGCTTTTTATGCATCCTTTTAATGAAGACACTTAAAGTAATAATAGGCCCTACAGGTATAGGTAAGACGGAATATGCTTTGCAAACGGCAGAGCAATACGGGTGTCCTATCCTAAATGCAGACTCACGCCAAATATATCGTGATATACCGATTGGTACGGCAGCCCCTACGGCTGAAGAACAAGCCCGTGTGAAACACTACTTTGTAGGGATACTCGGCTTAGAAGCTTATTATAGTGCTGCTCAGTACGAACAAGATGCGGTGAAGCTTTTAACCGAGTTGTTTCAAACACACGACACACTTGTGATGTCGGGTGGTTCGATGATGTATGTTGATGCGGTGTGTAATGGCATTGACGATATACCAACCGTTGATGATGAAACGCGTCAGTTGCTAAAGACGCGTTTTGAAAATGAAGGTTTAGACCCCTTATTGGCGGAGTTGCGCTTGTTAGACCCTGAATACTACGACCTTTGTGATAAAAAGAACCACAAACGTGTCGTCCATGCGCTTGAAATCTGTTATATGACGGGTCGCACTTTTACTTCATTTCGTGTACGAAAACAAGTGGAACGTCCTTTTCAAATCGAAAAGATAGGTTTGCAGCGTCCGCGTGAAGTCCTATTCCGTCGCATCAATCAGCGAGTAGACAAAATGGTAGAGCAAGGACTCTTAGATGAGGCCAAGCGCGTGTACCCTTATCGAGAATACAATTCATTAAATACAGTGGGTTATAAAGAACTCTTCAAATACTTTGACGGTGAGTGGGACTTAGACTTTGCTTTAGAAAAGATACGTCGCAACTCACGTGTTTATGCCAAAAAGCAAATGACGTGGTTTAAAAAAGATGAGGCGGTAAAGTGGGTTGAGCTGGATTAAGTGGCCGATAAATTTCAGTTTGTCTGCCTAATTGGGGGGGCGCGTCCTCACCTGGGGGCGACGCGTCCCCGCGTCGGCATTGCCAACTTGGGGTTCAATGCCCCAAGCTGGCAATACTTGAATTAGTGATATTCATTTATTTGTTAGTCAAGGCATCGAGCCTTGACTAACAAATGCCGACGCGGGGACGCGTCGCCCCCAGGTTAGGAAGCGTCCCTCCAATTAGGCAGACAAACTGAAATTTATTCGTTGTACTCAGAGCCATCATCAATTTTCACCAAATGAGCAACGACGAAGGTGAGGGCGCAAAGCATCATGGCAACGATGAAAAAGTTGAGATAACCGATAGCCTCTTGTAGGTAACCTGCAATCATACCTGGTAACATCATGCCCAAGGCCATGAATCCCGTGCAGAAAGCATAGTGTGCCGTAGACGATTCGCCTCGTGAGAAGTAAATAAGGTAGAGCATATAGGCTGTAAAGCCAAAGCCGTAGCCAAACTGTTCGATGAATACGCAAGCACTAATGCAACTCACCGCATCGGGTTGGAAGTAGGCTAAGAAAATGTAGACCGCATCGGGTAGGGTGATGCTCAAAACCATAGGCCAGAGCCAACGACGCAGTCCACCATGTTCAGCAGCGATACCGCCTAAAATGCCTCCTAACGTCAGACCAATAACGCCTATTGTGCCTTGTACCCAACCCAATTCGCCCGTAGTGAGACCTAATCCGCCCGTGTCGACCTTGCCTAACATAAAGAGCGGACAAATTTTAACGAGTAAGGCTTCGGGTAAACGATAGAGTAGAATAAATAACAGGGCTACAACGATTTGCTTTTTCTTAAAGAAACTGATAAACGTAGCGATGAAGCCTTGTGTAACGTTTCGCCAATCAACGGCGTTGCTTGTAGCATGGTCGTTGTTGTTGCGGGGTAAGAACAATGAGTGGTAGAAGAAGATAGCAATAAAGAATGCTGCTGTAGCTCCAAAGGTAATAGCCCAAGCTTGTGAGGGTTGCATGTGCGACTCCAGCGCTCCTGCAAACATTATGAGCAAACCTTGGCCTACGATGCTCGCGATGCGGTAAAACGTAGAGCGTATGCCCACGAAGAAGGCCTGTTGTTGCTCGTTGAGTGCAATCATGTAAAAGCCGTCGGCAGCAATGTCGTGCGTAGCACTGCTAAAAGCCATGAGCCAAAGCATGGCGAGCGACCACTGTAAATAGTGGGGTAGTTGCATACTGAAGGCCAGTCCGCCTAAGGCTGCGCCAATGATAAGTTGCATGGCAATGATCCACCAGCGCTTCGTCTTTAAAAGGTCTACCACAGGACTCCAAAAGGGTTTGATGACCCAAGGTAGGTAAAGCCATGAAGTGTAGAGGGCAATTTGTGCATTACTCAGCCCCATGCGTTCGTACATAACGGTAGCCACCGACATGACGATGACGTAAGGAATACCTTCAGCCGTATAGAGGGTGGGAATCCAAGTCCACGGATTGATTTTGCTTTTCATTTGTGGAGGTTATACAAGAATGTGCAAATGTGAGAATGTGCAAATGTGCAAATTATTTAATGCTTTAATAATCAAGCGTACCAAAGCTATCATTTGCACATTTGCACATTCTCACATTTGCACATTTTATGTTAGTGTGAAAAAGTCAATTATTTTGCGTAGCTAACAGAGCGCGTCTCGCGGATAACGGTAATCTTAACTTGTCCGGGGTAAGTCATTTCGTCTTGAATGCGGCGTGCGATGTCAGCACTGAGCTTCTCAATTTGCTTATCGTCAATCTTGTCAGCTCCAACGATAACGCGGAGTTCGCGACCAGCTTGAATAGCGTAAGTCTTGGTAACTCCCTCGTAGCTTGAGGCTATCTGTTCCAAATCGTTCAAACGCTTGATATAAGCTTCAACGATTTCACGACGCGCACCTGGGCGAGCACCACTAATAGCATCGCACACCTGTACGATAGGAGCTAAGAGCGTAGTCATCTCCATTTCGTCGTGGTGAGCACCGATAGCGTTGACAATCTCCGGTTTCTCTTTATACTTTTCAGCCAATTTAGCGCCATAGAGTGCGTGAGGAAGTTCGCTCTCCTCGTCAGGCACCTTACCAATATCGTGTAACAAACCTGCGCGTTTCGCCTTCTTGGGGTTCAAGCCCAATTCTGCCGCCATTACAGAGCAGAGATTAGCCGTTTCGCGAGCGTGCTGCAAGAGGTTCTGACCATAAGAAGAACGGTACTTCATCTTACCGATAATACGTACCAATTCGGGGTGTAAACCATGAATGCCCAAGTCAATGGCCGTGCGTTTACCCGTTTCAATCACCTCATCGTCCACTTGCTTCTTCACCTTCGCTACCACCTCTTCAATGCGAGCTGGGTGAATACGTCCGTCGGCAATGAGTTGGTGAAGGGCGAGACGGCAAATCTCGCGGCGCACAGGGTCGAAGGCACTGATAACGATTGCCTCAGGCGTATCGTCTACAACAATCTCAACGCCCGTAGCAGCCTCCAAGGCACGAATGTTACGACCTTCACGGCCGATGATGCGGCCCTTCACTTCGTCGTTGTCGATGTGAAATACCGTTACACTATTTTCGATAGCCGTTTCCGTAGCTACGCGCTGAATAGTCTGAATTACAATGCGTTTTGCTTCTTTATTTGCAGTAAGTTTTGCATCGTCCATGATGTCGTTGATGTAGCTCTGTGCGTTGCTACGCGCTTCATCTTTGAGCGAGTCAACGAGTCGCTTCTTTGCCTCGTCGGCAGAGAGTCCGCTGAGTTCCTCCAACTTCTCACGTTCCTTGAGTTGTAGTTTCTCCAACTCCTCTTCCTTACGGGTGAGCGCTTGTTGTTGGTTGTTCAAACGGTTGTGTGTGTTGTCAAGCTCTTGCTTGCGACGGCTCAACTCGTCTTGACGTTGGTTAAGTCCAATCTCGCGTTGCTTGAGTTTATTCTCAACTTGTAGAATGCGTTGGTTACGTTGTTGAACCTCCTTTTCAAGTTCAGCCTTCTTGTTGAGGAACTTTTCTTTTACTTCAAGTAGTTTCTTCTCTTTGATAACGTCAGCCTCCTTGTTAGCCGTGTCAATCATACGCAGATACTTCTTCTTCAGTACATATCGGAAGAAGCTATATCCTGCACCGCCACCGATTATCAAGCCGATGACTAAGAATATGGTTTCAAACATTTTTTAAAAGATATATATAGGGTTAGTTGGGTACGTTGTGCATTGTGTGTAAGACGGAGCGTCTGCTCCTCAAATGCGTTGTACCCTAAGGGGGAACTTATTCCTAATGTCCTTTCTATAGTAAGGACACTTATTTATTATTGTCAGATAGTAATTGGCTTATTTCCTCACTCAGCCTGTTGACTGTCGTCTCGTAAGGCGATTCGTCCTTTTGATTTTGCAGCTGAATAACTTGTACGGCAAAGTCGAGTAGGGCGACCGACGTGTAGCGTTCGTAGCCCAGGTGCGGGTACGACTGTTCGTAACGTCCGAGTTTGTCGTTAATCATGCGAGCTGCGCGGCGGTAGATTTCCTCTTGATCACGTTTAACGGTGATAGGGTAAACTTGTTTACCGATAAGCAGTTGAATGACCAATTTATCGCTTTTATTATCTTCCATGGTCTATAGCTGGTTACGTTACGCGTATTATACGTCTAATAATGCGATACACTTGTCCACTTCGCGTATGAGGTGAGCCAATTTTGCTCTTGACTCCTTCACATCTTCGCTACTAACTTCAATCATGCGTGCGGTCTTGAGCGTATTGTAGTCACGTTTCAAGCTGGCAACAGTCTCTTGCGTCTCAGCGAGTTGTTGCTGATACGTGTCGAGTTGGGCTTGGAGTTCTGCATTCTGTTGCTTCACCTCTTGGTAGGCCATCATCAGCCCCCTTACCCTTGCCTCAAAGTTGCGAAGTGCTACTTCCTGTTCGTTCGTCATAATGCGTTAGTAAATGAAAGTGCAATGACTCGTATGGTGTGAAGATTTTAAAGCTTTTCATTCAGTCAAATGAACAAAAAAGTTTGTTTTCGTTTTTATTCTGACGAGAAAAGGTGTGCGAAAGTGAGCGTTTATATGAAGTGGAAGGTTGTTGAAAGACCTCATCAGTTAGTAATCGGTAACCTCTAGACCTCTTAACTTTCTATACCTTCACCTCTTAATTACTTATCGTCATTATCAGCGGGTTTGGGTTCCTTCTTCGCTAAGATAACGACGTTGTAAACGTAGGTGGTCATCCACTCAGCGCTATAGCCTAATTGTTGCTGGTACTGACGTACAGCGAGGCAAGCCTTTCTTACGCCTTCGTCCTTCCAAGTGTTCTTGGTTAGCACGTCGTTAACGGCCTTTGCTGTAAGATTGCGCAATGCTTGTTGGAACATGTTGGGAATGCGGAATTTCCACTTCATAATGTTGCCCATGAGCATCATCAACTCTTGTGAGAAGCCTTGGAAGAGGAAGAGGTAATTGCGCACCTCGTTGACGTTGCGGCAGTGGCGCTTGATGCTTTGATCAATTTCTTTAAAGAAGAAGTCTTCAATGCCGTAAATCTCCATGAGCATCTTCCGACATTTATTCTTCTCGCCAATGCCGAGCTTGTTATTGACTGTCTGTACGTGAAGCGTCTGCTTAAACACGCGCAAGTCAGGGAGTGCAGCTAAATTGCTAATACCTAAGTTGGCAGCCATAACCGCTTGGTAATAAACGCGTATCAGCATCATGAAGTCTTCCACTCCGCCAACGCGCCAACCCGTTTCGTTTGCTTGTTCTTTATGCTTGAATAGTTTTGAAAAAAAACTCATAATAAAGATGATTGTATATAATATTAAGGTGTTTTGAACGCTTATTAGGGTGCAAAGCGACGGTGCTCGCTGCACAAGTAAAGCGTTCGCTACCTTATGCAAAGGTAACACATGGGTTGCGAAATGCCAAGTAAATATGTCGTTTTTTGGTAAACGAACCTAAAATATTTATATTTTGTATGTTTTTGAACCTCAAAGAATTAGTGCGAATGAGTTCAAGTGATGGAAAAGATGTACTTTTGCAAGGCTTTTCTTTAATCAATACGTATGATATGTTATTATTACCCAATTGTAAAATAAATATAGGGCTCAACGTGGTAGCGCGTCGCGCAGATGGCTATCACGACTTAGAGACCGTGTTCTATCCTGTACCCTTGCGCGACAACTTAGAGTTGAAAGTACTGGATGAGGACGTGGACTACCGTTTCGTGCAACACGGTGTGAAGGTAGACGGCGAAGCAAAAGATAATTTAGTCACCAAGGTATATCTGTCATTAAAAGAAGAGTTTGACTTACCCGCGCTCGACATCTTCTTATACAAAAATATACCCTTAGGGGCTGGCCTTGGCGG
>UQHJ01000033.1 GCA_900540885.1 uncultured Prevotella sp.
ACGCACATACCTATGAGTGTGGAGGAAGCATCGGCATACCTGAAAATGCCGGTGGCTACCCTCTACATGAAACTTGGCAACGGCAGCATTCCTGCCACCAAGCCGGGCAAGCGTTACTGCCTTTATCAAGATGAACTTGACAAGTGGCTGGAGACTAACCGCAAGAATCCTGTACATCTCACAGCAGAGGAGGAGAATGCAGCCATTCTTGCAGGAAACAAGCGCAAGCTGAAACCCTTAAACTGGTGATGTCATGACTTATATAAGATGTATGAACCAATTGTGGCGTTCCGCTATGATGTCACCAATGCCAGCCAGTGAAATAGCTCTGTTTGCGTACCTTGTGAACGAGAGCAACAAGCGGTATTGGAAAATGCCGTTTGCATGTTCCACTACAAGAATCTGTGATGATTTGCGCCTTTCAAGACAGACCGTCATTACAGCACGGAAACACCTTGCCGAGCGTAAACTTATCTCTTTTATAGAGGGAAAATCGCGTCATGTACCGTCAATTTATTCAATACTTGAATGTACGGATGGTCAGACAGATAGCTTGACACATGACTTGACACCTATAAAAGATAAAGACATATATCAAAACAAAGTTTCTTTTAAAGAGGAAAGATGTGAGATTTTTGACAGTAAAAAAGGAAGAGAAAATGGAATCAGTAAAAGAAAAGAGAATCGTAGATCTTGTCCGGTTCCTGCAGAAGGAGCGGATTATGAAGGGGCGTTTTAGATTGCCTATGACCGAGAATCGAGCATATGCATATCTCTTGGCTGCTTATATTGCGGAAGTGCAATTTCGTCATCGTGAGTTCATTTCCAACAGTTCTGTTGAGGAACAACTTCGACAGATTGCCAAATGCTTGACGGAAGAAACCTCAAAGTTCGGTATTGTTCTCTGTGGTGGATGTGGCAACGGAAAGACCACTATGCTCAAAGCATTGCAAAACCTCATCAGACGGTTGAAAATCCCTAACCCGTCACATGGTTTAGGTGTTGGACTTGAAGGTTGCTATGGTCTAACTGTTGTAAATGCTATGCAAATTGCACAATTTCGTAAGACTGATTACAATAGGTTTCTATATTTGACGCAAACGGACTTGCTCGGTATTGACGATTCAGAAACCGAGCCTGCCGAAGTGCAGGATTACGGCAACATCATGTACCCCATTAAAGAGCTGCTGACGATGAGGTGTGACGCACAACTATTCACGGTATTTACGACCAACCTTGAGCCAAAGGATATCCGTCAGCGATATGACAATCGTATAGCAGACCGACTCAATGAAATGATGGTGAAAATCGTTTATAATAATAAAACATATCGGACGGATAATGTGCAGTTACCGCATCCGTATAATTGAAATCTCGCAAAGAGAGACTGGCTTTCAAAAAAGCAGTAAGCCTAATTACCGATTTTCAAAATGCGGTCTTAGCGCACTCTTCACAAACAGGAGCAAGCTCTGTGTGGATGTTTGAGAAGTATAGGTATTATCATGTTTCTTTTATAGTCCACACGCTTCAATTGTGAATTTTTAAGTTAGCACTATCGGCTTGCCGATGCCACTTGAAACCAGTCAAGGGAAGCCTAATATCCCGACCTACAGAAGAAGTCGGGAGAACTGACCAGATAAAATAGCAAGCAAAGGCCATGAATCCTCACTTATAGTAGGGCATAAACAACAATCCAACGACATCTACATTTGCGACAAAACGCATAATGCCGAACATGCATTTCCACTGAAACCAATAATAACCTCTGCCCCCCTCTTCATTGAGCTATGCCGCCATGTCATTGAGTCAATACGGTACTTCGATGCCTTAGGTCAGAACGAAGAAGAATCTGATTCTATTATTAAGGGCGAAGCATCTTTATCGTCTCCTTACAAAACGATTGCTTACCGTTTTAGTGGCGTTGTAATACCCAATTCAAATGAGCTCATTATGCAAACAATCCATTGGTCTAGCCCTTGTTGTCGGAAAAAGACAACCTATATTAGTACGATATATTCATTATTACATACCCATGAATATGTTTTTTTCTTTTGTTAAAAACAATCTATGAAATCTGATGTTAGTTTGATAACGAAATCCACTTCCCCCTGATTTATGTTGTCATCATGTTTTACATGCTCATTTTGGTATTTACCATAGTAATCGAGCAAACTTCTAAACATGTTTGCAAATTCTGCAGACCGACCTTTCTCTTTTTGGTATTGGCCGATATGCTTAATTTGGTTTTCTAACGATTGATTGTTTCCTAATTTTTGCTTTAAGAAAAGTTCTAAACTCAATCGCATATCATCTAAAGTGTTTCTTTCATAACAGCCCATATTGCGTTTTTCTATAGCCTGATTAAATAGCTTTTTTGCTTTTGGACAACTATCTAATTTGCCAAGAACTTGAATTTTCTCTACTTCGCCCATATTAGGTTTTCCTAAATCTATACCTGACAAACACTTTTTTATATCCTTTTCAACAGATTCTGCGGTACACATCTTCTTAGGATATATTGTAAGTGTCAAAGAATCGTTTCCACCACTATGACTTTCCGTGATTTTCACTTTATGGATAGATTTTATTTGCTCCAATGTAGATTTGACCAATTCAATATCATCGGACTCTTTTAGAAACACTTTTACGTACTTCTTTTCAAAAGCCTCTCTTATTTCAGTTGCAAAATCCATATTCTTATAATATTTATTCAAGTTTCGCAAGTCATAATTAACTTATATTTAGACCTATAAGTTGAGATTTATTCTTCGTCTCTTGTCGCTCGGCATAGTCTAAGTAAACTTAGCCTCTGCTCTCGCTTAATGAAACGTTGAGCTTTAAATCTCTCGCTATCGAGAAAATCGATGCATTACTATCTGATTCTCATTAGCGAAAATAACTTGCGTAACTTGAAACATTTATAGTTCCTACTTCTTTTTATCGGTCGCCAATTATACAATTTTCAATCTCCGTTAACTATTATCATACAAACAGCTTTACTTGCCAATTCCACTTGTTTAGGTAATGCCTTGCCTGCCAAAAGATTGGTTTGAGGCATAGTAATATCCGTGGGTAAAAGTTCTACGAGGTTTCTGATGTAACTTGCTTTAATGGCATAACCAGCATTTTCCGCTTCACGGTGTTTTGCACACACGACACCTATGATATTTCCGTTCTTATCGAAAAGAGGCCCGCCACTATTACCAGGTTGTACGGGAGCAGACATCTGATATTCAGCGATATTTCCTTCAAAACCTGTCTTTGAACTGATTATGCCATTAGTTAATTTTATGTCCAATCCCATTGTTGATATAAGAGGATAACCTAAAACAAAACAATCTTCACCGACGCTTGAAGTTGTATATTTGAATGTGTATGGAATATTTGTTAAAGGCTTAAACGATACATCTGTGATTCTCAAAATTGCTAAGTCATTCTGTTTGTCAGATATCTCAACTCTTGCCGTATATGAGGTTTTGGTATCATCGTTGATACCCGACACTTTTATAGTTCGTGCATTTTCAATGACGTGGTAATTGGTTATGATGTATCCATCTTTGCTTATGAAGAATCCTGTGCCAGATGTTTTTGTTTCTTTTTGAATAGCATCAATCGGTTTTACTGGAGGGTACAGCTTAAGATATGATACAGTTTCATATCCAGTTATATTGCCATAATCCTCATCTAAGCATGGTATTTGAGATGAGAATGAGACGGGACTATCTTGCACTGACACACCTGAAAAGGGTGATATTTTATAATTACGTTCACGTCCATGCCAATATGCCTGAAATAAATAATATGTGCATTCATAGATACCAGTTGTTGAGCCTTTTTGGAGGAAGAAATATATATCGCCATCTTCTGCCACTGTACGCTCCTTGGGTACATCTATTCTTACAGCTCGATATTTATTAGGATTCCTAGTAACACCATCATAATCTTTTTCAATACTGAGTTTCATCCCATTCGCAATCCATATACCTTCTATTGATTCCAAGTTTTCCTCAGTATCAAAATATTTTTTTGCAAGAGCCTCTGCATAATTCTGTACATAGAAAATCTGTTTTCCTTTTACCGTTTTTTGTGCATGCATAAATATGCAGATAAAAAGAAAAAAGATAGATGCCGAAATTCTTTTATAAAATGACTCTGCATGTACTAAAGAGACTATGTATAATTCCATATTTCTATCTCGTTAATAATATCTGATATAATAGTTATTTTTTTGCATCTGTAGGATTTTCCTTATCAGTGAAAGCCTTTATTTCAATGGCACCATATGTATTAACACCTTTGGGTGATATTCGCAAGCATCTGTTCCTGTGCAGATGGGGCTAAACAATAATTTATCATATAGATTTTATCTACCTTTCTATGTTCATTCCATAGGATATTTTCGCTTAAATTGAGCAAAATACAATGGCGATGTAATACTACTTCTTGAAAAAGATATTCTCTTGAAAAATTATTCATGTCATAACTAAAAATATTTATTATTTCTTAAAGCGCAAACGTTACCAACATTCATCCACATCCACCATAGTACCCAATCATTTGTGAGACAGTCTCCACCAAGACTGTGACTGTACTTCACGATGATTGGTGTTTGCTCTGTTTATCCTTTCGGTGTGGTAATTTGGCAGGATGTGAGCAATATGTCTTTCAAAAGATGGCATGATGCCACTATGCGTTGTAAAGATACGAAAAAAACTTCAATTATGGCAACTTTTTTGTGTCATGTAAGTGTGATTTAGATAAAATTTACTTAAAATACGCGCGAAACAATGATTTTATGCCTTGTTCTCAATAAAATTATGTACCTTTGCAAGATAAGAAACGAGTATTCATATACAATGGAATTAAAGGCTCTGATAGCAGAATGTACTGCATACGATCTCATGGTAATGCTTGAAGAGAAGAAACCTAAGAGTTGGCTGAAAAGCGTAAGCGCTTTTGCCAATGGCTTGGGTGGCTCCCTTTTCTTTGGCATAGATAATGATGGGATCGTCAAAGGACTTGATGATGTGCAGCATATTTGCGAAGCTATTAGTAGTAAAATTCGGGATTACATGGATCCTCTGCCAGAGGTGGAGATGATTCCCCATGATATAGATGGTTTACATATCTTACAACTAAAAGTCAATGCGGGGCATTATACCCCATATTACTACGTTGGAGATGGCCAGCGTATTGCATTTGTTCGAGTTGGTGATGAAAGTCTTCCTGCCACGGCAGAACAGATGGTTCGCTTGGTACTGAAAGGCTCCAACAAAACTTTTGATTCCCTTCACACTGACTATAAAGCGAAGGACTATTCCTTTACGATATTGGCGAACTCGTTCAAAGACCGCACCAAACAAGAATGGGACAAGAAATACCTTTTGTCGTTTGGGCTGGTAACAGGTACAGGGAACCTTACGAATGCGGGTGCACTGTTTGCCGATGACTGCCCATTGTGGCAATCTCGCCTATATTGCACATGATGGGATGGAAAGGAAAAGGGCGATGCCATCAACGATGCAGAGTTTACAGGCAATGTCCTCATGCTACTTCGTGAAGCTATGAACTTTGTGAAGTCTAACACCAAGAGAGGCTGGGAGAAACTGCCTGATGGACGAAAGAACAAGCCAGAGTATGCAGAACGTGCAGTTCTTGAAGCAATGGTAAACCACTTCATCCATCGTGACTATACGGTGATGGGTGGCGAAGTACATCTTGATATATACGATGACCGCCTCGCTGCAACATCCCCAGGAGGAATGTACAATGGATTGCTGATACAGGATTTGGACATCAAAGATGTGTCGTCTGAAAGGCGTAATCCCATACTTGCAAACGTGATGGCTCAACTTGACTATATGGAGAAACGAGGTAGCGGACTCACACGCATCTGCAATGAGACCAAAGCCTTGGAAGGTTATAAGAACGAGCTAAAACCCATGTTCAAATCAACTCCAACCCAATTACAGACCATCATCTTCGCCTCTTCCGACACTCCGAATGTCGGAGACCATGACGGAGACGTGTCGGAGATGAAACTTACTGAGCGTCAACGGAGAATTCTCAATCTCATCAAAGAGTCTCCGACAATCACCGGCAAGAAAATGTCGGAGACTTTGTCGGTGAGCCAACGCACCATCGAACGTGACCTTTCAGCTTTGCAGAAGCTTGGTGTGCTGAAGCATGAAGGTAAGGACAATGATGGAGTGTGGGTGCTTAACACATAATCATTTCCTAAAGCCAAAGCAATGTATGCCTAAACAGACAACATACCATATAAGAAGAGTTCTTGAATACAGCGAGTTTTTCAAAGATGCCTCCCCCATTGATATACCTGCTACATTAAAGCTCTATAGTCGTAATACACTTCTTCGAATGGCGGCTATTCTTAGTCTCCATTATGGTAATATGCATGTTCCTGATAATGAAAGATCACTCTTCTCTGATTGTAGCAAGAAACATATACCTCATATAAATGAACTCTTTCAGTTATATTACAAAAGAATTGGAATAGATTCCAATGAAAAAGTCCAAGTTGTCACTTATCGTACTGGGTTAGAACTTTGGCGTCAGATTTTTGCTATACATATCGAAGATTTTAAAGGCATTATCGAAGAATGCGATATTGAGTTTACCTTATTCAAAGTGATTCTTACTCTTAATGAGAAGATCGTTAGCTTTAATAATCGTAAAGAACTCTACAAACTCGACGAACTAATGTTCCTCAATGGTTTTCTTACCAATGACACAAACAACTACTCTCTAAAAATAGTCCTTCAACCACAGATTTATTATTTTCGTCTGTTAGTTGACTATATTCCATCCAACGATGTATTGAGTAAGGCAACCGAAATACTTTTTAATAATTGGGGAATCAAAAACTGGCAGCAATACTACACAACTTTAATCTGGTTGGCTTATGAAACAGATAAGTATTACCAAGAAAAGCAAGATGGTGTCCCTGTTATTTCATTGGACAAAATAAGACTTAATGATGAAACAGGATTATTTTCTCCTTCTCTTGTTGACTATTTTAGTATAAACGAAGAAGAATACATACCTTACAAGGAAGAAGAGGGATTCTCGAAGACTGAATTGAATATAGATTACAGGAGATTCCGCTCAAAACCATTTGTAAAGTTGAAAGACGGAACAGGTTATGTGGTCATAAACAATCAAATTCTTTGTGAACGTTTATTCAACAGTTTGTACTTCGACTTTTTACCACTAATAAATGGTAAAAAAGGAAGTTGTGGATTTTTCGATTATAATAAAGCATTTATTGAAAAGGTTTTATTCCGCCAGACATTTTTCAAGTGCTTGCCAACAACCTGTTATACATTTCCTATTCGTAATTCAAAAGAGGAATCAGAAAAACCTAATGAACCGGACTTCTATGCTCGAACAAAACGTGCTGAACTGATAATTGTAGAGTGTAAAGCAATTAAAATGAATGGCGAATGCCGAGATGATGGAGATTATGTTCGCCTACTTGATGAGTTACATGAGAAGATTGTCCTTAAAACCAGAAATATAGATAAAACAAGAAAGTTATTCCAAGGGGAACCAGAACCAATTGGAGTTGGCCAACTCATTAATCATATTGATTCAATAGAAGCAGATACATTTGAGTTGGATAAAAGTATTCCTAACGAAGTTTCCTATTACCCAATGATTGTTTTTGAAGATGTTAGATTACTTCAACCAGGATTACTCTCCATATTGAATCGATGGTTTTACGAAGGAATTGAGAAAAAGCCAAAAATGATATTATCAGATATGGTTTGTAAACCTATTATGGTCGTATCCATCAACACTCTGTATCTATACGATAATCTCATTCTTAAAAGTTCTCTCACAAATATTATTGATTCATTCCTCTGCAATAATGCAACATGTGACGAATCTACAGGAAAATATGAGATAAACGAACTTGCAGACTTCGATAATTATTTAAGGCGCAATCCTTTCAATAAATCAAATGATGTAACAAGATGGCTAAATAAAACTCTGAAGAAATCGTAATAAATTGGCACATATGGCAACAGAATCTCCATTTTCCAAAATACCAAGTCAGCTTGAGCAAATCCCTGAGGATACGCCAATAGTATTTATCAGCTATTCTTGGGATAGCGATGAGCATAAACAATGGGTGTCAGATCTTTCCAAAGATTTGAGAGAAAAGTTTCGTGTATATACACTACTTGATCAATATAATCGTGGAGGTGATGATCTCATCACATTCATGCAAAAAGGTCTTAAGCGAGCCGACAGAGTACTTATCATAGGTACACCCAAGTATAAAGAGAAGATTGAAAAACAATTAGGTGGTGCCAAGTTCGAGGATCAGGTTATAACAATTGAACTCTACCATAATATGGGTTCTAGTAAATTTGTACCTATATTACGTGATGGATCATTTGGTGACTCATTCAACGAATTAATAGAAACTCGTACTGGTTATGATATGAGAAATGACACAAACTACGAAAAGGTTCTTCAAGAGCTGGCTTCAGATCTATGGGGATGTCCCATGAATGCTGCGCCGACACTGGGGCCCAAGCCCAATTTTACCCCTGCGTCTCAAATTTTACAACCATTTACAGCATCAACCCCTCAAGACTTTTCCACAATTGTTAAATCATATCTACTAGAACCGAGCAAGCAGATCCTCCTCACAGAGTTAATAGAAGATGAAACTGAGGAGGCTTTCAAAAAAATCCTACAATACGCATCATATAACCATCAGACAACACCTCAAACATTTAATGTACACTTAAAAGTTCACCAAGAGGCAATTGCAAAACTTATGTCTGCTATATTGCCTGTTGTACGATATGGGAGTATTAATCAACAGAGGTTGTTGGTAGATGGGATGGTAAAACTATGTATCAAACCTTTTAAGAATGGTGAAATAACTTCAGAGGGCACACAATATGTCCATCTTCTTGCATCTACATTTCTATATCATGCTATGGGGTTGGCAGCTGTTAAATATGGACGTTTTAAACTCATAAAATTATTGTTTGAAACAAAAGTTCCCGCACCAAATGTGTTTAGCCCAAGTTATTCATATCCATTAGAGTGTTTGGCAGGTTATAATCATTGGAATCA
The DNA here is from genome assembly GCA_900540885.1 of uncultured Prevotella sp. GTDB lineage: Bacteria > Bacteroidota > Bacteroidia > Bacteroidales > Bacteroidaceae > Alloprevotella. Next base: position 9,118 of record UQHJ01000033.1, read on the forward strand.
TGATTCTCTTAATATCTATCTGCAAGCGTCATGGATTTACCCTTATAGTCAAATGATTATGAGTGCCATTAGAACCTTTTTTGAAAGAACTTTTATCGATAACAATGACTTTCAGAACGGTTTCTATACTTGGGAACATTTGGCTTCTCTACTTTGTCATTATTATAAATGCCAAAGAATTGCAGATAATTGGTTCCCCATCGGAGGATTCGTTAATAAGCGAGTTTCGCTTTTAAGAAACGAGGATGATTTCTATACAAATTTCTTTAAACAAGCAGTAGTAGATCAAAATAACTGGCCACCAATTAAGCAAGGACTATTTGGAGGTAAATATTCAGAATATGTTGCTACATATGAAGAAGGTGAAAAATTCTATAATAAGAATAGATACTAATAATTTGCAGATTGTTATTTGCACATGATTGTTGAATTCGCGGTACGTTTAAGAAAGTTAAAAACGTTAAATCTCACTCTTTTTGCCTCATTCAAGAATCAGTGACATCACCTTTCTACCGTTTAATGTGCAAGTAGCTGATATAAAAGTATTTGCAAATACGAGGATTGTACTTTTAAATCAATAGATATTCCAAGTTCTGTGACTAGCATTGGATATGCGGCTTTCTCGGGTTGCAGTTCTTTGACCTCCATCAATATTCCAAATTCTGTGACTAGCATTGAAGGGAGTGCTTTCTATCTCTGCAGATCTTTGACCTCCATCAATATTTCAAGTTCCGTGAAGAGCATTGAAGGGAGTGCTTTCTCAGGCTGCAGTACGCTTAAAACCATTGTCCTTCAATCGAATAGTATAAAATTACAACAAAACGTATTCTATGGTTGTGGCTCAATTTATGCTATTAGCGACAATTTGAAGATTGCATTGTCTGATAATTATTCTTATGGTTATACTCAAGGAACGAATGTTAACGATTACCTTGGTGGTACATCATGGTATACATGTGGAACACCGACAATTAGTTATAAAGGCTCTGCAGTCAGTGATAACTTGTGGAATAGCTCTCTATTAGATGGCAATACAGCTCAATATCTAAAAGCTATTTCCCAAACAAGCACGAATGCCCAAATACTAATTTCAAAATACAATGCTGTTTATTGTAACCTTTCTGGGGAGTTACGCAGGAGTTTAGAAGATAATTTGCAAAAAATAGATGATCTGGCAAGTGTTATTACAGAAGGGAATGCTGCTCTATCTGCATTGAATACAAACTTGAGCAAGGCTTATAATAAAGTACGCGATGTTGTATATGCCCAATTAGGCTTAAGTGATTTGTATAAGCTTTACACACAAGTAGAAGATTTTACTTCATCTCTTAATAATGCAGCCCCCGATTACTCTCCCCTTCTGTCTACTTATACCATAGGCAGCAATATCCTCACCTCTGCCGACCAACTCTCAACGAACAAGCAAGAGACAGGTGAAAGACCTATTCGCAATTTGGTAGATGGTGATAAAAATACTTATTTCCACTCTACTTGGGACGCAAACAACGAGGATAAGGCTTATGCTTACTTGCAAATAGATTTAAAGGGTGCTCACAAGGATTTGCTCTTAGACTATACCAAGCGTTATAATTTCACAGGTAACAAGGGTTATCCCACTCAGTTCCATGTGTTTGCTACCAATACACCCAATGACGAAGAAAGTTGGAAGGATTGTGGATATAGCAACTTCTTGCGTTACTACAACGACAACAAACAAAATGGACAGACGATCATACGATTGGGCGGTGACTACCAATATGTTCGTCTGCAAGTGGAGAAAACAGGTGGTATGGATAAAAGCAAAGGCAACTTGTACTTTGCTTTGGGCGAATTGGCTGTCTATCCCGTTACAAGTTATAAAGAAGCTCCGTATACAAAAGAGGACGGTTTGATAACCGATGCTTCGCAACTCTCATCCAATGCCGTAGAACCGAAGGAAGGTTCTTTGGCAGCACTTATCGACAATGACCTCACCACCTTCTTCCATTCTACATGGAGTCAGGAAAACCTGATGGATGAATTGCACTTCTTGCAAATAGACTTGAATGATGCATACAACCAAATTGCGCTGAAATATAGCAAACGACAAGTGGATGCAGACAATGGTAGTCCAGTAACTTTGCGCATTTACGCTACCAATACACCTGAAGATGAGAATAGTTGGACCTACCTTGGTAACCAAACTTGTTCTTACGACTACGACTTTGGCAATACAGGTTTGTAGCCTCTTGATTTTGGAGATACAGCTTATCGCCACATCCGTTTGACGGTAGAGGGAACCGTGGGTAACACACGTGTTAACGACAACCTCTTCTTTTTTTGGAGTGAATTGCATGCTTATACACGTATTAGCAAAACAGAAGCACTGACCGAGGCAACACGTACAGCCTTGACTACTGCTATACAACAAGCCAAAGCTGAACTAGATGCAGGAAAGGCGACTGATGCTACTTACGAGACCTTGCAATCAGCCTATAATGCTGCAAACAATGAGATAAGCGACAAATCTCAATTTGCAGACTTTGCCAAGAGTTCCTATCTCACCGCTTATAGCGGCAAAGCATTGGTTGTGCCTGCAGGTGTAAAGGCCGCAGTGGTAACTGCTAATGGTGAGGGCATTCGCAATGACTACCGCTATAACAGTGGCGATGTGATTCCTGCTGGAACAGGTGTATTGTTGAAGGGTGGCAAGGGTAACTCCTTCTACTTATCGGCAAGCGAAAGTGCTGAAATGGCTCCCGAAGATAACCTCTTGCATGGTACATTGAATGATGAGATGACCAATGTGGCTGGAGCTGATAAGTACTACAAACTTTCTTACGACCGAGCTACAGGTACTGAAATAGGTTTCTATTGGGGTGCAGAAAATGGTGGCGCATTTATGAACAAGGGAGGCAAGGCTTTCTTGGCTATTCCTGCTACCTTGCAAGCTGCACAGTTAACAGGCTTCTCTCTCTTCGACCTCAATAACAACCAAACCATTACAGGTATTGAGCATGCTACGGCTACTCCTGCTGCAACATTACGTGTTTACGACCTCAATGGTCGTCGCATCAACGTAAACCATGTTGACGAATTGCCGAAGGGTATCTAAGTGATCAACGGAAAGAAAGTAATACGATAAAACCTTATATCTCTGTATGCAGACAAACCGCGTGTTTGTCTGCATACCTTAATAAACTTTACAGTAACAATGAAGAAAGAATATCAGTCTCCTAAGACTACGGTTTATACTTATGTTCCCGAAGCTATGTTAGCAAACTCTCCTGGAATAAATAATGAGTTGGGTAGCGATGATCAGTTGTCTAACGAACGCGACTTTGGATGGGATGCTGCGGCATGGAATGAAACTGAAGAATAAATAAAAAAACTCCCGTTTGCTTGTTGAAAGTAAGCGGGAGTTTTGTCATGAATATATTACTCAAGTTTCGGATTTAACAAGGGCGGGCTGAAACTTGAGTTAGAACCGCCCATAATCAGAATAACCGCAGTCTGATAAAGTCCTAAAGTGTAAAAGCACAAACAGGTACTTTGGCGTTTATTGGACGACGGTAATATCTTCAGAAATCATATTGTCCTTATTTACTGCAATCAAGAAATCTTGATATTTCCGCCTCAGAGCAATGCGTTAGTTGTGCAATGCTTTGTACGGACATGCCTTGTTGCAACATGGCCTGCACCATTGATTTTAGCATCGTTTCTTTTTCTTTTAGTTGGCCATCTTTTTCTTTTAGTTGAGTTGCTTGCTCGTTGAGACGAGATTTTTGCTCGTTAAGTTGAGTTGCTTGCTCGTTGAGGCGCGATTCTTGCTCGTTAAGTCGTTTGTCGCGTTGCATGATGGCCGTGTCGCGGTCTTCAATAGCTTTGAAATACTCATCTTCGACGTTCATGTCTTGTCGCATTTCAGAGTCGGCTGCAGCGGCAGTCAGACGATGAATGATGTGCATCATGTCGGCATCGTCGGAGTAAGATGTTTCGTCTATGTTGAGTACCTGGTTGTCAAGTTCGTCCTTTTTGGTTTGGTCAAAAATGCTGAGCACCTTATCAAGTTTATTGTTCACTTGTCCACGCAACAAGGGTATTTGTACAATAATGCTGTTGTGTATAAGGCTTTCAACAAAAGGCTCCTTTTCGCTGTCTTTTAGTTCCTTCCCATTGTAGTCATAGGCTTTATGATTGACATAAATGACAGGCTCTTCAATTTTTCCTACACGATGCCCCAGCAGGTATACGGCAATCATGGGATAAGCATAGCCTTTGCGTGAGTCGGGTTTGATATTACGTTGCGAGTTGTATTGTGCTCCGAGGTACTGTCGGAAACGTAATGTCTCGGTGTCGAGCCACGTTTTTTGAAGTTCAATAAGTACGAGTTGCTCTTCGCCATTATCTTCACGAATTTGCGCGGCAAAATCGATGCGAAACATCGAGAGCGAGTCACGCGTGGTGTTGCTATATTCATGTGGACGAATGGTGACAGCCAGCACTTCTTTTTTCAAAAGTGCTGAAAGAATGGTCTTTGCCACACGTTCATCTTCCATCATGAATTTGAACACAGAGTCGTATATTGGGTTTGCTACATGTACGATCATAAGCTGCTATTTTTATTTACTTGCAAAGATAGTGCAAGGCGAGCGCAATGCAAAATGAAAGTCAGAAAACTTTCATTTTCATGGCCGAGCCGCAGCCTATCTTCTTCAAAGATAGTGCAAGGCGAGTGCAATGCAAAATGAAAGTCAATAAACTTTCATTTTCATGGCCGAGCCGCAGCCTGTCTTCTTCAAAGATAGTGCAAGGCGAGTGCAATGCAAAATGAAAGTCAATAAACTGCAATTTGTCTGCCTAATTGGGGGGCGGATCCTAACCTGGGGGCGACGCGTCCCCGCGTCGGTATTGCCATGTTGGGGCTCGAGGCCCCAACATGGTAATGCTTTAAATAGAAGAGCATTTGCTTGTCAAGGCATCGAGCCTTGACAAGCAAATACCGACGCGGGGACGCGTCGCCCCCAGGTTAGGACGCGTTCCCCCAAGTGGCCGATAAATTGCAGTTTATCTGCATTTATATATCTTTTTATTGTATATACTTGCATATATCAATTAAAATGCCGAATATTGCAATCAATTTGATATAACAAAATCTAAACTACTTACAAAAAGAAACACGAAAGCCAATGTTACGTATAGCAATTCAAGCCAAAGGTCGATTGAATGAAGACACTATGCAACTGCTCGCTGATGCAGGCATAGAGGTGGCACAAAGCAAACGAAAATTAGTGGCACGTGCTAAGGGTTTTCCCATTGAGGTACTCTACTTGCGCGACGACGATATCCCCCAAGCTGTACACATGGGCGTGGCCGATGTGGGCATTGTGGGACTGAACGAAGTGGCCGAACGCCACATGGCCGTTGACGAAGTGATGCGATTGGGCTTTGGTGCTTGCCGTATCTCTTTAGCTATCCCTCGAGAGGTGGACTATCCAGGACTGGAATGGTTCAATGGACGCACTGTAGCTACGTCCTATCCCACCGTCTTGCGCCACTTCTTTGCCGATAAAGGCATTCGGGCCGACATACACGAGATAGCAGGTTCGGTAGAGATAGCCCCTGCGGTGGGCATGGCCGATGCTATATTCGACATCGTTTCCTCAGGTGGTACGTTGGTGCAGAATGGCTTGCGCGAGGTAGAAGAGGTGTTTTATAGCGAAGCAGCTCTTATAGCCCACCAAGGGTTGAGCGAAGAAAAGTTAGCCGACATCGAAAAACTCAAATTCCGCTTCAGCTCTATCGTCAATAGTAGAGGTTATAAATACGTATTGATGAACATTCCCACCTCACTCGTTGAAGAAGCCGTGCAACTTTTGCCTGCTATGCGTTCACCCACCATTCTGCCTTTGGCTGCCGAAGGGTGGTGTTCGTTGCACGTGGTCATTGCCGAAGACGTACTGTGGGAAAAAGTAGAACAACTCAAGCAACTCGGCGCTGAAGGCATCCTTGTACTGAACCTTGAAAACATGATACCATAAAACGACGGTTTTACGTTTTTAGGTTATAAAGTTCATATAGTTGATTATCAACGTGATGTAACTTTATAACCTCATAACCAAAAAACTAAAAATCGAATTATTAGGAAAGCCCGTCATTATTCTTTTGTTCAGCCTTTCAAAATTATTACCATTTGATGTTATGCAAATTATCAACCAACCCAAGAAAGAAACGTGGAGCGCCTTGTGTGAGCGCAATGTACCAGACGACGAAAAAGTAATAGAGAGCGTACGCCACATCGTAGCTGCAGTACGCCAAGAAGGCGATGCTGCACTGCGCCGCTATGCACATGAGTTTGACCATACCGAGATAACAGATATAGAACTCAGCAGCGAAGAGCGCACCGCATTGGCTGCCCAAACTGCGCCCCAAGTGGCCGAGGCTATAAAAAATGCCTTGCACAACATCAAGTGTTTTCATCAAGCCCAACGGCCCCATGACGTAGCCGTTGATACTCAAGCGGGCGTACACTGCGTACAGCGAGCCGTGCCTATTCAGCGCGTTGGCTTGTACATACCAGGAGGGCGCGCACCGCTATTTTCTACTGTATTGATGTTGGCCGCTCCCGCTGTTATTGCTGGGTGTAAAGAGATCGGACTCTGTACTCCTCAAGGTCGTGACGGCCATATCGCCCCCGAAATCATTTATGCCGCTAATGCGTGTGGCATACACCACATTTATCGCATCGGAGGCGCACAAGCCATTGCCGCCATGGCTTATGGCACAGAGAGTGTGCCACAAGTGGACAAAATCTTCGGTCCGGGCAATCGTTTCGTTACCCACGCCAAGCAGTTGGTAAGCACGCATACGGCAATCGATATGCCTGCAGGGCCGTCAGAAGTGTTGGTTATGGCCGATGCGTCGGCACACGCTGACTACGTAGCGGCCGATATGCTCTCACAAGCTGAACATGGCCCCGATAGTCAAGCTATCTTGGTGTGTAATGACGCAGACTTTGCGCAGCAAGTGGCCGCAGAGGTAGAACGTCAAACCGCCTTCTTGCCTCGTCGCGAATTGGTAGAACAGTCGTTGAGCCATAGCCGCATCATCATTTTACCTACACGTGAAGAGATGTTGGCCTTCTCTAATGCTTATGCTCCCGAACACCTTATTCTCTCCGTTGCTCACCCATGGGAAATGGCCGAAGACGTGACGGCTGCTGGTAGCGTGTTCATCGGCAACTATTCACCCGAATCGGCTGGCGACTATGCCTCTGGTACAAACCATACTCTCCCCACAAGCGGTTGGGCGCGTTCGTTCAGTGGCGTAAACATTGACAGCTTCATGCGCAAGATAACCTTCCAAGAACTCACGCAACAAGGTTTGCAATCGCTTGCTCCCACTATCGTCACTATGGCCGAGGCAGAAGGCCTTCACGCCCACGCCCAAGCCGTTAGAGTACGCAAGGGGTAAGTTGAGAGTTTTGAGATTATAAGGTTATAAAGTTAGTCTTGTTAATTATCCACATGATGAAACTTTTTAACCCCCTTATCCCCCCTGAATCATGTATATACGCGATAATATAAAAAGTCTCCTTCCTTATTCCACTGCACGTGATGAGTACCAAGGGGGCGACATATCCGTTTGGCTTGATGCCAACGAGAGTCCTTATAATAATGGGGTAAATCGCTATCCCGACCCTCACCAAAGGGAACTCAAACAAGCCATAGCCCGATTGAAAGGCGTGCAGCCCGAACAAGTATTTATAGGCAACGGCAGCGATGAAGCCATCGACCTCTGCTTCCGCATCTTTTGCGAACCAGGCGAAGATAATGTGGTTGCCATTGCTCCCACCTATGGTATGTATAGCGTGGCTGCTGCTATCAATAATGTAAATGTAAGAGAAGTTCCCCTCGCAGCCGATACGTATGCGCTTGATATAGAAGCCATGTTGCGTGCAGTTGACGAACACACTCGCCTTATGTGGGTCTGCTCGCCCAATAATCCAACGGGCAATGCCTTTCCGCTTAGCGAACTTGAACAGTTGGCCACACGCTTTGACGGTGTGTTGGTAGTAGACGAAGCCTATATCGACTTTTCGGACAAGGGCTCGATGCTCAGTGTGCTTAGTCATCACCCCAACGTAGTCGTCTTACAGACCCTCTCAAAGGCATGGGGCATGGCTGGGCTTCGTTTAGGCCTCGCTTTTGCTTCGCCCGAAGTGGCCGTCCTCTTTGCCCATGTGAAATATCCCTACAATGTCAATGGCCCTACACAGCGTGAAGTGATGCAGCGATTGGCCACTGAAGCTCACGATGAACACGTGGCTGAGGTCATTCGCGAACGCCAAGCTTTATCCTTTGCCCTTCTCTCCGCTTCGTGCGTAATGCGCGTTTATCCCAGCGATGCCAACTTCCTATTAATAAAGGTGCGTGATGCAGATGCCCTTTACGCCCACTTGGTAGCCAAAGGCATTATTGTGCGCAATCGTCATCGCGTCCCCGGTTGCAAAAACTGTTTGCGCCTCACCATTGGTACACCCGAAGAAAACGTGCGCTTGCTGCAAGCCATTCAAGACTTTTAAATGGTTGGAAAGTACACCTTGATTGGGGGACAATAAGTAATCCTCAACAGGGGGGGGACGCGTCGCCTCCAAGTAAGATTGGGCTATTCAAAAAAGGAATTATCTCTTACATTTTTCATCTTGTCCTGCGTATAGGACAGAATTGGCCTCATATTGTCCTGCGTACAAGACAATATGAGAAAAAAATCTTCTTACTCCTATGCAAAAACTACTTTTCATCGATCGCGATGGGACGATTATAAAAGAACCTGCTGACGAACAGATTGACTCGCTCGAAAAGTTAGAATTCGTGCCGGGTGCGATAGGCGGACTGCGCTTGGTAATGAACACTGACTACTTGCCCCTTTTAGTGAGCAATCAAGACGGATTGGGCACACCGAGTTTTCCTGAAGACACCTTCTGGCCAGCTCACCGCAAGATGTTGCAGACCTTGGCGGGCGAGGGTATTCACTTTGAGCGCGAATACATAGATCGCACCTTTGCCCACGAGGGTGCTCCTACTCGTAAGCCCGGCACGGCCATGCTGACGGAATATATTCAGGGTGACTATGACTTGGCACACTCTTATGTGATTGGCGATCGTGCCACAGACGTGCAGTTGGCTGTCAACTTAGGCTGTCGTGCTATTTTGTTGCAAACGTCTGAGGTGGCTGCTACGCTGCTCAATGACGAACAGCAGCAAGTTTTAGCCTTGGCCACGACCGATTGGCACGAAGTGGCCGAATACTTACGGGCTACCGAGCGCACGGCTGAAATTCGTCGCACAACGGCCGAGACGGATATACACGTACAAGTAGATCTTGACGGACAAGGCACTACACATATTGATACGGGGCTTCATTTCTTCGACCACATGCTCGCACAGTTGCCCCATCACGCAGGCATCTCGCTTCTTTGCACTTGTAAGGGCGATCTCGAAGTGGACGAACACCATACAATGGAGGACGTAGCCATAGCCCTTGGCGATGCCTTGCGCGAGGCGTTAGGCAATAAGCGAGGTATAGAGCGTTATGGATTCGTATTGCCCATGGACGAGTGTGATGCCTTCGTTACGTTCGACTTTGGCGGTCGTATAGACTTCCAGTGGAACGTGCCCTTCACTCGTGAATACGTAGGTGATACCCCGACCGAAATGTTCCGCCACGTATTTCAGTCACTGGCGCAAGCCATGCAATGCAACCTCCACATTAAGGCTCGTGGCGAAAATAATCACCACCTCATTGAAGGTGTGTTTAAATCCTTTGCCCGTGCCTTGCGCCAAGCCATTCGGCGCAACGTGTTTAGTTACGAACTACCCAGTAGTAAGGGGGTATTGTGAGTTTAATGGGTTTAATAAGTTTAATGGGTTTAATGAGCTGATAAACTGTAAACTATAGTTGTTGGTCAACATAATGTAACTTTTTAACCTAATAACCACATAACCACATAACCTCAAAACTAAAACCCGAATAATTAGAAATGAGTTTATGATAGCAATCATTGATTATAAAATGGGCAACCTGCGTTCGGTAGAGAATGCACTTCACCGCTTAGGAGCCACCTATCAGGTGACGGCCGATGAACAGACTATTTGCCAAGCCGACCACGTGTTGCTGCCTGGCGTGGGCAATTGTGCTGAGGCTATGCACAACTTGCAGGAGAGCGGACTCATACCCGTGATTAAGCAACTGCGCCAACCCGTGTTGGGCATTTGCGTAGGACTGCAGGTGATGTGTCGCGACTCGGAAGAAGGTGCTGCTGCGGGAGCGTTGACTCCATGTATGAATATATTCGATGCCCATGTGCGACGTTTCCCTTCGCTGCCCGACCTGAAAGTGCCACACATGGGGTGGAATACGTTGGGTAACTTGGAGAAGAAACTCTTTGAAGGCATACACAGTGGCGACTCCGTATATTACGTTCATTCCTATTATCCTACACTCTGTCCTGACACCATAGCTACGACCGAACATGGCCTACTGTTTAGTGCCGCTCTGAAGTACGAACAGTTCTATGGCACCCAGTTCCACCCTGAGAAGAGTGGCGACGTGGGTGAACGAATTCTTCAAAATTTTATCAGCTTATGATGACCATATTACCCGCGATTGACTTAATAGGTGGTCGTTGCGTGCGCCTAACCCAAGGTGACTATGCGCAACAAAAGCAGTATGAGGCAGACCCTGTAGACATGGTGCGCCAATACATCAACCATGGACTGCATCGCATTCACGTAGTCGACCTCGATGGTGCCAAAGCTTCATCGCCCCAAAATCTTGATACACTGCGCACCCTTGCAGCCGTTGAGGGAGTAGAGATAGAGTGGGGGGGAGGTATTAAGACGGAACAAGCCTTGGCCGACGTGTTTGCTGCAGGCGCAAGCTATGCCGTGGTAGGTAGCGTGGCAGCACAGCGTCCCGAATGGTTTGAAGCATGGCTTCAGAAGTATGGCGCCGACCGCATGGTGTTAGGTGCTGACGTGAAGCAAGGCCGCGTGTCGGTGAATGGTTGGCAAGAGGAGGTCGACCTCACCATTGACCAATTGATAGATCGCTTCCTACCTTATGGCCTATCGCAAGTAATCTGCACCGACGTATCGCGTGACGGCATGTTGCAAGGTCCAGCCACCGACCTTTATGTACGATTACAGAAGAAGTATCCTACGGTCGACATCACCGTGTCGGGTGGCATATCGTGTATGGACGATATTATCTCCTTGCAATCTCTCGGCCTACGCAAGGTCATTGTCGGCAAGGCTATCTATGAAGGCCGCATAGCATTAAAGGACTTACAAGTTAACGAGTTAACAAGATGACAAGTTAACGGGTAAGTTTGTTTTTTAATTGTGCAGCAAAAGGTAACCCTTTGCACATTCTCACATTCCCCCTTTCCATGCTTAGTAAACGAATTATCCCTTGCCTTGACGTGAAAGAAGGTCGCACGGTGAAAGGCATACACTTTGAGGACCTTCAAGACGTAGGTGATGCCGTACAACTCGGCCAGCACTATGCTCGCACGGGAGCTGACGAGTTGGTCTATCTCGACATCAGTGCCACACGTGAAGGGCGCAACACCTTTACGCAACTCGTTACGCGCATAGCCGACGGCATTAACATTCCCTTTACTGTAGGCGGTGGTATTAGTACGATAGACGATGCCGCTCGTTTACTCGATGCTGGAGCCGATAAGGTGAGCATCAACAGTGCGGCTTTGCGCACGCCTGATTTGATTGACCAGATTGCCGCTCGCTATGGTTCGCAGTTTGTGGTTGTGGCCATAGATGCGCGCCACGCGCCTTTGCTCCCAACTGACGATGAGGCCCTGGCGCGTTGGACGGTGTGTTCACATGGTGGCACACAACTCACCGAACGCGAACTCTTTACTTGGGCACATGAGGCACAAGAGCGGGGCGCGGGCGAAATACTTTTCACCTCTATGAACCATGACGGCACAAAGTCGGGCTATCCTTGTACTACTTATGCGCGACTCACTGCCAGCCTCCACATTCCCGTCATTGCTTCAGGTGGCGCAGGCAATGCACACCACATTGCTGAAGTGTTGAACGAAGGGCATGCCGATGCTGCTTTGGCCGCTAGCATTTTCCACTTTGGCGAAATCACCATTCCCGAACTCAAAGCGCAACTTCGTGCCGAAGGACTTGCGGTGAGAGGGTAATGTGGAAATGTGAGAATGTGCAAATGTGCAAATGGTCGCCGTTTGTTGCGCAGTTATAAAACTAACTTACCCGTTAACCCGTTAACCCATTAACTTGTCAACTCAAAAAGAAATGATCTGGGACGATATAAAACTCGAAAAGTGTGCTGATGGGCTATTGCCTGTCGTCATACAAGATGCCACAACATTGCGCGTGTTGATGTTGGGCTATATGAATCGCGAAGCATTTGAAAAGACGCAGCGTGAAGGACGTGTCACTTTTTTTAGTCGTACACGTCAGAAACTTTGGACCAAAGGTGAAACCTCTGGCCATTACCTCAATGTAGTAGACATTTACCTCGACTGTGATGCCGACACTTTATTAATAAAGGTACACCCCATTGGACCCACTTGCCACCGTGGTACAACGGCCTGTTTCGATACCCCCGAAGACGAGGGCTTTGTTCGCTCTTTAGCGCAGTTAATTCATAGTCGGCATGAGGAGTTGCCCGAAGGTTCGTACACCACGCGCTTATTTATTAAAGGTGTAAAGGCTATTGCCAAGAAGGTAGGTGAAGAATGTACCGAAAGTATCATCGAGGCCGTTGACGGTAATCGTGATCGTTTTATCTATGAGGCAGGAGACTTGCTCTACCATTACCTTGTGCTCATGGAGCAAATGGGCATTTCAGTCACCGACTTGGAACACGAATTGCGCCTACGCCATTCGTAGTGTAAGTGTTGGTCCTACGTAACGCGTGCTGCAATTTGAAAGCTTAACATGAATGAACATTAACGAAATAAATTACGAAAAAAATTAATGAAATAATTAATGGACAATTAATGATAATTAATGTTCAAATAAAGCGTGCTTAAACTTAAACGTTAACTATTTATGTTGCGCGTTTCGCGCTTTGTTTGAACATTAATTATCATTAATTGTCCATTAATTATTTCATTAATTTTTTTCGTAATTTATTTCGCTAATGTTTATTCTTGTTCTGTTCGACAAATTGCAGTTTGTCTGACTTTCATTTTGTCTTGCACTCGCCTTGCACTATCTTTGCATAAAATAGGCTGCGGCTCAACAATCCAAGTGAAAGTTTTTTTTACTTTCATTTGGATTGTGCTCGTCTTGCACTATCTTTGTACTATCTTTGCATAATATTAGCTACAAAATCGGAACAAACAATTGTACACTCTAACAATATAACCGATAAAACAATAAATCCGATATGCGTGATTTTAAAGATATTAAGGTGGCCGTAGCTGGTACTGGCTACGTAGGCCTAAGCATAGCAACCCTGCTATCGCAGCACCATCAGGTGACGGCTGTAGATGTAATACCCGAAAAGGTGGAGAAACTCAACCATCGCATCTCGCCCATTCAAGACGAATATATTGAAAAGTATTTGGCTGAAAAGAAACTTAATCTTACGGCTACGCTCGACGGCCGTGCAGCTTATGCTGATGCCGACTTCGTGGTAATAGCCGCTCCTACTAACTATGACCCTATCAGAAATTACTTCGATACGAGTCACGTAGAAGAGGTGATTGACCTCGTGCTTGAAGTAAATCCTGATGCCGTAATGGTGATTAAGAGTACCATTCCTGTAGGCTATACGCGCAGTCTTTACATCAAGTATGCACAACGTGGTGTGAAGAAATTCAACCTTCTCTTCTCTCCCGAATTTTTGCGTGAGAGCAAGGCTCTTTATGACAACCTTTACCCAAGTCGTATCATTGTAGGGTATCCTAAGATTATTAATCACCCAGAATTTGAGGCTGGGAATGCAGCAATAGCAGCAGTGACCGATGTAGAAATGCTCAAAAAGGCTGCCCAAACCTTTGCTGCTCTCTTGCAAGAGGGAGCTATTAAGGAGAACATTGACACGCTCTTTATGGGAATGAAGGAAGCTGAGGCTGTTAAACTCTTTGCCAACACCTATTTGGCTTTGCGTGTTAGTTACTTCAACGAACTTGATACCTATGCCGAGATGAAAGGCTTGGATAGCAAGGCTATTATCAATGGCGTAGGACTCGACCCTCGCATTGGTACGCATTACAACAATCCATCATTTGGCTACGGTGGCTACTGCTTACCAAAAGATACGAAGCAATTGTTGGCCAACTATCAAGACGTGCCCGAAAATTTGATTGAAGCCATCGTTGAGTCTAACCGTACGCGCAAGGACTATATCGCTGATGCCGTACTTCGCAAGGCAGGGTATTATAGCGAAAATGGTCAGTGGGACGCAAAGAAAGAGCAAAACTGCGTAATTGGTGTTTATCGCCTCACGATGAAGTCAAATTCTGATAATTTCCGTCAGTCTGCCATTCAAGGCATCATGAAGCGTGTGAAGGCAAAGGGAGCTGAGGTAATTATCTACGAACCTACGCTTGAAGACGGTACCACCTTCTTTGGTAGTCGCGTTGTCAACAACCTTGATGCGTTCAAGGCCGAGAGCAAAGCCATCATTGCCAACCGCTTTGACGATTGCTTAAAGGACGTAGAAGCCAAGGTCTACACGCGCGACATCTTCAGAAGAGACTAAAAATAATGTGGGGCGACGCATCCTAATTGGAGGCGACGCGTCCTCGCGTCGGCATTGCAGGGTTGAGGCTTATTACGCGCTCAACCCTGTAATATTTTGAAATTACATACCACACACGTAATGTTACAATACAACGTCTGTCTTGAAGGAAAAATCGTACTCGTTACGGGGGCTGCTGGTTTCATAGGTAGCAACCTCGTCAAACGTTTGTTTCATGATGTAAAAGATATTAAGGTAATTGGTATTGACTCTATTACCGATTATTATGATGTCAACATTAAATACGAGCGCTTGAAAGAAATTGAGGCATTGAATAAAGCGTGGACCTTCATTCATGCTTCCATTGCCGATAAAGAGGCGGTAGAGCGCATTTTTACTGACAACCACATTGCCGTAGTAGTCAATCTGGCTGCACAAGCAGGGGTGCGCTATAGTATTACCAACCCTGATGCCTACATTCAGAGCAACCTTATCGGATTTTACAATATACTTGAAGCTTGTCGTCACCATGAAGTAGAACATCTCGTCTATGCTTCCTCTTCATCTGTATATGGCAGTAATAAGAAGGTGCCTTATTCTACTGACGATAAAGTGGACAATCCTGTCAGCCTTTATGCTGCTACGAAGAAGAGTAACGAATTAATGGCGCATGCCTACAGCAAACTTTACAACATACCTTCAACAGGCTTGCGCTTCTTCACCGTCTATGGCCCAGCTGGTCGTCCTGATATGGCTTACTTCGGCTTTACCAACAAACTTATAAAAGGTGAAACGATTAAGATCTTCAACTACGGCAACTGCAAGCGCGACTTTACCTACGTTGACGATATTGTAGAGGGGGTAGTGCGCGTCATGCAACATGCTCCCGAAAAGCAAATGGGCGAAGATGGACTTCCTATTCCTCCCTATAAAATATATAATATAGGCAATGGTACACCCGAAAATTTGCTTGACTTTGTCACCATACTCCAAGAGGAACTCATTCGGGCCGCCGTTCTCCCAGCCGACTACGACTTCGATGCTTACAAAGAACTCGTGCCTATGCAGCCCGGTGATGTGCCCATCACTTATGCCGACACGACTCCTTTAGAACAAGATTTCGGCTTTAAGCCCAACACCTCGCTTCGCACAGGCCTTCGCCACTTCGCTAAGTGGTATGCTCGTTATTATCAGCTTAAATAGCAGCAGCTGGGGAACAGTCTTCAGGCCTATGTCACCAAGTTTATGTTAATAAAAGCGCTTTTGCACGAAAAAGATGCAGTTTCTGTTTAAAACTGCATCTTTTTCGTGCAGCTTTTTTTAAAAGCTGCACCAATTCATAAAAGTTTAGACGACTTCATAATTTATTACAGAGTCGTCATTATTGCATAATGACAAATTCTCAAAAGAATGGACTCATATGATTTAAACCTTGGTAAGTTCAGACGCGCGTCGTAGTTCGTGTTCGAATTCGAAGAACCATTATTCACATAAGCGAGACCGCTGTTCGCATTCGAGTTGTTGTGCCAGATCGAAGAACACAACGGCGCGTTGAATTTTCGGCCTTTTGTCCTTGTTATACTATTGGACGTACAATGTCCACCTTTAAGCCGAGTGCGTCAATAATGCGAAAAAACATTCCCACACCAGGCTCTATCACGCCTTTCTCTATGCGTGAGATATAGGTCTTGTCTGTCCCGACTTTCTTTGCGAGGTCTGATTGGGTCATGTGTTCCTGCTTACGGGCATCATAGATTATCTGCCCCACGCAATAGTTGGTGGCTTCCTTTCTGAAAGCCTCTCGTTCTGCTGTTCCTACCGCTCCATACTTGGCATCAAGAATGGCATCGAAACTGGTAATGTCATTTCTTTCCTGCATAATATTCCTTTTTAAGTTCAAGTGCCTTGTCTATCTCCTTGGAGGGTGTCTTTTGGCTTTTC
The DNA here is from genome assembly GCA_900540885.1 of uncultured Prevotella sp. GTDB lineage: Bacteria > Bacteroidota > Bacteroidia > Bacteroidales > Bacteroidaceae > Alloprevotella. The sequence continues at coordinate 25,786 of UQHJ01000033.1, forward strand.
TTTTGAAAGCCGTTGAAGAGCATCACGATGTTGCCCTCGTCAAAGATGAAGAACGCACGGTATATGTTACCATTGTAGGAGGCTCTGATTTCATAGATGCCTTCCTTTATATATTTTACAAATTTCTCGCTCACTCTGTCCTGCATCTTTAGCACGTCAAGCACATAGTCTATCTTCTTCTGTGCTCCTGCTTCCAAGGCGCGATAGAACGTGAGGAAGTAATCTTTGTAAACTAAGATTCTCCGTTCTGAATTCATGGTGCAAAGGTAGTGCAAATTGAGTGCAAAACATCAAGCTTGCTTGAATGTTTTGCCGAGATGCAGCCTACCTTATGCAAATGTAATATTAAAAGTTGATATATCATACAACTTTTTCCCTTATTTTGCAGGGTTCGAAAAAAATTGTCGGCCTAATTGGGGGGGACGCATCCTAACCTGGGGGCGACGCGTCCCCGCGTCGGCATTTGTTAGTCAAGGCTCGATGCCTTGACTAACAAATACATGA
>UQHJ01000034.1 GCA_900540885.1 uncultured Prevotella sp.
AATCTACGCTCATCTGTCATGTCTGAATACGTTCTCATTTTGATTAGTAAAGTGTCAACTTATTCAGTACAAGACAGCGACTATAAGCAACTTGCTGCTGCCGCGGGTTACAAACCCGCCCCCCAATTAGGCAGATTATACCTATTAAATAGGGTGTCCAGTTCTATGTTCCACTTTTTGAGGTCCCAATTTACTTCACCATCACCTTACGTACGGTTCTGTCACTCATCTTGATGATATTAATGCCGCGCTGTGGCGCAGTCAAGCGGCGACCATCGATCGTATAACGAAGCTGTGCTTGAGGAGTGCTACCTTCTTCCGTTGAGACAGTGGAGATAGATTCAATCACGGAGGGATTCAACTCAACCACACGATCATCTGGCACGTCAAAAGCTACATGGATAGGAATAGACTTCCATTCGTATTCATCTTCAGTTTCTACCAATGCTTCACCCTCTATGGTGTAGTGGCCCGGCAAGAGATGTAATTGACCTCTTCTGTTGAAATTGGGATTATTTTGTGGTGAAACATGCGTTTGCTGATTATTGTAGCACATATTAAACCATTGAAAATTTGGCATATTTATTCCACCATTAAACTTAAAACGAGTCTTTACCAACTTCTTATTATAAAGCGATATGGTCGTATCGGCTTTAGATGGTGTTATCTCAATGATATAGGCTGGATTATAAGAATCGGGTGATGTAGCAATGTTTATGCTACTGCCTGTTGAGATATTGATAGCCTTGTCGGGCGTGGTAGTGGCCATTCTGTCTAAGCTACCATAAATGCTGCCTTTGCTGTAGTAAATATAATTAGGATGTCCCGCATCTTCATTATCAGTTTTAAAGATGCTCGGATATTCCAACCAATACGTTACAGCATTGAACGTATCCTTCTCCAACTTTATTTGGCGATATTCAATGGTGCGTTCATTATAGCCAGCGTGAAGGGGAATCGTCTCTTCAGCACGGTAGAACTGCTTATTCTCCCCATTGTCACCCATGGACTTTGCAAATCTAAAATATTGAGATGCAGGAACCCCATTGAATACGTAGACGCTATCTACGCCCATATTGCTCACACGGAGCAATGAGAACTGATTGTCGGGCAAATGCTGCTCAAAAGGCCCTGTGGCATCAAGCGTAAAGTGATTCATGCGGTCTTCAGTGGGATAGCCGTTGCCTTTTAGCATGCACCAATTGTACTCTCCTTCAGGTAGGATAGCCGTAAGCGTATCGTAGGGAACAGGCGACTCCGTGCCTACAGCAAGCGATTTGGCGCAGCCTTCGTGGTGAGTGGCAGTAAAGCCGTTGGGCTCCCCTGCAAAGACGTGGTAACCCTCTTGCATAAGATGACAAGGAATGATAAACTTAACAGGGTGAAGGGCGTTAAAGTTGAGTTTAGTATTATACGCCAAATGCTCTAGATGGAATAAGTCTTGCGTAAAGTGCCACTCGCCGTCCACTCTTACGCCTGGATAGTAGTAATAAGCATAGATAACAAGACTCGCGTCAATGCCTGGCGATACGGTATCAGACTGTGCACTATAGTTCGTAGAGAGGTGAAGAGAGGTATATTCAGTACTGCCTTCTACCTGAGTCGTGATGACAAGGTCATTGCCTTGAACTTCACGGCTCACTTCGCGACTTTCAATGTCAATTTTAGCATAATCGCTCCAAGCATAAGGACGACTGGCATTGCTAAAAGCTCCCATTTTCAGACGGTCTGCGTAGGGTGCTGCACCAGCAAGGGTCGTAACGGTGCGCACGATTGTACTCTTGCCTAATGAAAGGCTTACAGGCGTTGTGCTTTCAGGCACTGTTAGTTCTTTGATAACGTATCGTCCCTCTGCATTGTAAGGCACGAGAAAGTCGGGGTCAGTAGTTTCGACAAAGGGGCGACCGAACTGAAACGTTTGTGTGCCTGGCAGCACGTAGGCAGCCTGTGTGCCATCTGGGGCTCTAAGGCTGAACTGATTAGTCACATTATAGAAGCCATAGCCATATGTACCACCATTATTATTTTCTATTCTGATACGCTGCTGTGGATAGTAGACAGAACCGAATCCATTCGTTGTAGGACATAAGTTGCCCTTCGTATCGGTTATGTAGAAGTAACAGAGCGTAGCCTTACGATAGTCGGTGGTGACGCTGGTTGTCGTATCGGTCACTTTGAGAGAGTCAGCATGGAGGGCGAGATTATCCTCCTGAGGAGCCACCAAGTAACGCAAGGTGTCGCCCACTGGAGCGTAAAGGACAAAGGGGCGATCTTTTTGCAGGTCATACATATTGTGTGAATTGTATGCCCCAACAGTGCCCGTGCGTAAGTCGGGGGCCAATCGAGCCGATACGACATTGCCTTCTCGGCCTATAACGGGGTTGAAAACTACGCGACGAGACTTAGCCCACTCGTCGTGGCGAATGGTGATGCGCTCCTCATCACTGGGGGTAATCTTACCTATAATGATGCGGTTGAAGTGAGGACTATAGACGCGATAGTAGATGGGCCAACTACTGGGCAAGCGAAATGCGCGTTGCAATTCGCGCACTTTGAATGCTGTAATATCCTGATTTCCCCAGCATACGCCATTTTCGCCATTGGGGAAGGCGTTGAGGGTATAGCTCTTATATTTAAGGTTCTTAGAAGACGAATTGTATTGGAATTCATCATTACTAAGGTCAAGATTATAGCGAGCATAGTTGTCTACATCTTGGAACATATTTGAAGGCGAGAAGGTGATCTTGAGTGTACCAATCTCATTCATCAAGTCGCTGTAGTTCTCAGCTGCGTAATCAATGTTTTGAGGAGCTTCAATACGAAACGATACATACTGGGCGTGGACGAGCGCGGACGGGAAACTCGAACACAGCATCAGAGCTGCGCACACCCGCTTAAGGGAGGTTGTTAATCTACTCATGTGGATAAATGGTGTTTGAAGGTTGATAATATTTGCATAATGCTACTTTCATAGTACTAAGTAGGTATTCAGAATTAGTTTATTTTGCAAATGTATACACCGCTTTTTGAGTAGTGGTCATTACAATTAATGATTTTTAGTATGCGAGGATCAAAACCGCAAACTCATTTGGGGGGGACGCGTCGCCGCGTCGACAATACCTGAATAAGTGCGATTCATGTATTGCCAACTTGGGGCATCGAGCCCCAAGTTGGCAATGCCGACGCGGGGACGCGTCGCCCCCAGGTGAGGACGCGTACCTCCCCTCAGGTTAGCTTGCGTTTCTTGCTGCCGCGGGTTACAAACCCGCCCCCCAATTAGGCAGATAAATTGCAGGTTTATCAACCGATTTTACCCACGCGCTGCGTTATGGGGCCTTAAAATACAATGAAACGTTCAAGCATCCGATTGTTTTTACCTACATTTGCATCATAAATCACTTAACACAGATTAAATGAGACATTTCAGCATTCGTTCACTACTATATACGCTGCTCTTTGCGTTGCTCGCTTTAACTGCTTGTGACAACAGACCACCCACTCCTGAGGCGATGTATAAGAAACAGGCTTCGGGAGTCGTATTAGTGCTCAACAAATTTTATTATAACGCTTCTCTGCCCAATGGACACCATCTTTACTTTACGGGCGTTGAAGAGGACGGAACGCTGACCAACCTCACTGACGACGTAAACGAGATAAGACAGAACTGTGGATACCTTACTGGCACCGCTTTCTTTATTGATAATAAAGGAAACTTGCTTACCAATCGTCACGTAGCACAACCCTCCATCGACCCTGAACTGATTAAGCAGTGTTTTCAGAATATAGCTGAGTACGCTAAGATGATTTATGATGATCAAATCAGAGAGGTGGTAGATCAATATCGTGCACTTGACTTGCAACGACGTAATCTTACGCAATCTACCTTTTGGGGCGTAGAGGCTGGTAGTGAAGAGGAGATTCGAACCATTGACAATGAAATGGAACAACTCATCGCACGACATAACGAGTTGCAACGAGAACGCAGTATCATTGACAGTCAGTTCAATCCTTCTAACATAACGATTCACCCTATCTGTCAATTAGGCATCGGCTACAATGACTCTTACGTCACGACGGAGGCTGACTTTATGGGGGACAATAACGCTTGCAGCGTAGTACGTTGCTCGCAAGATGAGAATACGGACTTGGCTCTTATTCAACTTCGCAGTGGACGTACTCCTGACTATTGTTATGCCTTCTCGGTTGATGAAAAGAAATCGGCTGATAGCTTTTTGTCAAGGCTCTTTACAAAGCGCGACAATACGGACACGAACAAGCTGAAGATTAATCAGCAGCTCTACATGATAGGGTTTAACGCTGGATTTGTGTTGGCCAATACGCGCAAGGGCATCAAGGTACAAATGACGGGCGGGCGCATTACTCAACTGCCCGATGGCGACCGCTTGCTGTATAGCATTCCTGCTATGCAGGGGTCAAGCGGTAGTCCTGTGATTAATGAGTGGGGTGACTTAGTGGGCGTAAACTTTGCTAAGATGAATGGCTCTGACAACTTCAACTTTGGCATTCCTATTCAGAAGGTACGCCAATTCGTTAATGGTAAAACTGGCACACGATGACGCTATTACTTCCGATTTTATTTTTCACAATTGGTATTGCGCTTTCTACGCCTTCTACGTCCCCTATCGCGACGACCATGCGAACGAGACAGAATGTAACGACAGGACGCGTTGACAATGATAGCTACAAGACCCTTGATGAGTGGCAAGCTGGTAGCGTGGTGACAGACGCTGACGTTGAGGGCTATGGCCTGGAGAGATGTTTCGCAGCATGCCCGATCAGTGACAAAGTGTTTGCACGCATGAAGGGAAAGTCTTACAAGTCGTATTGTCACCTTCCGCTTACGCAGTTGCGATATGTCAAGGTGTTGCACCGCAATGCAATGGGACAAACGCAGTTGGGAGAGTTGGTGTGTCATCGTGATATAGCTGCCGACCTCGTAAGCATCTTTAGAACGCTTTACCAAGCGAATTATCCAATAGAACGCATGGTGTTGATTGACAACTACAATGCGGAGGACGAGCCTTCTATGCTTGCCAACAATACTTCGTGCTTTAATTATCGTTATATAGCAGGTTCCAAACGATTGTCAAACCATAGTTTAGGACGTGCTATCGACATTAATCCGCTTTATAATCCTTACGTCTATCACAACGCCAAAGGAAAGTTAATCGTCAGTCCTATGAAGGCGAAGGCTTATGCTAACCGCCATGCTACGTTCCCATATAAAATTGATAAAAGCGACCTGTGCTATCGTGAATTTATCAAGCACGGCTTCATCTGGGGCGGTAGCTGGAAACGCCGCATTGACTATCAACACTTCGAAAAGAGGTAGAGGATAAACTGCAATTGGGGCCTCACCCCTCTAACCCCATCTTCTTGTGGAGAAGGGGTAGGGGAGTGAGGCCCCAATTGCAGTTTATCTCAAGTCGAAACTTGAATTAATTATTTTCAGGACGGAGCTGACGAACGGTTTCACCAGCGCGCCACATTTCGCTATCGTGCAATGCCTTGAGTTCCTTCTCAAGTCCTACGCGATAGTCAGGCTTAGAGTTGGCATCGATTGAGATTTGTGCCTCATTGCCTGATACTACGCTTTCGTAGAGCTTCTCCATAACGGGCTTGATAGCATCGTGGAAGGGACCCATCCAGTCCAAAGCACCACGCTGAGCTGTGGTAGAACAGTTGGCATACATCCAGTCCATACCATTCTTACCTATCATGGGGATAAGTGACTGCGTGAACTCTTCGATGGTCTCGTTAAAGGCTTCAGAGGGAGTATGACCATGTTCGCGAAGCGTTTCGTACTGTGCCAAGAACAGGCCTTGAACAGCACCCATCAATGAGCCACGCTCACCAGTCAAGTCGCTGGTAGCCTCACGCTTAAAGTCGGTCTTAAACATATAACCTGAGCCAATGCCTACGCCAAAGGCCAACACCTTTTCTGTAGCATTGCCCGATGCGTCTTGATAAACGGCGTATGATGAGTTCAAACCACGGCCTTCGAGGAACATCGTGCGCAATGAAGTGCCTGAACCCTTAGGTGCTACCATGATGACGTCAATGTCAGCAGGAGGAACAACGCCTGTGCGGTCGCTCCAAGTGATAGCAAAACCGTGAGAGAAGTAAAGCGTCTTACCTGGAGTGAGGTATTTCTTCAATGAGGGCCACAACTGCATCTGTGCTGCATCAGAGAGCAACATACAGATGATAGTACCCTTTTCGGCAGCTTCTTCGAGTGAGAAGAGTGTTTCGCCTGGCACCCAACCATCGGCTACAGCCTTGTCGTAGGTTTTGCCTTGACGCTGACCAACGATTACGTTAAAGCCGTTGTCGCGTAAGTTGCAAGCCTGACCCGGACCTTGTACACCATAACCAAGTACGGCGATGGTTTCGTTTTTCAATACTTCACGTGCCTTTTCCAAAGGGAACTCTTCACGGGTGATAACTTCTTCTACTACACCACCAAAATTTAATTGTGCCATATCTACTAGTTTTTTGATAAAGCAAGGCGTTATTTATTTCACGCTTTGCCTTATGTTGGTTAATATCTTTTTTGGGAGTTAGAGGCTTAGGAGGTTAATTACCCCTATAACCTTATAATGTCTCACTCCTCAGCCGAAGCTTCTTGTGAGCGCTTTTCTTCTTCGCGCAGTTCGAGGAACTCATTCAACTCTTCGCGGTGACTCTTCGTGACGGCCACTACTCCCGAACTAACATACTGCAATATACAGCCATAGCCTTTGAGCTTATGATAAAGTTCGAGTGTCTCTTCAGGCAATCCCTCTTTCGATACAATCGCATAAGTAGAGTTGACCTCAACGATTTTGCCGTCGTACAGACGAATGGCCTTTGAGATGTTGCGATTTTCGATAAGTCGCGCGGTAGCAATTTTATAAAGGGCTTGATCCATGACGTAGATTTCGTCGTTGGTAAAATACTGCGCCTGAATTACGTCAATCTTCTTTTCCAGTTGTTTAACAATGGTTTGCACCGTATGCTCGTCAGTGTAACAAGTGATCGTATAACGGTGAACGTGTTCGATGCCCGAGGCCGAAACGTTCAAACTCTCAATGTTTAACTGACGACGCGTAAATACATTGGTCACCAAATTCAGTACACCCGCTAAGTTCTCAGAGAAAACGATTATCGTATAAAGCGTTACGTTGGGCGTTTCGTTTTGATTAGTTGTTGTCATAAAGCGTACATTGTGAGTTAGAGGGTTACACTTCAAGCATCATATCGTCAACATCGTGGCCAGGGCAGCACATCGGCAGTACATTGTCCTCTTCAAGCACAGCGGCCTGTAGTAAGAAGGGGCCAGGGGTGTTGATCATTGTCGTAATGGCCTCGTCTAACTTATCGCGCTCCGTCACGGTGAGGGCGGGTATGTCGTAAGCCTCGGCTATCTTCTCGTAATCAGGGTTCATCATCGGCGTGAACGAATAGCGATGACGGAAGAAGAGTTGTTGCCACTGGCGTACATTGCCTAAATAATTATTGTTGAGCAAGATAATCTTTACGGGGGCATGTTGTTCCATAATCGTGCCCAACTCCTCAATGGTCATTTGTAGGCCGCCGTCGCCTAAGAAGAGGCAGACTGTGCGGTCGGGAGCGCCAAACGTGGCACCAATGGCTGCGGGCAGTCCGAAGCCCATCGTGCCCATACCACCAGAGGTGATGATGCTGCGCTTCTGACTGAAGCGGAAGTAACGCGCTGCCATCATTTGGTTCTGTCCGACATCGGTCACGAGCACAGCCTTATCAGCCGTCAACTCTGTGACGCGGCGCACCACCTCGCCCATACGCAGGGGGCCTGAGGTGGGGTGAATTTGTGGCTCTATTACAATGCGACTTTCTTGTTCATCATATTGTCTGAAACTCTCGCGCCACTCCGTGTGCTCTTTCTTTTCGAGTAATGCCGTTACGGCTGCAAGTGTCTCCTTGCAATCGCCCAATACGGCCACATCAACGTTTACGTTTTTGTTGATTTCAGAAGGGTCGATGTCGAAGTGAATCTTTTTAGCCTGTGTGGCATAGGTAGAGAGTTTGCCCGTTATGCGGTCATCAAAACGCATGCCCACGGCAATGAGCAAATCACACTCTTGCGTCTTCTTATTAGCCCCTAATGAGCCATGCATACCCAACATGCCTACGTTCAAGGGATGACTGCTGGGTAACACCGATAGTCCTAATAAGGTGCAACCTGTTGGCAGGTCGGCCTTTTCGATAAAGGCTCGTAACTCCTCGCTGGCATTGCCCAACTCAACGCCTTGACCGACTAATACTAAGGGGCGTTTGGCCTCATTGATCAAAGCGGCAGCTTCTGCCACACTTTGACGATCGGTAGGCGGAACGGGCACGTAGCTACGTATAAAGTCTATCGTTCCTGGCACGTAGTCAGCCTTCTCGACTTGTGCATTCTTGGCAAAGTCTAACACGACGGGCCCCGGTCGACCACTACCAGCAATGTAGAAGGCACGATGCACGGCCCATGCTACGTCCTTAGCCGAACGTATCTGATAGGACCATTTGCTAATAGGCTGTGTAATGTCTACCACATCGCACTCTTGGAAGGCATCAGTACCCAACATTTGGGTGCCGACTTGTCCTGTGATAACCACCATTGGGGTGCTATCCATCATCGCATCGGCTATGCCCGTAATCGTGTTTGTGGCGCCAGGACCACTCGTTACCAAACAAACGCCTGTTTGTCCGCTTACGCGAGCAAACCCTTCAGCTGCATGTGTAGCGGCTTGTTCGTGGCGCACCAATATATGGTTCAACTGGTCGCGATAGTCGTAGAGTGCATCGTAAACGGGCATGATTGCACCGCCTGGATAGCCGAAGAGCGTCTTCACGCCCTCGTCTATCAATGCACGCATCAATATCTCTGCGCCAGTTATGTTATTATTGTTCGTTTTGTTCATAGGATTGTAATAATGTGCAAATGCTTGGTGAATGTGCAAATGCTTGGTGAATGTGCAAATGTGAGAATGTGCAAATGTGCAAATGCTTGGTGAATGTGAGAATATACAAATGATTTAATGTCTTAATAACTGCGCGTACAAAGGCGACAATTTGCACATTCTCACATTTGCACATTTGCACATTTACAATGCATTCTCACATTTGCACATTCACTATATTTCTCTCACCCCGCCCTTGTCGGCGCTGCTCACCATGCTGGCATAGGCGCGAAGGGCTTTGCTCACCTCGCGTTTGCGTTGCAAGGGGCGCATGGGGCGTGCGGCCAATTCTTCATCACTTAGGTGGACGTTGATGCTACGTGACGGAATGTCAATTTCTATCACATCACCGTCAACTATCTTACCTATCGCACCCCCAGCTGCTGCTTCGGGCGATATGTGGCCGATGCTCAAGCCCGATGTGCCGCCAGAGAAGCGACCATCGGTAATCAAGGCACAAGCCTTGCCTAAATGGCGGCTCTTGATATACGACGTAGGATAGAGCATCTCTTGCATGCCTGGTCCTCCCTTAGGACCTTCGTGCGTAATCACTACGACGTCGCCTGCTTGTACCTTTCCTCCCAAGATCCCCTCGCAGGCTTCCTCTTGTGAGTCGAACACGCGGGCAGGGCCTTCGAAGTGCCAAAGGCTTTCGTCTACGCCAGCTGTCTTTACTACGCAGCCGTCTTGGGCTATATTGCCAAAGAGTACGGCCAATCCACCGTCTTTGGTGTAGGCATGCTCCAACGAACGAATGCAGCCCGTAGCGCGATCGGTGTCAAGCGCAGGCCATTGTGTATCTTGTGCGCCCATTTGTGTACAAAACTTTCCACTCGGTGCGCTATGGTAAATGCGGTCGGCCTCCGCGTCAATGCTTTCGGCCGTTATGTCATACTTCTGAATGTCTTCACCCAGCGTACTGCCATTCACGCGTTGTGCCGTTAAGTCGAGCAAGCCGCCTTTGCTCAGTTCGCCTAAAATGCCTAACACACCGCCTGCACGGTTGCACTCCTGTACAGAGTACTTTTGCGTATTGGGCGACAACTTACAGAGGCAAGGCACGTGGCGACTCAATTGGTCAATATCTTTCATCTTAAAGTCAACCCCGGCCTCATTGGCTACGGCAAGGAGGTGAAGCACGGTGTTGGTGCTTCCGCCCATAGCGATGTCAAGCGTCATGGCGTTTAAGAAGGCTTGGCGGGTAGCAATGCTGCGAGGCAATACGCTTTCGTCGCCTTCTTCATAATACTTCATTGCATTCTTTACAATGAGTTGGGCTGCATCTTTAAATAGCTGACGACGATTGGCATGTGTGGCTAATATTGTACCATTACCGGGCAATGAAAGACCAAGAGCTTCTGTCAGACAGTTCATGGAATTGGCGGTAAACATACCCGAACAACTACCGCAGCCGGGGCAAGCTCTCTGTTCAACTTCGGCCAATTCTTCATCGCTCACACTACTGTCAGCTCCCTTAATCATGGCCGTAATCAAGTCTACATTTTCGCCTTTATACTGTCCAGCCTCCATGGGGCCACCGCTTACAAACACGGTTGGGATATTCAGTCGCATGGCTGCCATAAGCATACCCGGCGTGATCTTATCGCAATTCGAAATGCACACCAAGGCATCGGCCTTATGTGCTTGTACCATATACTCTACCGAATCGGCTATAATGTCGCGCGAAGGAAGTGAATACAACATACCGTCGTGGCCCATGGCTATACCGTCGTCAATTGCTATGGTATTAAACTCTGCTGCATAGCAACCTAACTTCTCAATTTCGTGTTTCACCAACTGACCTACTTCATGTAGGTGGGTATGACCTGGCACAAATTGTGTGAATGAGTTGGCTATGGCAATGATAGGTTTGCCAAACTGTTCGCGCTTCATACCTGTGGCTATCCACAAGGCGCGTGCACCAGCCATTCTTCTTCCTTCCGTGCTAAAAGCACTATGCAACTGTATTTTCATAATATTCGGTAATTATATGTTGTGCCGCTTTCATTTTGTCCACAAATAAGGGGATAGCGACTTACAGTTTATTGCTTAAAATGTTATTTTGTTTTGCAAATGTAAGCATTATAACAATACAAACAAGCATTTTGTTAGAAAAAGTTGGGTTAAGTGTGTTTTTTCATCTTTTCGTCCGCTCACTGTCGTTCCTTTTGTGCATTTATTCGGTTTGTTTGTCATATAAACGATATTTATACAGAAACATACGTGCATATTCCCCTTTTTATACTATCACATACATAGAATTAGACATTTTAAAAAAGCGTAAGTATGAAATCAATTTCTTAGTCCCTTAATACCTTTATTTACAAAGGGTGGTTCTAAAAACAGAATTTTTAGAACCACCCTAAAGCTATTTTATTTGTACCTTCGCACTTGCAAACAAAAAAAACTACACCTTATGCTAAACACAGTAATATTCGACTTAGACGGCACGCTGCTTGACACATTGGGCGACTTAGCTGCCAGTGTCAACTATGCCTTGCGTACTCATCAACTCAAAGAGCGCTCTATCGATGAAGTACGCCAATTCTTAGGCAATGGTATTCGCTACTTAATGGAGCACGCTGTTGACGGCGCAGTAATGGGTGATGCCTTTGAACGTGTATTCACAACTTTCCGTACTCACTACGTTGAGCACTGTCTCGATACCACGCAGCCTTATCCTGGCATTATGCCTTTGTTGGAAGAACTCAAACGTCGGAATGTCAAAATGGCTATTGTTTCGAACAAACTACATCCCGCAGTGCAAGAGTTGGCCGAACGCTTTTTTAAAGGTTACATTACCTCGGCCGTAGGCGAGAGTGCTACAGTACGTCGCAAGCCCAATCCTGACGCTGTGCTTGCAGCCCTCAACGAACTGGGCAGCACGAAGGAGGAGGCTATCTACGTAGGCGACTCAGAAGTAGACCTTGCTACGGCTCGTAATGCAGAACTACCTTGTGCACTCGTCACATGGGGCTTTCGCGATGAGTCTTTCCTACGTTCTCTCCCCCTTCAGCCCACAACTCGCTTCGTTCATACTCCTCACGAACTGCTTAATTGCTTGTAACAGATAGTAACATCGTGTCGATAATCACCCTATTAATATTGTGTGTAATCCTTTGACGATATTATTAGAATATTGCTAATTCAAATTATAAACAGCTATGAAGCATGTAGAAGTAGTGGCGGCCATCATTCAGCGTGATGGGCTTGTATATGCCACTCAGCGAGGATATGGCGAATGGAAAGATTGGTGGGAATTTCCAGGTGGTAAGGTCGAGCCAGGTGAGAGTCGTGAGGCGGCTCTCATACGTGAGATACGTGAGGAACTGACAGTAGAGATACAGGTGGAACAGCGACTGTGCACTGTAGAATATGACTATCCTACATTCCACCTCGTAATGCATTGTTACTTCTGCAAGTTAGCGAGTGGTCATTTAACATTGCTTGAACACGAAGCGGCACGGTGGTTGTCTCCGCAAGAGTTAGATGCCGTAGAATGGCTACCAGCAGACAAGGTGGTTGTGGAAAAGCTGAAGATTTAGATAAACTGCAATTTATTTTCCTAATTGGGGGGCGGGTTTTCAACCCGCGGCAGCAGCATGTTGTAAATTATCTGTTTATAGTCGCAAAGCGACCATAAGTAGATGCTCAAAACCTGCTGCCGCGGGTTACAAACCCGCCCCCCAATTAACCCCCAATTAGGCCGATAAATTGCAGTTTACCATGCAAGTTAATTGATAAAAGTGAAGTCATATCAGACTATTTTATTATTTTTGTGCAATTTTAAATCGTTACATCCTAAATCAAATGGAAACAGAAAACAAAGGCATTTATAATGCTCGTACTTTGGGCAAGCCCAAATTCATTATGCTTGGTATACAACATCTTTTTGCCATGTTTGGCGCCACGATACTTGTTCCACTTATTACCGGATTGGATGTGAGTGCAACATTACTCTTTGCAGGTATAGGCACGTTGTTGTTCCACGTTATCTCCAAAATGAAAGTTCCAGCCTTTTTGGGTTCTAGCTTTGCTTTTTTGGGCGGATATGCCTCAGTCAAACAACTTTGTGTGGCACAAGGACTTACCGATGAAATGGCACTCAACTATGCTTGCTTGGGTGTAGCTGCAGCTTCACTCCTGTACTTCGTCATGGCTTTTTTGCTCAAAATGTTTGGCACAGATAAGGTAATGCGTTTTTTCCCTCCTGTAGTTACAGGCCCAATGGTGATAGCTATTGGTTTAACCCTTTCGGGGTCGGCTATTCATAACTGTCAGCAAAACTGGCTTCTCGCAATAACAGCCATTGTTATTGTGATCGGTGCTTCTATTTGGGGACGGGGAATTATAAAGATTGTGCCCATCTTGTTAGGCGTATTAGGCTCTTATATATTAGCAGCAACAATGGGCGAAGTGGATTTTACGCAACTTAGTGAGGCTGCATGGATAGGATTGCCCATCAATATGGATCACACGGCTATAGCTGTGATGAAAGATCCTAATTTTGACCTTATTATTACTTCCATTATAGCTATCTTCCCCATTGCTTTTGCTACAATTATGGAGCATATAGGCGATATGTGTGCCATACAGAGCACGGTGGGCAAGAATTTTATAAAAGACCCAGGCCTACATCGTACCTTAAGCGGTGATGGCCTTGCCACTCTATTAGCTTCAATCTTTGGTGCTCCGGCCAATACTACTTATGGCGAAAATACGGGGGTACTTAATCTGACGAAAGTGTTCGACCCTGCGGTCATTCGTATGGCAGCATGCTTTGCCATTTTGCTCAGCTTCTCTCCCAAGTTTGCCTGTTTGATAGGTTTAATGCCTGCAGCGACTATTGGCGGTGTGAGTTTGATTCTTTATGGCATGATATCGGCTGTAGGTGTGCGTAACCTTGTCGAGACATCGGTCGATTTCTCATCTTCGCGTAACGTATTCGTAGCAGCACTCATCATGGTCGTTTCGATTGGTGTACAGTACGGCACGGACGGAGGTGTAAAGATAGGTCCTGTTACCTTCTCAGGCTTGGCACTTGCAGCTATCGTAGGCATTGTGTTGAACGCTATATTGCCCGACCAATTAGGTATGAAGGTTAAAAGTTTCAATGGCAAAGAGAAGCCTAATCACAGATAAGTCTTCAATATTAGTTTATATTTAGAGGTCAGCAATTGGCCTAAATCAAGAACACTCTCTTGGACGCAGTTTATTTTCCTTCATAAGATAGACTGTGCTCAAGAGAGTTTTTTTGTTTAACACACTTAAAACTGTACGCATTCGTAAATAGTTATCACATTTTGTCTGCTCCTTATAATTTTGGCAATAATTAATAGATTTAGACACATTATCTATTGTAGTTGTGTTAAAATCATTATTTTTAATGATAAAAACGATAAACACATATCGTACTTTTGCATTAGAAGAAGTTAGCTTCTTTGTTATTAAGCACGCCTATTTGACTATTACTCTTATTATCAACCCAACGCACTGGCGTCGCGTATGTTAGTGCTAAATAAAAAAACTATGAAACTATTACGTTACTTTTTGCCAGTTTTGCTGGCTGTGTTCACGTTTTGTGCATGTGATGACTGGTTTGGTGGTGACGACCCGTCTGACAAGGAACCTCAGTTTAGCGACTATTTCAAAATGGAGATTACTCGCTGCGAACGTGTTGCTGACGTACTCATCGTTGACTTCAAAATGAAGAACGTATCGGGTAAAGACCTTCAACAGGTGAAATTCAGCGGTGGAAGTTCTAAGGATAACCTTGGCAATGTCTATTATAATGGACAAGACGTTTCGCTTGGTGGCAGATGGTCTTATTCAGGTCAAAAGTCAATCAAGAAGAATGAGACGATTACGGGCTCGTTCCGTATTAGAGGATTTGACAAGACCAATAGCGCCCAAAAGCTAACCCTTAATTTTAATTGCGCAAGTAGCGACCTCAATTTCGATGGCGAAGTTAGCATTGCTAATATCAAAATTGCCGACAAGCGTGTGCTTACTGATGGTATTGACACCAACGACTTTGGTTTGAAGTATCAGCTTGTAGGCACCGAACGTAAGATTGTAGATGGTCGTAACTATTCATTTATCACGTTTACAGTAACTAATAATACGGGGGTAAATCTCAGTAATGTTGATTTCCATGCCAGCAATTTCTCTGGTGACACCGAAAGTTTTAGTATTTGTCAGATGTCTTCAGATGGTTCAGCATTTAGTTATACTGCAACAGTCAGAATACAGACAGGCGAGACCAAGACACTCACCATTTGTATATATGATGTACCTGATAGAATTAAGCAACTCCGTGGTACCGTTACATGTAGCACCGACTCTTACATTCTATGCTCTGAAAATGTCAATTTCTACGACATGACTTTCGAGTAAGCACTATGGGTGGAAGCTAAATAAATGGAAGTTTCCGTTGATTTAGTACTTACCTACTTCTTAAAATACTTTACGTATCATTCAGGGGCAATTAACAAGTATGTATCACTTGTTAATTGCCCCTTTGTATGCTCAACATATCAGAGAAAGATTTTTCGCCTTGCACGATGATTCAGCCCGCCCTGGACTAAATCCGAAACTCCAGTAATCATTCCATTCAAACCATATTGAAAAGAATAAGGATAGGATGGAATGATTACAGCTGACCGTACAACGGCTGTCCGAAGAAATGATTATTTTTGCTCATGGTTGTTTTATGGGTGGTTCTAATAATTCTGAAATAGGGATTTGTGCGCTATCGGAAGTGTATTTTTGAAAGTTTGTGAGGGAGCATAGCGGGCTATGTGACCGAACAAACTTTCAAAAAGACACTTTCGAGA
The DNA here is from genome assembly GCA_900540885.1 of uncultured Prevotella sp. GTDB lineage: Bacteria > Bacteroidota > Bacteroidia > Bacteroidales > Bacteroidaceae > Alloprevotella. The sequence continues at coordinate 15,824 of UQHJ01000034.1, forward strand.
GCGTACAAATCACATTTCAGAATAGCAGAACTCTAAAAACAGAATTTTTAGAACCACCCTTATTTGTTTAGTCGCATCAAAATAACCCAAAAGGGCTGATTCCTGCAAGTGGAATCAGCCCTATTTTTTTTAGTAACCGAAGTTTCGGATTTAACAAATTCAAAAAACGATTTATGGCAACAATAAGACTCAAATTTCGTCCCTCGTCTGTACCAGAAGCAGAGGGTACATTATACTATCAGGTGATACACAAACGCAAGGTGAAATGGATAAGTACGGAGCATCACATTTATGCCGACGAGTGGGATGAGAAGTTGGAGACTATCGAGGTGACAGCAAGGAGTGAACGGAAGGGGACGTTGGCACTGATGCAATGTAAAATCGATTGGACATTAAAGCGTTGGCAGACAATCCTTGACAGGTTGAAGCGCAACCACAAGGATTTTACAGTAGAAGAACTGTGCGAAGTCTTCAACAAGGAACAGACGTATAAGACAGTATTTGTGTTCTTGCAGGAGCAAGTCACCAAGAAAGAGCAGATGAGGCGACAAGGCACGGCCCGTACATACGGAAATGCCTATCGACGTTTCAAGGCATTCCGTGAGGATGTGGATTTGACATTCGATGAACTTACACCCGATATGATAGAGTGTTACGAGGCTTGGCTTACAGACAAGCGATTGAAGCAGAACAGTATCCGCTGCTATCTGCGCACGCTCAACACTCTGTTGTGCAAGGCGGTAGAAGAAGGTCTGTTGAACAACACGAAACTGTTCAGCCATGTGCGTCTGTCATACGTCAAGACAACAAAACGGGCAATCAGCGAGAAGGAACTGAAAGTGATAGCGAACCTTGAACTGCCAGAAAACTCGACAATGGCCCTTGCCCGTGACATCTTCATGTTCAGCTTCTATATGCGTGGAATGCCTTTCGTGGATATTGCCTATCTGCGAAAGACAGACTTGAAGAACGGCATGTGGACCTATTGCCGCAGGAAGACAAACCAATGTCTGATGGTGGAATGGGAAAAGGCGCAACAGAAAATACTGGACCGCTATGCCCTTCAAATGGAAAACAGATCGTATCTACTTCCTATTATAAAGAAGGAGGATGGAACGGAGTATAAGCAATACCAACGTATGCAGGTAAACATAAACCGTGCATTGAAGAAGATTGGAGAAATGGCGGAATTGAAAATGCCGCTTACCACTTATGTTGCACGCCACACTTGGGCAAGCGTGGCCAGAGACATGAACATACCCATCGCTGTAATCAGTGAGGGAATGGGACATAATTCCATAAAGACGACACAGGTGTATCTGAACTCCATCGATATATCAAGAATCAATGAGGCGAACAAGAGGATTATAAAGAGAATTGGAGGGTGAGGGGGGCAAAGGCGTGTAGATCCGTCATGTTTTTACTTTCCGAGTGGCACAAAGTGCGACTCGGAAACATTGTATTCTTGCATTGGGAGAATACAGGACAATGTCAATTACCAAAAGTCGCTAAAGTATATACGGTTTGCAATCTCTGCCATATCGTTCATTCCTTTGATGATGCAAAAATGCAAACAAAAATCAGTTATATACGTAATACACCACTGGTTAAATTAACTTTCTTTATGTGGAAAACTTTGCAAATATTTTCTACAATCACTTATTCTTATTCACTCTTAGCTGCCTGTGGAACTCACGGCTCTTGCGTTGTAGTTTTTCTTTATGACTGGCATAATATCAGCGTTGATACCACTTAGCTCTTTTGCTTTTTTATGTGAAGTGGATTAGGACATCCGCATCAAGAATTATCCATACGTTTTCAAGACCTTTGATTTATCTTTCATGTTTCATTTTCTGCTATAAAGTAATTGAATATCAGCCATTTCAAAAAATGAAACATACGACTTTTATGTTTCATTTTTAGTTTCATGTTTCATTTCTCAAAACACTGAGGGAGCGCTTTCACGCTCCCACAGTGTTTTTGAATCGCTCCCACAGTGTTTTTGTTTTTTTCCCTCAGTGTTTTTCGAATGAAACATTGAAACTAAAAGTGAAACATAAAAGTCGTATGTTTCAGCCTTCTAAAGTATTGATAGTCAATAAGTTGAAACATAAAAATGAAACATGAAACAAAAAATATGCAAAGGTAAAATATACGTAACTCCAATGCCTATTTAGGGCGTTCTGAAACATTTCATAGAGACTTTCATACTGCAATTTATCAGCCTAATTGGGGGGCGGGTTTGTAACCCGCGGCAGCAGCATGCTTTGAATATTTACTTATAGTAGCTTAGCGCGAGAACATACATAACATACTTATTTACATACTTATTTACTCAAGTTTCGGATTTAGCAAGGGCGGACTGAATCCGAAACTTGAACCTATTATAATAAGGAGAAGGAGGAATGGTAATGTTTAACAAATGGAGGAAGGAGTGATTGTTTTCACATGATAAAACATGCACAATGAGAAAGAATGCTGTAAACAAAGGATTTTTGAAGCCTTGAGAAGTCGGATTTGTAAAACATTTTAGGGTATATTCAGAATCTTGCTAAACTTTTTCATTAAAAAATGATAAGAAGTGAAGGGAATGTAGTACCTTTGCAAAGAAGGTATTGTTTTATCATGTGAAAACAGTACGTAAAGAGATAAAAACACAAAGCCACTATGAGGTGAAAATGCGGCGCAATCAGCACATTTGATTTGTGAAACATTGAATCCCATAATTGGACAAACATACACGCAGATAGTATGATTTTATGAACAATGTTATTGTAAAATTGGCATCGTCATCTCAGGTGATGGTAGCCAGCAGTGACATAAAGTAGCGGAGAGGTTATGAAGCAGGATTGCACGGTTTCTCAGTCTACAGCCGACGAAATAAAGCGTTTTCAGACATCTGAAAACAATGAATTTCAAGAGGGTACACACGTTTCTGAGCCAGACGAAATGACTGGTTCAGCGATAAAGAAGTGTTCGCAGGTGAACCAAGAAACTGAGACAGAGAAAGAAAACGAATCCATTCCCGAAGTGCCTTCAAGTAATAACGATAAAGATAACTGCACGTCATGGAGTTATCTTTTTGTACACAACCAAAAAGTAAAGTCGATAGAAGAACTGCTGAAGAAAGATAGAGTAACCTATTTCGTGCATAAGACAATAAAATATGTCCCCCGTCACAGGAACAGAGGCGGAATGTGCGAAGTGGAAACCCCTTCTGTAAGTGGACTGATATTCTTGCAAGGTAACCCCAAAACATTACAGGACTACTTAGATAAAAACATAAAACCATACAAACTCTGTAAAAATTGTAGTACAGGAAAGGTTGCCACTATCCCCTGCAACCAAATGGAGCCATTCATGCGTGTGGCAGAAACCGAGCCAGAGCGTCTCCGTTTCCTTCTTCGTCCTTTTGTTTATTATTCCAAGAACCGCACCCTACTTTGCATCGTGACAGGTGAATATGCCGGACTTGAAGGCTATGTCATCCGCATAGCCCGAGACCGCAAGCTCGTCATGGATGTCGGTGGAATGGCAGTAGCCTTATCAGGCGTACATGCCGAACGGTTCGAAGAAGTAAACAAGAACGAGGCAGACAAAAAAGAGCGAGAGCTGTTCTACAAGCGCAACCTGCATGAGCGCAACGCCTTTATCGATCGTTACTTTCATCAAGTGAAGACAGCCCAAGAGGTATCAGCTCAGGTGGAAAACATAGAAATACTCCGTCTTCAGACACTTGCAGATGTAAGAGACAAGAAACTGGATCTGAAAGATGCCTATGACACTTTCTATTTCATGATAGAAGAGATAGGCTACTACTATGCACCTTTCATTGACTATTTCAAGGACGAGTTGAGACCCATCTTTGAAGCAGGAAGAACCGTAAAGGAAGAGATCGAGAAAGCTATAAAGATATTCAAGAACAGCGACAAAGAACTCCACAATCGCTGCGAAACAGAATTTGAGGCGTTGCAAAACAACTACGGCTATCTGTTTGAATAGTACACCTTAGAGAAATAAAATGGAAACTGACTTCTTCGCATATTCCCGTCAGAAAATTGCCAAAGACAAAGCAGTTGGCAGATGTGATGTCGCCAACAACCGTGGTGCGGCACTCAAATGCCTGTCCAAATTCTTAGGCAAAGAAGAATTGACATTCGGTGAGCTGTCACCAGAAATGATGACACAGTTCAAAGAATGGCTAATGGCCAATGGGCGCAAGGAATCAACCGTCCGCCTCTATTTATACCAGATTCATACCCTCTACAAAGAAGCGGAGAAAGAAGCCATTGCCCCACATCTGCCGTTGCTGAGTGGCATAAAGCTGCCTTTGCCATCCAAACAGAAATGCGAGTTGCTTACGGAGGAAGAATTGCGCAGAATGCGTTATGCCGACCTGTCAGACTCCAGGTCACAGACATTTGCCCGTGACATGTTCTTCTTCAGCATCTATTGTCGAGGAATAAGCTTTACAGACTTGGCCCATATTAGGAAAAGCGATATCAAAGGTTTCACGCTCACTTACACCTCACAAGTACTCACCCCACCCATCGTCACAGTACAATGGGACGCAGCCATGCAAGCCATTGCAGACCGCTATCCATCGACCACCGACTACCTATTCCCTATCATCAAATCCGATGACAAGATAACGAAAAGTCGAGAAATCGGAAGGGTTCGTGAGAATATCACAAAAGCCCTGAAACTAATAGCTACACGTTGCAATCTGTCCGTAGTTCCCTCTTTGAAAATGACCAAGGATATTTATCAACGTGCGATTGATAATGTAAGTGTGAGCAAGATAATTTAATAGGTTTTACGCTATAGAGACACGTTTGAAGAAGACAATATCATTATAGTCCCTTGAACAACAGAAGAGAAAATAGTCTCGTAAGCAGTCAAATTAGGACTTACCTCTGAAGTTTATATCTTTGCGCTGAACAAAAATTTAAAAAATATGTACAGCAACGAAGATTAAGAACGCTTTTATTTCAAGTACCAAACAGAGGCTTTACCTCATGGTCAATCCCTTCAGTCATTTTGTCTGAACAATAATGTACTTACCCACAGCACGCAACAACTCATTTCATTTTGGAAGTGATTTAGGTGCTCAAATGGCAGCTACTTACCATAGTATCATTAGTACGGTGAAGCTTCATGGCAGTTCAGTTTGGAGCTACCTTGGTAAATTTTTCAAAAAAATCTTTGAGGGCTGCAGGGATTATCCTTCACTCTTACCCTCTTGTATCGGACTGGAGTAGTCCACAATGTTAATTTACAATCGAATTTTTAACAAAGTCAATAAAGGTAGGCACTGAAAAGTGCCTACTCTTTGGGGTATGCCCTAAATTGACTGCTTACTCGTCATACCACCACATCTGAATTTGTTGCGTGTGTAAATGCCATTGAGCATTTCTATGACAACCAAGACAATGAGATTGGAATGATAGTGATGAAAGCAGGATGTTGTCTATAAAACAATAAAAACTATTTAATTATGACGGACGAAGAGAAAAAAGCAGCATTTGAGAAACTGCTTATTCCAATAAAGAATCTGTATTCTGAAATTACCTCTAGAGGTAACAAGTTCTGTTATCCTTTCATTTATACTGACGCAGATGGTGACTATTTGTCGTACATCACTCAACTGATTGAGGCATTCGTTGAAAGAGTCAAGGAGTTGGACGAGACAAGTATTCTTATACTTAATAAGGCATTCGAAAATATTCCTGAAGATAAGAAGCCAAAGAAGAACTTCGATTTCATTAGAGATTTAGATACCCTGTCGCAGTTAGTCATTGATGTGCTAAAAGATTGTTATAGATGCTATCCAGATGATGCTTTCCAAAAACTAAGGAAGTTCTTTGAGGCAGATGATTGTTTTTACTTGAAGATGTTACCTCAATTGAGTATTGATAAGCAATGTAAGTTATACAGAATTCGTACTGGTTCATTCGACAAGACGAATGATGGGGAAATATTCCATATTCCATTTGACAAACGACACCTTGTTACAACTCAGCGTTATAGTATTCCAGGATACCCAATCCTATATCTTGCAGGGTCATTATTTACAGCTTGGTGCGAAATGGATAACCCCGAGTTGGACGGAATGCATTATGCTGGATTCCGATTTAAGGATCCCGTATTTTTTATTGACCTCGGATATCCGTATCATAGTACAACCATTTGGGAATGGTATAGTTTGTTTGTTATGTATCCATTGCTGATGGCATGTATGGTAAGGGTGAAGAATTCGTCTGCTCCATTCAAACCAGAGTATCAGATGCCGCAGTTGATGACAATGTTAGTAAGAGAACACGGACAGCTATTTTCTGGAATCGCATATATGTCAAACAAGCTACCTAAATCATGTCTAATAGACTCTTTTACTTCTCGCAATTTGGCAGTATGTACTTACAACTGTATATGCATGAAAGGACATGACAAAGATCTTGCTTCAAGAATGCAAATGACAGATGTAAAAACTATCACCAGAGAGCAGTTACGCCAATTTATCGTATATAAGAATGGTAACTATAGTATTGATTTCAGACAGTTGGATGTTATCGGTGATAAATCATTTCGAGATATTAATGTGAAAATGGAAGTTGGTTAAGATATAAATTTGTAATAAAATCATGGTAAGCAGTCAAATTAGGGCTTTCCTCTGAAGTTTATATCTTTGCGCTGAACAAAAATTTTAAAAATATGTACAGCAACGAAGATTCAGAACGCTTTTATTTCAAGTACCAAACAGAGGCTTTACCTCATGGTCAATCCCTTCAGTCATTTTGTCTGAACAATAATGTACCTATCCACAGCACGCAACAACTCATTTCATTTTGGAAGTGATTTAGGTACTCAAATGGAAGCTACTTACCATAGTATCATTAGTATAGTGAAGCTTCATGGCAGTTCAGTTTCGAACTACCTTGGTAATTTTTTCAAATAAATCTTTGAGAGGTGCAAGGATTATCCTTCACTCCTACCCTCTTGTATCAGGCTGGAATAGTCCACAATATTAATTTACAATCGAATTTTTAACAATGTCAATAAAGGTAAGCACTGGAAAGTGCCTGCTCTTTGGGGGATGCCCTAAATTGACTGCTTACTTTTATTCATTGGAATCAACGGATTAAATGGGGGAGACTAAGCACATAGATACAACCCAGAAACAACAGAACAGGAAATATAATAAATAGTAAATGTCAAAAATATCTTCAAACAACAACGCCCATATAGCTAAGAACACTTTGCTCTTATATGTGCGAATGCTCTTTACAATGGCCGTGAGTCTTTTTACCTCGCGAGTAATCTTAAACACACTTGGAGTAGAGGATTTTGGTGTATATAATGTTGTAGGAGGAATTGTAACTATGTTTTCTGTACTTAGTGGTTCTCTTTCTGCATCTATTAGTCGTTTTATAACATTCGAATTGGGTAAAGGTAATTATGAAAGGCTTAAAACAATCTTTTCTACAGGTGTGAACATACAGATAGGTATGTCGGTATTGATAATAGCCATAGCAGAAGTTGTTGGTATTTGGTTCTTGAATACCAAGATGAATATACCACCAGAAAGAATGTTGGCTGCCAATTGGGTATTCCAATGTGCTATCTTCACATTTGTTCTTAATCTTTTGAGTGTGCCTTACAATGCAGCTATTATTGCTCATGAGAAAATGTCTGCTTTTGCATACATCAGTGTCATTGAAGTAACATTGAAATTAATCATTGTTTATATGCTTGTGATTTCGCCATTCGATAGATTGGAAACGTATGCAGTTTTATTACTCTTGGTTGGTGCTGCTATTCGTTTTATATATGGATATTATTGTAAGCGACACTTTGAAGAATGCACCTATCATTTTGTGATAGACAAGCCAATATTGAAAGAGATGACAGGGTTTGCTGGGTGGAATTTCTTGGGTAATGGTGCTTATATGCTTAATACGCAAGGAGTGAATATTCTTATGAATTTGTTTTTCGGTGTAGCTGTTAATGCAGCTCGTGGAATAGCAACTCAAGTAGATGCAGCATTGAAGCAATTTGTTAATAATTTCACAACAGCCGTCAATCCTCAGATTACCAAGTCTTATGCACAAGGTGATTTAGACTGTATGCATAAGCTTGTATGTCGTAGTGCTAAGTTCTCAGCATTCTTGATGATGTTTTTTGCTATACCAATTATCTTGGAAACGCAAAGCATTCTAACGATATGGTTAAAAACGGTACCAGAATATGCTGCGATATTTCTACAATTGATAATCATTTCCTCCTTTGTAGATACTGTCCTTGCAAATTCTTTGGTAACTTCAATGTTCGCAACAGGTAATATCAAAAGATATCAAGTCATAGTCACAATAGTAGGATGTCTCGTTTTCCCATTTTCATGGATAGCATTTAAATTAGGATATCCACCTGAAATATCTTATATCCTTTACTTTGTCATTTATACCATCTTACTTGGAGTACGATTATACTTGTTGAAAGACATGGTTAAACTTCCTGTTATGATGTATGTGCGTGATGTTTTATATCGAGTGCTTCCTGTCATAGGTATTAGTTTTATTTTACCGATGATAATACGTTTCTCTATGCAAGAAGGGTGGAAAAGATTGGTATTGCTTAGTGTGGTAAGTACAATAGTAACGGCTATAGTAGAATTCCAAATAGGTTTAACAAAAAATGAACGCAAGTTCATAATAGATAGAATAAATAATAACTATTTAGTCACAATTATCAAAATTAAGTTTGTAAATATGAAAAAGTCTTTATTTAAATCGGGGGGGTAAATCTCAATAGATCCTTCCAATACTCTAGTGCTTTCTGTTTGACTTACAACAAACAAGTGTTTAACAATAAACAGGAGGCATGGCGATGAAATTATCTAATTTAAGAATAGAGCGCAAAGAGGGTTATTCTTACTTGATTTGCGATATGAATGCTAAGTTCACAACTGTTAATAGCATTTGGTTTTCTGTACCAACCATTTTTGAAAAGTATCTCACTGATGATGTTTATGATGCTTTTATGGTTGCTACAATTTATCCTGCGATGTTCTATAATGAAGATGTTGTTATTGAAGGTAATGTTTCCCAACGACTGCATTTCAACTTAACTCATTATGTACCATCAATAGTGAAAGCATATAGACCCACGATGCATGAGATTCTCTTCAAGGTTGAGGGGTACGCTAAAGCAATGCAGATTGAAAAAGGGGTAGGAACAGGATTCTCTGCTGGTGTTGATTCTTTTTCGACATTTGTAGACCATTTTGTTAATGAAAACCAAAAGGAATATAAAATTTCATCTTTATTCTTCTTTAATGTAGGAAGTCATGGCGGAGGTGGTGAATGTGCTCGACAAAAGTTTCGCGCACGTTATAACTTACTTAAGGGATTTCCTGAGAAAGTAGGACTGCCGTATATCCCATTGGATTCAAATTTATTTGATTTTTATCTTCCATATTGGGAATATGATGCAGGTATTTTTTGTAGAGCATGTGCCATCTTAGTTTTTCAAAAATGCATAGCGAATTATTATCTTTCAAGTACTGATTCCTATTCAGAGGTAATGTATACGGCATTTAATCCTATAACGACTGATTTAGCAGAGCTTGCAGATACATTCCTAAATCCTATGTTGAGTACAGAATGTATTGAAATTATAACGGATGGTGCTCAGTATACAAGAACACAGAAAACAGAAGAGATTGTACAATATTTACCTACGCAAGAGTATCTCAATGTTTGTGTTGATCATTGGTCGAATCATCATTCCGCAGTTAATTGTGGAATCTGTCCCAAATGTCTTAGAACCCTTATAGCTATTGAGTCATTAGGCCTGTTAGAAAAATATGCACACGTGTTTGATATTAGTAAATACAAAAAAGTAGCTTATAGTTATAAATGCAGATTAAGATTAGATTATAATAAAAATATCTATGCCAAGGACAATGTTGATTTTGCCATAGCTCATGGTAATCACATCCCATCTTATTGGGTCGCATTCTTTTATTTGTTCCCTTCTCGCTGTAAGTCTTTGGTAAGAAGGATTTTGAGAAAAATAATGGTAAGCAGTCAAATTAGGGCTTACCTCTGAAGTTTATATCTTTGCGCTGAACAAAAATCTTTAAAATATGTACAG
>UQHJ01000035.1 GCA_900540885.1 uncultured Prevotella sp.
ACGACTGAAAGCAGGATGGAGTGAGGACTACTTAGACAGACTGTTGACGGAAAGTTCAATTTGATGCGTCTGCCCTGCGCCGATTTCGTAATAGATAGTCATTGATACGAAAACGTTGAAGTATGCGTAATAATAAATTTCAAACGCTTATAATAACAATGTCAACCATACAATTTCAATTACAAGAAGCCCCACGCCCTAAAGGCAAAGAAGCAAAAAGTTACTATCCCGTGGTGGCTTACGGAAATAAAATCTCAGGAGATCAGCTTTGCCACGCTATTAACGAACGTTGTTCCTTGACCGAGGGCGATGTGTTGGGCGTAATGGTAAGTGTTGCAAAGCTGATAGCTGATAATATAAGTTGCGGTAGACGCGTAGAACTGCCTGGAATAGGTATTTTTGCACCATCTATTGTAAGCGATGAAGCTATCACCGATGTAAGCGATCGACAGATAGCTCGCCATCTGCGTATTGATACAATCGACTTTAGACCATGCAAGTCATTGATGAATAGCATGGAAGATGTTACATTTCATCGTGCCGAACCATTGGTTCTGGAACGTATTTCACATACCGATCAGCAACTTTTAGAAATAATACGTAAGTTGTGTGCCGTCTCGCCAGTTCACACTTTCGATCGTCTGCAATTTCAAGACGAATTGGGCTGTAGCCGTGCAAAAGCTTGTAGTGTCCTGCGTCAGTTGACCGAAAAAGGACTTATCGTCAAATTGGGCAAGTCAAACTCTCCCTATTATGCCTTAAACAATGATTAATCAGAAAGAAAAGATGGATACAATCTGTGCTATCGCCACTCCTGCAGGTGGCGCACTGGGTATTATACGTGTGTCGGGTCCTGAGGCCATTACGGCTGCAGACCGCATATTTCGGCCTCGCGTAGGTGCTCCCTTGAGTCAGCGAGCAGCCTCGTCGCTCACGTTCGGTAATGTTGTAGTTCCTCAGACAGACGAAACGGTAGACGAAGTGCTTGTAAGCCTATTCCGTGCCCCTCATTCCTATACGGGCGAGGATAGCGTCGAGTTTTCTTGTCATGGCTCGTATTATATATTGAACAAGGTAGTAGAACTGCTCTTGGCGCAAGGTTGTCGCATGGCGCGCCCCGGAGAGTATACCGAACGTGCCTTCTTAAATGGTAAGATGGACCTCAGCCAAGCGGAGGCTGTAGCCGACTTGATAGCCTCTACTACCGAGGCCAATCATCGCATGGCTATGCAGCAGATGCGTGGAGGCTTTAGCAAAGAACTGCGCACGTTGCGCGACCAATTACTTCATATAACCTCGTTGTTGGAACTCGAACTCGACTTCTCCGACCACGAAGAATTGGAGTTCGCTTCACGTCCTGAACTCCTTGCGTTGGCGGAGCGTATTCGGAGTCATATCAGTGGCCTTTGTCAGTCCTTCCGATTGGGAAATGCGCTGAAACGTGGCGTGCCCGTTGCACTGGTGGGCGAAACGAATGCGGGTAAGTCTACTTTGCTGAATGCCTTAGTGGGCGAAGAGCGTGCCTTGGTAAGCAATGTGCATGGTACCACACGCGACACGATAGAAGAGACCGTTAACGTAGGTGGTACGCTTGTTCGCTTTATCGACACCGCTGGCATTCGCGAAACTTCCGATACGGTAGAACGTATGGGCATAGAGCGCACTTTCGACAAAATGGCTGAGGCAGACATCGTACTTTGGTTGATAGACCTCACTGCTTATCAAGCGCAGTATGATGAATTAGCCGAAAAGATTGGAGCGCAAGTACAAGGCAAGCAATTAGTCGTTTTGCTTAACAAGACGGACTTGGTCAGCGAGAGTACAATCAACGAAGTAAAACAGTACATCAGCGGTCAGCTGAACAATGCTGTCCCAACACCAATGCTGCTTACACTCAGTGCACAAAGTGGTAGTGGCCTTGACCAATTAAAGCAATTACTCGCCGCTTCATTATCAACGCTTCAGGCTGAAAACAATTCGACGGGTACAATTGTGAGCAATTTGCGTCATTATGAAGCCCTCAGTGCCGCCTTATCAGCTACCGATCGCGTAATTGAAGGCTTACACCAAGGTCTATCGGGCGATTTCGTAAGTCAAGACCTCCGCGAGTGTATCTACCACCTTAGCGATATCGTAGGCGAGGTGACAACTGATCAAGTTTTAGGCAATATCTTTAAGCACTTTTGCATCGGGAAATAGAAAGGGTAAAAATAACAGCCTCTTCCCCCCTAATCCCCTCCATGGTCGGGGAGGGGGATAGAGGAGAGGCTATAAAACGACTATTATACGTTATGATTATTCCAATTGTAGTATTAGCCGTTTCGGCTGTGTTTTTTGCTATCGGTCGGGTGCGTGCCGATGTGGTAGCACTTTGTGCTTTGTTAGCGTTGGTACTTACGAACGTGTTGACGCCTGCAGAGGCATTGGCAGGCTTTGCAAGTCCTGTGGTAGTGATGATGGCGGGGTTGTTCGTCGTAGGTGGTGCCGTGTTGCAGACGGGGTTGGCCAAGATGATGAGCGGTCGCATTATGGCGCTGGCGGGGCAAAGCAGTGGATCTATTTATTTGTTGGTCATGTTGGTGACGGCCGTTATCGGAGCCTTCGTGAGTAATACGGGTACGGTGGCGCTGATGCTGCCTATTGTAGTGAGTATTGCAGCGAGTGCGAGGACGAACGTTCGCACGTTGCTTATGCCTTTGGCTTTTGCCAGTAGTATGGGAGGTATGCTGACATTGATAGGTACACCGCCCAATTTGGTGATAGATGAAGCGTTGATCGAGGCTGGACATGAAGGACTGTCGTTCTTCTCGTTTTTACCCGTTGGCGTGGTGTGCATTATAGTCGGTGTGCTTGTTTTGTGGCCGTTGAGTAAGTATTTCTTATCGAAACGAGATGAAGCGGAGGAGACGAGTCGTGGCCGTAAGAGTCTAAATGATCTCGTAGGAGAGTATGGTCTTGACATAGAACTGACGCGTTGTCAGTTGGATACAACATCGCGCTTGGTGGGTATGAAAATGGCTGATGTCGACTTATACAATCAGTACGGCTTGACTATCTTAGAACGTCGACAAGAACGTATGGCGCAAACGCGATTGATGAAGAACGTAAGCCAGACTACGGTTGATGCCAATACGGTGTTTGAGACTGGTGATGTGCTTTACCTGTCGGGCGGTCGTGACCGCTTAAAAACATTTTTCGCTGACTATCAACTGAATGAATTGAAGGTTGCTGACAAAGACGAGAGTAGTGAGACGCAGTTAGAATTCTATGATATAGGTTTGGCGGAGTTGGTAATGTTGCAAGGGTCACGTTTAGTGGGGCGCAGGATTCGGAGCACCGCTTTGCGTGCGAAGTATCATATTAATGTGTTGGCCATTCGTCGGAAGGGTAAGTACATTCGCGAGGGATTGGCCGACGAGGTGCTTTCGGTGGGTGACGTGTTGTTGGTGCAAGGCAATTGGAGTGACATAGCACGCCTTGAGCGTGAGGAGGACGATTGGGTCGTATTGGGGCAACCACTTGCTGAAGCTGCACAGGTGACCCTCACTTATCGTGCTCCCTTGGCTGGGGCTATCTTATTGCTCATGGTGGCTATGATGGTGTTCGATTTTATACCCGTTGCGCCAGTTACGGCAGTATTGTTGGCAGCGGTGTTAATGGTGTTGTGTGGTTGTTTCCGAAATGTTGAGGCGGCTTATAAGACCATAAATTGGGAGAGTTTGGTGCTGATAGCTGCTATGATGCCCATGTCGGTAGCTTTAGAGAAGACCGGAGCCTCGGCTTTACTCTCGCATACCTTAGTAGACGGTTTGGGAGCGGTCGGCCCTGTGGCTTTGTTGGCAGGTATTTATTTCACCACATCGCTGCTCACGCTATTTATTAGCAATACGGCTACGGCCGTTCTCATGGCACCTATCGCTTTGTCGTCGGCGGCAGAGATGGGGATAAGTCCTTATGCTTTCTTGTTTGCCGTAACGTTAGGAGCAAGTATGTGTTTTGCCTCTCCATTCTCTACGCCACCTAATGCGTTGGTGATGCAAGCGGGACGATACTCATTTATGGATTATATAAAGGTAGGTATTCCGCTTCAAGTAATAATGGGACTTGTTATGCTGATAGTTCTGCCTTTGCTCTTCCCATTCTGAAAAAAGTGTGGTGAGCGTGTAAGCAACGCGTGAATATAGAATCAAAAGTAATGTCAGCAGGGGTGATGCTATTTATAGAGATTTGAAAGGGCAATACTATAAAAGTTGTCATTTGTGGAAAAAAACGGCTTAGGTGTTGGATAGGTTGTGATTGGGTGGTCCTGCGTAATGCGTGCTGGAAAGCGCGCGTTACGTAGGCGCATTTCGCAAGTTAGGCTGCGGCTCGGAAGTGCAAAAAAGAAAATTTTTTGATTTCCTTTTGCACTTCTCTCGCCTTGCACTAACTTTCTATCGCAAGTTAGGCTGCGGCTCGGAAGTGCAAAAAAGAAAATTTTTTGATTTTCTTTTTGCACTTCTCTCGCCTTGCACTAACTTTGTCCCCCGAAACAAACTAGCACATACTTATAATATATTATGAGCAAGAATATTCGCTTAGAAGTAAGCAAGGCTACACAGTTTGTAGCTAATGGTGCTGTTGAAGCACTCGAATCACGTGTAAAGGCTGCACAGAAAGCACTCGAAGAGGGTACTTGCGCAGGTAATGACTTCCTTGGCTGGATGCACTTGGCATCAAGCATCACCCCCGAACATTTGGCAGACTTGAAGGCTACGGCTGCTGTGTTGCGCGAAAACTGCGACACAATCGTTGTGGCTGGTATCGGTGGTAGCTACCTCGGTGCGCGTGCTGTGATTGAAGCTTTGGGTAATAGCTTTGAATGGTTGACAAATGATGGTAAGAACCCCGTTATGCTCTTTGCAGGTAATAACATTGGTGAGGACTATCTATATGAATTGACTGAATACTTGAAAGGCCGCAAGTTTGGCGTTATCAATATATCAAAGAGTGGTACGACCACTGAGACAGCTTTGGCTTTCCGCTTGCTTCGCAAGCAGTGCGAGGAACAACGCGGCATCGAAATGGCTCGTAAGGTAATCGTAGCCGTAACAGATGCGAAGAAGGGCGCTGCTCGTGTAACAGCTGATAAGGAAGGCTACAAGAGCTTTATTATTCCCGACAACGTGGGTGGTCGTTTCTCTGTCCTTACTCCCGTAGGTTTGTTGCCTATCGCTTGTGCAGGCTTCGACATTGAGGCTTTGGTAAAGGGCGCAGCAGATATGGAGAAATTGACTGCACCAGAAGTGCCTTTTGCAGAAAATCCTGCTGAACAATATGCTGCTGTGCGTAATGCTCTTTATGCTGAGGGCAAGAAGACGGAGATATTGGTTAACTTCCAACCTAAACTTCACTATATGAACGAGTGGTGGAAGCAGTTGTATGGCGAGAGCGAGGGTAAGGAAGGCAAGGGTATCTTCCCCGCAGCAGTTGACTTTACGACAGACTTGCACTCTATGGGGCAGTGGATTCAAGAGGGCGAACGTACAATCTTCGAAACAGTTGTTTCGGTTGAGACTCCTGAACACAAGGTGCTCTTCCCTCACGATGATGAGAACCTCGATGGCTTGAACTTCCTTGAAGGTAAGCGCGTTGACGAGGTGAACAAGATGGCAGAATTGGGTACTCAGTTGGCTCACGTTGACGGTGGCGTGCCTAACATGCGTTTGGTCGTAGAACGCTTAGATGAATATCATTTGGGTCAGATGATTTACTTCTTTGAACGTGCTTGCGGTATCAGCGGCTTGTTGCTTGAAGTAAATCCTTTCAACCAACCTGGCGTTGAAGCTTATAAGAAGAATATGTTTGCTTTGCTTGGTAAGCCTGGTTACGAAAAGGAAACTGAGGCTATTCAAGCTAAGTTGAATTAATTGATTTGAACTTGTAACGAGTCGAAAAGTAGATGAGTTGACAAGTTGGCAAGTTGACGAGTTGACAGGTAAGTTCGTATATATAAAGGAGTAACTTACCTGTTAACTCGTCAACTTGTTAACTTGTAACCTCGTTAACTTGTTATATTATGTATTGTATATGACATTCAAGCAGCAAATAGATGCTTATCGGCAAAAGACGGGCAAGGGCAAGGCTACGCTAAAGGCGGTGTTGTTCGATATGGACGGTGTGCTGTTCGACTCCATGCCTCACCATGCCACATCGTGGGCAAAGGTTTGCACAGAGTTTGGCTTGCCAATGGATCCTGTCGAAGTATATATGAACGAGGGGCGTACTGGAGCTTCAACGATTAACTTGCTGACACATCGTTATTGGAATCGTGAGGCAACGCCAGAGGAGGTCGAGCAAATATATCAAGAGAAGTGCCGCCTCTTTAATGCTTGTCCTGAGGCTCCTAAGATGCCAGGCGCAGAGGAAGTGTTGCAGGCAGTAAAAGCAGCAGGACTGACGATTGTAGTTGTGACGGGGAGCGGACAGAAGTCGTTGCTCAATCGCTTAAATCATAATTTCCCAGGATATTTCAAGCCAGAGCTAATCGTGTCAAGTAAAGATGTAAAGCATGGCAAGCCTCACCCTGAACCCTATCTTATGGGATTGGAGAAGGCTGGGGTAAAGCCTGAAGAGGCAATGGTAGTCGAAAATGCTCCATTAGGCGTGCGGGCAGCCGTAGCAGCAGGCATATTTACGATTGCTGTTAATACAGGTCCCTTGCCCGAAGACGCATTAACCAGCGAAGGAGCAAACACATTATTTGCTTCAATGACGGCTTTAGCTCATCATTTTAATCAACTCGCAACGACATGGCAGGAATAGAGGAAGCAATATACAATCGTTCGGAACGCTTATTGGGTGCTGATGCAATGGAAGTGTTGGCAACGAAGCGCGTGATTATATTTGGTGTTGGCGGTGTGGGCAGTTGGTGTGCCGAGAGCCTGGTGCGTTCGGGGATTAAACACCTTACTATCGTTGACTCCGACCGCGTTTGCATTACGAATGTAAACCGACAAATTATGGCCACGATGAAAACGGTGGGTATGGTAAAGGTAGAAGCATTGAAGGAACGCCTGTTAAGTATTAACCCAAAGGCCGATATTACAGCTTTACAGAAGATTTACACTGAAAGCACAGCTGATGAGTTTCACATTGAGAATTATGATTACATTGTCGATGCCATAGATTCTTTGCAAGACAAAGCACTCCTTATATTAAGGGCATGCAGAACAAAGGCAAAGTTCTTCTCGTCAATGGGGGCTGCCTTAAAGTTAGACCCGACAAAGGTTGAGGTGGCTGAGTTTTGGAAGGTGAAAGGTTGCCCTTTAGGCGCAGCTTTGCGTCGCCGCTTTAAGCGTGACAAGACTTTCCCTTCGCGTAAGTTTAAGTGCGTTTATAGTGAGGAATTGTTGCCCAACTTAGGTCAAAGTCATGCTTGTGGCACGGCAGCTTGTTTGTGTCCGAAGGCAGAGAATGGTCCTGGCGACCCCGAGTTGCTGAATCATGAGTGGTGCAGCTCTAAGGCACAGATTAATGGTAGTCTCTCGCATATTACAGCTATTTTCGGCTTTACCATTGCAGGACTTATTATGCAGGATGCGTTACGTAAATAAGATGTTGATATAATAATTGCGGCCTCACCCTATTATAAGGTGAGGCCGCAATTATTCGTAATGGGAATTAATAGTACAACAAGCAGTCGTTTTGCATACGCGACTCAACCCGTTGCCAGTTAATGAGGAACCAAAAGTTATTAATGTAGTCGGCGCGTCTGTTCTGATAATCTAAGTAATAAGCGTGTTCCCATACGTCAATGCATAACAATGGGCGCATGTTGTGAACAAGCGGATTGTCGGCATTGGGCGAAGAGAGAAGTTGTAGAACATTGTTGTTGTCGCGTGCCAACCATACCCAGCCCGAACCGAATAGGTTGATAGCGGCTTGAGTAAAAGCTTCTTTGAAATCCTCAACGCTGCCAAAACGTGCAGCTAACTCTTGGCTTAGTGCAGCACTCATGTTGGTGGGTTGCGGCGTAAGTTGCTTGAAGAAGAGGATGTGGTTGTAGGCTTGTGCTGCATTGTTGAACAATGGACCTACGGGTTGCTGCTTGATAATGTCCTTCAATGGAAGGTCGGCCAACTCGGTGTCTTGCGTCAGTTGGTTTACTTTATCGAGGTAAGCCTGTAAGTGTTTGCCATAGTGAAAGTTAAGTGTCTCGAGGCTCATACGTGGTGCCAATTCGTGCAACGCGTAGGGAAGGGTAGGGAGTTCGTGTTTCATAGGGCTTTACGTTTTGTGAACTCGTACAAGTTCTAGTGAATAATCATTGATGTTGTAAATGTCCGAAATAAATCAATGTGATGCCACTCAAAGCCTGCTCTTTTGTGTTTTATTATACTTTGTAAAAACTTTTTGGTTACTCTTTATAGTAAAAGCGTTTCGTATTACATATACGTTGTTTAAAAAAAAATTACTACTTTTGCGCACATAACAAAACAATAATAAGGAAAGCTATGCTTACTATTAAACAAATTACAGACGATAAGGAAGCCGTTATCCGCGGCTTGGAGAAGAAGCATTTTAAAGGCGCACGCGAAGCAATCGATGGTGTGTTGGCCTTCGACAATAAGCGCAAAGAGGCACAAGCAGAGTTAGATGCCTTGAACGCAAAGGTTAAGACTCTCTCAAAGAGCATCGGTGGCTTGATGAAAGAGGGTAAGAAAGAAGAAGCTGAGGCTGCAAAGGTTGAGGTGGCAACCATTAAGGTAAGAAGTAAGGAATTGGAAGATGTAATGAAGCAAGCTGAGGAAGATAAGCGCGCTTTGCTCTATACGATTCCTAACGTGCCTTATGACATCGTTCCCGAAGGAACTTGTGCTGATGATAACTTGGTCGTAAAGACAGGTGGTCACGACACGGTATTGCCTAAGGACGCACTGCCTCACTGGGAGTTGGCGAAGAAGTACAATTTAATTGACTTTGACTTAGGTGTAAAGATTTCAGGCGCAGGCTTCCCTGTATATATAGGTATGGGGGCTCGTTTGCAACGCGCTTTGATTAACTTCTTCCTTGACCAAGCTCGCGAAGCAGGTTACACCGAAATTATGCCTCCTACAGTAGTGAATGCAGCGTCAGGCTTCGGTACTGGTCAGTTGCCCGACAAGGAAGGGCAGATGTATCACTGCGAAGTGGACGACCTCTATTTGATTCCTACGGCCGAGGTGCCTGTAACGAACATCTATCGTGATGTCATTCTTAACGAAGACCAACTTCCTATTAAGAACTGTGCTTACACCGAGTGCTTCCGCCGCGAAGCAGGTAGCTATGGTAAGGACGTTCGTGGTTTGAACCGTTTGCATGAGTTCTCAAAGATAGAGATTGTGCGCATTGATAAGCCCGAACATTCAGAGCAATCACACCAAGAGATGTTGGCACACGTTGAAGGCTTGTTGCAGAAATTAGAGTTGCCTTACCGCATTCTTCGCCTTTGTGGTGGTGATATGAGCTTTACTTCATCTATTTGCTACGACTTCGAGGTGTATAGCGAAGCACAGAAGCGTTGGTTAGAGGTAAGTTCTGTTTCAAACTTCGACACTTATCAGGCCAACCGCTTGCAGTGCCGTTATCGTGGTGCTGATAAGAAGATCCACTTGTGCCACACACTGAATGGCTCAGCCTTGGCTTTGCCTCGTATTGTAGCAGCTTTGCTTGAAGACTTCCAGACTCCTGAGGGTATTCGTATTCCAAAGGCTTTGCAGCCTTACATGGGTTGTGATATGATTAAATAATGTGCTAATAGCCCAAAGTGCTAATATGTTAATGTGTGCGTTACACATTAACATGTTAACACAAAAGGCATATTAGCGCATTTGCAACTGATTGCAATGCGCATACTATCAATTGACTACGGAAAGAAGCGAACGGGAATAGCAGTGACCGATCCTGCACAAATCATAGCGAACGGATTGACAACGGTCGATACGGGTAACTTGATAACTTTTTTAAAGGACTATGTGTTGCGCGAAGAGGTGGAACGGTTTGTAGTTGGGTTGCCAACGCAGCCTAATGGTCAGCCTTCAGAAAATCAAAAGCGTGTGTTGACCTTTGTAGAAAAACTGCAAAAAGTGTTTCCACAGATTCCTGTCGAACTATATGATGAACGTTTTACCTCGGTGTTGGCTCATCGTGCCATATTAGATAGCGGAATAAGTAAGAAGCGTCGTCAAGTGGACAAAGGACTGGTTGACGAGATTAGTGCGTGCATTATTCTGCAAAACTATATGGAGGGACGTTTCTGATAAGTATCCTTTTTACATCTATTATTTACGCAACATTTTAAAATGATTTTACCAATCTATACTTACGGTATGCCAGTGCTTCGTAAGGAATCGGTCGACATTGCGCCTGACTATCCAGACTTGAAGCAACTCATAGCCGACATGTTCGAGACTATGTACCACAGTGATGGTGTCGGACTTGCAGCCCCACAAATTGGCAAAGCCATTCGAGTGGTGGTTATTACGCTTGACGCTTTAAAGGACGATTACCCCGAGTATGCTGGCTTTAATAAGGCTTACATCAATCCACACATATTGGAGTTTGATGATAGCGAAACAAAGTCAATGGACGAGGGTTGCCTGAGTTTGCCAGGAATTAACGAACCCGTTCGTCGTCCGACACGTATTCATGTAAAATATTTAGACGAAGACTTTGTAGAACACGATGAATGGGTGGAAGGCTTCTTAGCACGTGTGATGCAACACGAGTTTGACCACTTAGACGCTCACTTATTCATAGATCGTATCTCACCGCTCCGCAAACAAATGATTCGCGGTAAGCTCAATCAAATGCTTAAAGGTAAATTCCGTTGCGCTTATAAGGTAAAGTGTCCTAAATAAAAGTAGCAACTTTATTGTGACAAGAAAACATAGCGTTACTATGAAGTTCTCTCTGTCAAAACATTTCACTACGGCAAGTGCATTCAGAACGCAGCGTTCGTTGAATGCGCTTGCCGTAGTGTTATTTGTTGTGGCGTTGTTCCCCTTGCGTATTCATGCTCAAATCGATGCCGAAATGGTGACGAATATGGGACGCAATGCGTTGAGTGTTGATGATTATTTGACAGCTATTCATTACTTTAACCAAGCGATTGAGAGCAAGCCCTTTTTATCATCGCCTTATTATTATAGAGCCTACGCTAAGTTTACGCTTGAGGATTATAGTGGGGCAGAGGCTGACTGTAATAAAAGTATTTCGCTCAACCCCTTCATTGTTGAAGTGTATCAATTGCGTGGCCTTTGTCGTATCCATGCTGACAACTTTCAAGGGGCGATAGCCGACTATTCGCGTGTTATAACTGATGTACCCACCGATCAAGGGGCACGTTATAATCGCGCTTTGTGCTACTTGCAACTCAATCAGTATCAGCAGGCCGATGCCGACCTTGATTATATGCTTACAAAGTGGCCTACCTACTTCCGCACCTATATGGTGAAGGCGCAAAGCCTTTTGGAACAGAAGGATACGTTGCAAGCGATGAAGTGGATAGACTCTCTATTGGTGAAAAATCCGAATGAGGGCAATGCATGGAGCTTTAAAGGCCGTTATGAATTGGCAAAGGAGAAGTATTCCTTAGCTGACTCCTGTTTAACGCAAGCCATACGTTTAACACCATCAGACTTTGAACTCTATGTAGCACGTGCGCAAGCGCGACACGCTTTGGGCAAGTTTGGTTTAGCCATAGCCGATTACGACCGCACCATAGAGTTGCAACCACAACATTTCGTGGCGCATTACAATCGTGGATTGTTGCGCTCGTTTGTAGGCGATTTAAATCGAGCTATTCAAGACTTTGACTTTGTACTGCGCGTTGAACCTAACAATACGCTGGCCATTTATAATAGAGCGCAGTTACGTGCGCAAGTAGGCAATTATCGTGGTGCGATAACAGATTACACGAGTCTAATCAAAGCCTACCCTAACTTTATGTACGGCTACTTGCAGCGTGCCTCCTTGCGTCGCAAGTTAGGCGATGTGAGAGGAGCGCAAAATGACGAGACGGTGGTGGCGAAGCGTAATTTAGACCTCGCTATGGGACACGCGCGTCCATTGAGTAAAAAGAAAGTTCGCTTACGCTCCGACCATGCTTTAGATAAGTACAAACAATTAGTGCAAGAAGCCCCCGACACCGTCCGCAATGTGTTTGGTCGCTTCTTTGGCAAAGTGCAAAACGAACACATTGCTGAAGAACTACTCAGTATGTTTGCACCAGCCTTCCATAATTTATATGTGCAAGGATACCATTCGGTAGGTTTTATGCCCGAAATGAATCAGTTCAAGAAGGCTGACACATCGTATCGTGTCTATGGACTTACGGCTGAAGCAGAAGCAAATGGTGTGCAGAACGCGCAAAACGATGAACGACAACTAGAACGCATAGAAAACAAGTGTTCTCCCCTGCAGCGAGCTTTGTTTCGTTCGTCAATTTCGCTCGAAAAGTACGATTATGCCTCGGCTTTGAATGAGGCAAATAAGGCTTTACGCATTGACTCGACTTCAGTGGTAGCGCGAATGCAACGGTGCAATGTGTTGGTGTATAGTGCAAATGCTTCAACTATTGAGACACAACAACGCAAGGCACATTTGGCTTTAGCGCAAGCTGATTTACGATACGCATTATCGCGCTCACCGCAGAATGCCTATTTGCATTATAATATAGGCTGCTTGTTGGCTCTACAAAATGCAAACGCTGAGGCAATTGCGGCTTTTACACAAGCCATAGCGTCAGATAGTCGATTGGCCGAGGCGTATTACAATCGAGCCATACTCTACAAGCGAGAAGGGCAGATAGAAAAGGCTAAGACAGACTTAAGCAAGGCTGGACAATTAGGCTTGTATAAGGCCTATGCTTTATTGAAGACGATTACTAAAAATTAAGAAAATCCTTAAAATAGATATCATGCATAAGAAAGTCGTATTATTAAGTTTAGTCACTGCAGGCGTATTGGCTTGTAGTGCTCAAAAGGCCAAAACGCCTTATTGGTTAGACCCTGCTATGAATAGAGTGGGGACGGTAGCGCCTCATTCAGATTATTTTGCTTTTGAAACAGTAAAGGCAGCACAAGAGGGCGATAAGACGAAGTCGTCGCGTTACCTCTCGCTTGAGGGTAAGTGGAAATTCTCCTTTGCAAAGAACCACAACGAAGCCCCGCAAAACTTCTTTGTCAAGGGTTACGACGATTCTTCGTGGGAAGACTTTCCCGTACCTGGACTGTTCGAACTCAATGGTCATGGCGATGCCATTTATCGTAATGTAGGTTACGCTTGGGACACACAGTTTGAGTCAAATCCGCCGTTCGTAGAAGAGAAAAACAATTATACAGGTTCGTATCGTAAGC
Organism: uncultured Prevotella sp.; assembly: GCA_900540885.1. Taxonomy (GTDB): domain Bacteria; phylum Bacteroidota; class Bacteroidia; order Bacteroidales; family Bacteroidaceae; genus Alloprevotella. The sequence goes on from UQHJ01000035.1 coordinate 13,380, forward strand.
AAGTCGTCGTTCCCGCTTCGTGGAAGGGCGAGAAGGTTTATCTACACGTAGGTTCGGCCACTTCGAACTTGAGCGTTTGGGTAAACGGCAAGTTCGTTGGCTATAGTGAAGACTCAAAGTCTGCTGCCGAGTTCGATGTAACGCCTTACCTTACTCCGGGGAAGGAAAACCTGATTGCCATGCAAGTGATGCGTTGGTGTGATGGTTCTTACTTTGAATCACAAGACTTTTGGCGCCTCACGGGTATTGCGCGCGAGGTATATCTTTATGCACGTCCGCAAAGCCACATCAGTGATGTGTTCATTACTCCCGATTTAACGAATAACTACACCGACGGTACACTTCGCGTTCAATTGCAAGGTACTCAGTGTAAAGGAAAGTCGGCTACGCTTACCTTACTCGATGCGAATGATAAAGTGGTAAAAACACAAACCGTCCCGATGGCAGTCAAGGCCGATGTAGAGTGGAGCATTAGTAATCCGTTGAAGTGGACGGCAGAGACTCCTAATCTTTACCGCTTGCGCATTGACCTACTCGATGGTAATAAGGTGTTGGAGAGTATTGAGCAGAATGTAGGTTTCCGTAAGATTGAAATTCGCAATGCTCAATTCCTCGTCAATGGCCAACCCGTACTTATTAAAGGTGCCGACCGTCATGAAATGGACCCCGACGGAGGTTACGTAATTAGCATGGATCGTATGTTGCAAGACATACGCATTATGAAGGAGTATAATATCAATGCCGTTCGTACCAGTCACTATCCTAACGATCCACGTTGGTACGACCTTTGCGACAAGTATGGTATCTACGTCGTAGCAGAGGCCAATATCGAAACGCATGGTATGGGCTATGGTGAAAAGACTTTAGCTAAAGTGCCGCGTTACGAACAGACGCACCTTGAACGTAATATCAACAATACGTATGTGCTGAAGAACCACCCCTCAATTGTTACTTGGAGTTTGGGCAATGAGGGCGGCTACGGCATCAACTTCGAGAAGGCCTATGATATGGTAAAGGCCTACGACACGTCACGTCCTGTGCAGTACGAACGAGCTATCTTAGAGCGTGGTACAGATATCTATGCCGAGATGTACTTGCCCTATCAGTATTGCGAAAACTATGCTAAGCGTACAGACATTACAAAACCGCTCATACTTTGTGAGTATGCACATGCAATGGGCAACTCCGAGGGCGGCTTTGGTGAGTATTGGGATTTGGTGCGTAAGTATCCTCATTTCCAAGGCGGCTTTATCTGGGACTTTGTAGATCAAGGTTTACGCGGTAAGAATAAGCAAGGCAAACAAATCTATACTTATGGTGGCGACTACGGACGCTATCCTGCTACTGACCACAACTTTAATTGCAATGGCTTGTTCAATCCCGATCGCGAAGCCCACCCACATGCTGACGAAGTACGCTATTACTATCAGAACGTGTGGACAACGCTTAAGGATAGCACACAAGGCGTGGTAGAAGTGTATAACGAAAACTTCTTCCGCACGCTTGACAACTTATCGCTCAATTGGACGTTGCTCTGCAATGGTCAACAAGTGGCAGCAGGCACCGTGGCTGACATTCACGTTGCACCGCAGTCTCGTTCTATAGTACAGTTGGAGGGCTTTAAACTGCCGCAGCAAAAGGGAGAATACGTGCTTCAATTTGACTATCGTTTGAAGAAGAACGAACCTTTATTAAAGGCTGGTTATGTAGTAGCTCGCCAAGAAATGGTGCTCTCACCCTACATCTATCCTACACTCGCGAGTGTGAAGAGCGTAGTGCCCATTCGCGCTGCTGTGGTAGGACAAAAGGCTGCAACACCAAAGGTGACGAAGGAAGAACAATTGGCATGTCTTACACTTTCTGCAGGTGCTACTTCTGTTACCTTTAATAAGAAAACAGGTCTCATTGACTATCTTGACGTTGACGGCCATGCAATGTTTGAAGAAGGTTATTCACTTCGTCCCGACTTCTGGCGTGCTCCGACGGATAATGACTACGGAGCAAGCATTCAAAAGGTATTGCAAGCATGGCGCAATCCACAGTTGAACTTGACCAGTTTCACTGAGAAAGAGCAGGGCATTAATCGTCAAGTTGTTGCTACTTATGATATGCCCGAAGTTAAAGCAAAGCTCACGCTTACTTATACACTCAACGTACAGGGACAACTTGTAGTTGAACAACAATTAACGGTTAACAAAGGTGCAAAGGCCAAGCCCGTACTGCCTCGTTTCGGTATGACAATGGTAATGCCACAAGACTATCAAACCATTCATTACTATGGCCGTGGCCCTATCGAAAACTACGTCGATCGTCACACTTCAACCTTCTTAGGTGAATACACGCAAAGCGTAGCAGAGCAGTTCTCGCCCTACATTCGTCCTCAAGAGACGGGTAACAAGACCGACATTCGTTGGTGGAGCATTAGCAATGCAGCGTCAGATGGTTTAACCTTTACAGCTCCAGAGCCGTTAGAAATGACAGCGCTCAACTATCTCACTTCCGACCTCGACGGGGGTCCTGTAAAGGAAGAGCACCAAATGCACGCGGGCGATCTTACGCCACGTCCCTTCACCGTGTTGCACATTGCACAGCGTCAGATGGGCTTAGGTTGCATTGACTCTTGGGGCGCTTGGCCATTACAGAAGTATCAAATTCCCTATGCAGACCATAGCTTCTCATTTGTGATTACTCCTGTAGCACGTTAAGTTAGTCAGTGCTTAGAGTTTTGAGGTTACAAAGTACAAGTAGCCTTAAAACTCTAATTTTTAAATATTCATACAGAAAAGACAACAAACAAATGAACCTATTCAAAACAATAGCCCTTTCGCTATTGTGCATGCAAGGCGTAACGGCTCATGCACAAACGCCTCGCAGTCAATTAGCACCAACGCCCCCCATGGGTTGGATGACGTGGAACCTATTTAAGGGCGACATCAACGAAACACTCATTCGCCAAACTGCAGATGCTATGGTAGAAGAAGGCTTCGCCGCTGCTGGTTATAAGTATATCTTTATAGACGACTTGTGGCAAGGCGGCCGCGATGCACAGAATAATATCATACCCGATCCGAAGAAGTTTCCATCGGGCATAAAGGCATTGGCCGACTATGTACATGCCAAGGGACTGAAACTCGGTATCTATTCTGATGCAGCGCAGTTAACGTGTGCGGGAGCAACCGCCAGTTTAGGCTTTGAGTATCAAGACGCGCGCACTTTTGCCTCATGGGGCATTGACTACTTAAAGTATGATTATTGCAATGCACCTGAAGATAGTGCCACGGCACGTGCTCGCTACCATACCATGGCTGATGCACTTCATAAATCAGGGCGCGATATCGTATTAGGCGTATGCGAGTGGGGACAACGTCAAGCAGAAGAATGGTGTGGACAAGTAGGCGGACAGTTGTGGCGCACAAGTTACGATGTGCGCGATATGTGGAAAGATACGCTCGGCCAAGGTGGCATGGGCATTCTCGATATCATCAACATTACAGCGCCACTCGCACCGAAAGTTTCGGCAAGTCAGTGGCCCGACATGGACATGCTTGTCGTAGGACTCAATGGTAAAGGTGGCCCCTCAAGCGATTTGGGCGGACATGGTTGTAGCGACATAGAGTATCAAACGCAAATGAGTATGTGGTGCATGCTTTCATCACCTTTGGCTATGAGTAATGACTTGCGCAAGCTAACGCCTGAGGCGCGTCGCATCTTGCTGAACGAAGAGGTGATTGCCATTAATCAAGACTCACTCGGTAGGGCTGCTGAGCGTAAGGTCAATACGGATACTTATCAGTTGTACGTTCGTCCACTTTCGGGCAATCGTCATGCCGTAGCATTGCTCAATACTTCTGATGCACCGCTTACGCTTACAGCAAACTTTGCATCATTGGGTTTGAACAAACGCTATACCATTCGCAATGTTTGGCAACACAAGACTGTTGCCACGAAAGCACGCATGTGGAAAGGTAAGGTTCAGCCCCATGAGACCGTTGTATTGGTCTTGACAGAAGGCTGATGAACTATCGAAAGAATTAAAAGAAGGTGTGTCAAAACGCATTAATTGACATTTCGATTAATGCGTTTTGACACACCTTCTTTTTGATGTTCCATTCTCGTCCTCACCTTTTGCAAAGTGCTTGAGCTATAGGCCGTACGAAGTATTTATGTAATAGTGTGGCCGTTGTAATGGTTATGAGCAAGGATAAGAGAAGAAATATACCGTCGCTTTCCAAACTACCATTGTTAGGGATGAAATGACGAACGATGCGAAGTATTAAAGTGTGCGTAATGAAGAATTCGAAGCTGATGCCGCCCAACCACGATAGCGGCTTTGACGAAAGTAAGCGTGCCGTCATATCGTTGCTTCGATTATGATAAGCCAATTTCATAATCAGCGGGGGCATTACAATCCAAAATAGTGCTGCACAACGGAGATTAGGCAAAAGATGTTGATAGATAAAGTAGGTGAGTAGCAGCGTTATGACGTCTATTAATAAAGGTAGTCTAAGCCATTTCAATGCAAAGTTATTGGCGGACGTGTTAATGTGTTTGTAAAATAGGCAAGCCGCTATGCCTAACGCAAAGTCGGGTATTCTGAGTAAAGGGTTGACATAGAGCGTACAGTTGACGTAACTATTAGGAATGTAGAGTGCAAGGACAAGATATAGTAAGGCAAAGAATAAAGAGAAAACGAAAAAACGCCTTTTGCTTATGAGAACTGCTACAAGTCGATAGAGGTAAGGGAAAACGAGATAGTAGAAGATAGTGTTGCATAAAAACCACGAGACTCCGTTAATGGTAAACAGTGTATGGTCAGAAGGCACCCAACTTTGTAGTAGTAATAAATTGGTGAGAAGTTGGACGGCATCGTAGTGATAGTCCGCTTTGAGGTCGAAGGTTAAGACGATGATGAAGAGTAGCAAGTGGAGTGGATATAGACCGCTAAGGTGACGCCAAAGGAAGCGTCGGTGGTGGAACGTTCTTTCTTGAACATTCCTTCCGTATCCCCATGAAAGAACAAAGCCGCTGAGCGTAAAGAAGAAAGCAACGCCACATTCTCCTCCAAACTCAAAGGTGTTGAGATTGGCCATGACGCAATGGCTCAGAAAGATGAATAGAACAAAGATAAATCGTGCGCCTTGAAATGTATTGATGCGTTGTGGAACGTTGTTGCTTGTCATGTGCGTCGTTACAGAAAAGATTTTTAAAGAAGAGAGTGTCCCGTTATGGGTAGAATTGGTTGCTATTGCGGTAGTTCTACCTCTAACAATTGTGCGCTACTACTTGGCTTTAGCCATTCGTGTAGAGCAGAGGTGAGACTATTCGCTTCGGTCGCTTTGAAGTAGTTAAGGTGGTAGGCTTCAGCTATGCCTTGGGCTGTAAAGGATTGGTGTCCCGCTGCAATAAACGAGTCGCGTGCCGGTGATTGTGAAAGGCCTTGTAGATGGTCGAAGATGCCTCCGTGATGATTGTTCAGTAATAGAATGCGGAGGTTGTTAGGCAATTGTGTGTTCCACAAGGCATTGCAGTCGTAGAAGAAACTAAGGTCGCCAATGATGCAGATGCTCAATCCCCACATTCCAATGGCATACCCCACAGCCGTAGAGAGCGAACCCTCAATGCCGTTCGTGCCTCGATTGCAGAAAATGGGAGCCTCGCCGCCTTCAAATACTTGCCCTGCTACTCTTACTGTGGTGCTATTGCCTAAGTGTAAGGTGTATGATTGTTCGTATTGCGCTAATGATTGCTTTAATGTGCAGAGCACGTGGTGCATGTCGAAGTGTGTTCTTGAATGCGCAATTAGCAAGTCCTTCTGTTCGTTCCACTTATGGTCGAGTAAGGCTTTCGCTTGTGCAATGCCTTGCTTATTTCGGGGTAAGGCGATACTTAATTGTGCAAGTGCCTTTGCAGGTGATGCCATGACGTGCGCATCAAGATGACAAAAGGTGTCAGCTATGAGTGGAGAAGGACTAATACGTATCACCTTGCAGTTAGTCGAACGAAGTAGTGCCTTGAAACGTTTGTGAATAAAGTTGCCACCAATTTGTATAACGACATCAGGCGTAATCGCTTCGTCACTTTGTAATGCGTCAAAAGCATTCATGCGGAACGAACCCTTAACGTCAGCTATCACTTCGGGCAATACTAATAATTGTTCATCGCGGTCTATTCGTTCAACTTCATGACGAATGTCACCACGTTCGTACTGTCCTATGATGAGTGCTGGCAGTTGGGCTTGCGCGATAAGGTCGATTACGTGTGGAGGAATAGGAACATCACTCGCAGGTTCGTAAAAGCTTATTTTGCGTTCGTGAGACAACTGTTCCGTCGTAAAGCGAAACATAGGTTCGGCTATCGGCACGTTGATATGGGCAGGACAGCCTCCTTCACGATAGAGCGAGAGAATAGCCTCATTAATACTTCGATTGTTAAACCACTCGTTTTCAGCGTTGACGTCATTTCGCAACGTGTAAGTAGGGCAGTAGGGAAGTAAGGCTCCGCTTTGTGGTAGCGTTTGTCCGTCAAGCTGCCCAATCCAATTCTGTGGGCGATCGGCCGAGATGATGAGTAGAGGCAGGTGGCGATAGTAAGCTTCGGCCACAGCTGGTATGCAGTTGATAAGTGCAGAGCCTGAAGTGACGCATACAGCGGTACACTCTTGTGTAGCTAATATAAGGCCTATGGCAACAAAGGCAGCACTGCGTTCGTCGGTTACGGGGTGTAACGTAAAGCAGTTTTCTCCCTTTTCGTTGAGATTGTGAGCAATCGTAGCATTGCGTGATCCAGGACACACGACAATGTGGCGTATGTGGTGCGCTTCAAGTAGCGCAGTGAGTTGATTGACTTGTGGTGTGTCGCAGTACATAGTTCCTTAATTATAAGATAGACATCATGGTAGCTAATTTTCGTTGGGTCTCTTCCCATTCCTCCGCTTCTTGGCTTTCGGGCATGATGCCTCCGCCAGCATAAAGAGTGGCATTGTGCGTTGAGAAGTGCATACAACGAAGCGTTACGTAGAGGTGTGTGTCGCCATTCAGAAGTAGTGGCCCGCTAAATCCAGCGTAATAACGTCGTGGCGAATGTTCCGCTTCTAATATGGCTTGCAATGCCTCATTGCGCGGCAGTCCACACACGGCAGGCGTGGGGTGAAGGCGTTTCAATACCTCGGTTATTTGACTGTTATCCTTGAGCGTAAAAGCAAAGTCAGTACGCAGATGTTGAATGTTTCCCGTATGAAAGGTGTATGTATCGGAGGCTTTGACGTTAGCCGCACAGGCTTCTAAGTTAGCTTGAATGTAGCGCGCAACGATGGCTTGCTCTTCGCGGTTCTTATTGTTCCACTGAGGCCTTTCGCCTTCGGTCCAAGGAAGCGTACCCGCTAAGGCTACCGTAGAACATTGGTGGTGGCACATCTCAAGCAGTGGTTCGGGAGTGGCTACCAACCATTGTCCTGTTTGAGGCGTAGACCAATAGGCCACGAAGTTGTTGGGGCGGTAATGGCAAGCGCGGAAAAATAAAGTTTCAGCATCGTTGAACTTCAATCCTGTGAGGTTTAGTCTTCGTGAAAGAACCACCTTTTGCAGAACACCACAGTTAAGATGCTCTTTGATGAACTGAAAGGATTGTGTATAGTGCAGTCTCTCTTCCGTCTCGTCCGTCGTTAGATTCGCTGTGGAGGAATGTGTTGAAAGGTCTGGCGACTTTAATTTAAATTCGCTGACTTCAGTAGGCTGGATAAAGAGCAGAGGAGAGTCCTTCGTAGGTACAAAGGGGGCAACGACGTACCCTCCGTTTAAAGGTACGTCGTGTATTGACGTTAGTGGCAAGGCTTCTTGCTCACTAATGATGCGCGTGTAGTGCTGACTATGTGGCAGCTTATAGAGTACAATCGTTTTGATAACTTTCTTTTTTCGTAGGTAGACGAGTTAACAGTAAGTTTGTTATGTGCTTTTATGGTAACTTACTCGTCAATTCGTTACCTTGTCAAACTCTTCAACTATTTTTCCAACGCTTTTGCTTCGTTCCAGATTTTGTCCATTTCGTCAAGGCTCATGTCCGTAAGGTTGCGCCCTTGCTTCATGGTGTGTGCTTCGAGGTAGTTGAAGCGACGAATAAACTTTTGGTTGGTATGTTCAAGCGCATTGTCGGGATTAATCTTATATAGGCGAGCGGCATTGATAAGGCTAAACATCACATCGCCAAACTCTGCTTCAGCCTTCGCTTTGTCCATGTGTTCCACCTCAGTTTCGAACTCGCTGATCTCTTCTTTTACTTTGTCCCATACTTGCGAACGCTCTTCCCAATCAAACCCCACGTTGCGTGCCTTGTCTTGAATGCGATAAGCCTTAATAAGAGAGGGCAGAGCAGCAGGCACACCAGCTAAGACAGACTTGTTGCCGTCTTTCTCTTTCTGTTTCAACAGTTCCCATTGCTCGCTCACTTGCTGGGCAGTCTCGATGTGCTTGTCTTCGCTCCCTTTCGGCGGAAATACGTGAGGGTGGCGGAAGATAAGTTTGTCGCACAGTTGGTTGCAAACGTCGGCAATATCGAAATCGCCCGTTTCAGAACCTATCTTGGCGTAAAAGCAAACGTGAAGCAACACGTCGCCCAACTCTTTGCAGATGTTCTTCTTGTCGTCCTTCATGAGGGCATCACAAAGTTCGTAAGTCTCTTCAATTGTGTTTGGACGTAAACTTTCGTTTGTTTGCTTCTTATCCCACGGACATTTTACGCGCAGTTCGTCGAGCACGTCGAGTAGGCGTTCAAAAGCCTTTAATTGTTCAGCACGTCGTGTATTGTTAGATGTGATATTTTCACTCATAGTGTAGTAAGAATAGCATTGTTTGCCATGAAGTTAGTGGCATAATTGGTAAAAACTAAACGCAAAATTACACTTTTCTTACTGATTTGGCTAAATTTGCGCTATGGAAAAGTTCGACGTACACATATTAGGGTGTGGCAGTGCCTTGCCCACGTTAAAGCATTGGCCTTCGGCTCAGCTGATAAATCTGCGTGAGAAACTTTTTATGATCGACTGTGGCGAAGGGGCACAAGTGCAGTTCCGTCGTTCGCGTCAAAAGTTTTCAAGACTGTCACACATCTTTATATCACATCTACATGGCGACCACATTTTTGGCCTCATAGGTTTGCTTTCCACCCTGTCGTTGGCAGGGCGCATCCAACCTATGCACCTATATGCGCATGCCGAACTCGAAACATTGCTACGTCCGTGGCTTAACTTCTTTTGCAAAGGGATAGCTTATGAAGTAGTAATACATGCCCTGCCCACTGATGAGGCATCCCATTTATTATATGAGGATAGGTCGGTAGAGGTGTATTCCTTACCCTTGCGTCATCGCGTGCCGAGTTGTGGCTTCTTGTTTCGTGAGAAAGCCCCTTTGCCACACATACGTCGTGACATGATTGACTATCTCGAAATTCCCTATTATGCTATCAACTCAATTAAGCAAGGGGCAGATTGGACAACGGCCGATGGACGCGTAGTGCCCAATCAAGAGTTAGTCTTTCCCGCAGAGCGAGGCCGCTCTTATGCTTATTGTTCCGACACGTGTTATCAGCCACAGTTAATTCCCCTTTTGCGTGGAGTTGATGTGTTGTATCATGAGGCAACGTTTGGTCAAGACAACCTGCCTCGCGCCATTGAGACGCTCCATTCTACCGCTGCACAAGCAGCAAGCTTGGCAAAAGCTGCAGGGGTAGGACGTTTGGTGATAGGACATTACTCGTCACGTTATGATGATGAACAAGTGCTGCTCAATGAAGCGCAACAGGTATTTATGAATACCACGTTAGCGCAGGAGGGTATGGTTATTAATATATAATGCAAAGAAACAATGAAAATACAATCAGCTGAATTTTTGATAAGTAATAGTCGTGCCGACCAGTGTCCGCAGACAGATAAACCCGAGTACGCCTTTATTGGTCGAAGCAATGTGGGCAAGAGTAGCCTTATTAATATGCTGACAGGGCGCAAGGCTTTGGCTATGACGTCGTCAACGCCAGGTAAAACAATGCTTATCAACCACTTTGTGATAAATGATGAATGGTACTTAGTCGACCTCCCAGGCTATGGTTACGCACAACGTGGACGTCGTGAAGTCGATAAACTCAAGAAGTTGATAGAACATTACGTCTTAGATCGCGAACAACTTACTTGTCTCTTTGTATTGATTGACTCACGCCTTACTCCCCAAAAGATTGACCTTGAGTTTATACGCTTCTTAGGTGAACACGGAGTGCCTTTTGGCATTATTTTTACAAAGGCCGATAAGCCCAAGCGTGGTGAACTGAAAAAGAATGTAGACCGCTTCTTAGCCACTTTGCAGGAAGAGTGGGAAGAATTGCCCCCTTATTTCATTACCAGCAGTGGCACAGGCTTAGGACGTGAAGCCTTTCTTGATTATATTGACACCGTAAATAAAGAAGTCGTCTGAACTTTTATGAAGTTCAAGATTTGCCTTTATTTTTGAAGCGATTTTTGGCATTGAAGAGGGAGTGTAGCGAGCTACACGACCGATGAAAGGTCAAAAAGCGGTCAAAAAGAAAGGTAAAGATTGAATTTAGAAGAGATAAAAGTTTAAATATAATCTTCGTCAGAAAAGTTTAGACGACTTCAAAAGCATACTCGGTTAGTGTATCGTATTGATTTGTATGTCATTCTCTTTCTTTAAATTGCCTCAGTTTAGGGCGGCATTAATACTTGCCGCCTTATTATTGTCGGCCACCTCACTCATTTATTCCCATTCGCTCACGCGCGACTTGTATAAAGAAGAGGTGGCCAAAATGGGCGTGTGGGCTGAGGCAATGCGTTCGCTTACGACGGCTGACGAGAAGACAGACTTCAATCTCGTGCTGCAAGTTATCAATAGCAACCATACAATTCCAGTTATTGCGATTGATGCGCATGGCAATGTGTTGGCTCAACGTAATTTGCGTCCCGACCCATCGGGACCAGACTCTTTGATGCAATTGCAAAAGGCAGTGGCGCAGTTTCGACAAAGTGCGGAAGAAATGCGCGTGCCGCTATCAACAACGGTCAATGGAAAGAAGGACTATATATATGTGTATTATGAAGAGTCGGTGCTCTTACGCCAGTTGACCATTTATCCTTACGTACAATTAGGCGTAGTAGCCATTTTCTTTATTGTAGCCATAGTGGCCTTGTTGGCTTCAAAGCGTGCTGAGCAGAACAAGGTGTGGGTAGGCCTTTCGCGTGAAACGGCACATCAATTGGGCACCCCTATCTCGTCGCTTATGGCTTGGAGCGAAGTGTTGCGCGAGTCGTACCCCGACGATGCCTTATTGCCAGAGATGAATAAAGACATAGCGCGCTTGCAACTCATCGCAGAACGCTTTTCGAAGATAGGTTCTGCCCCCGAACTCACCGAACAAGACGTTTGCCCTATCGTGCAACGAGTAGGAGCATATTTTAGGCATCGCACTTCGTCGCGTGTAACGATAATGGTGTCTGTACCGCCACAAGCAGTAACGGCGCGTGTCAATGCTCCTTTGTTAGAATGGGTGTTTGAAAACCTTTGTAAGAATGCCATTGATGCCATGCAAGGGGCAGGCAACTTGACCTTAACGCTTAAAGAATCCGCCATCGTTGAGAAGCGCAAGCGTTACTTACGAGTAGAGGTAAGCGATACGGGGAAGGGAATAGCAAAGAATCATTTTCAGCGTGTATTCAAACCCGGATTTACCACAAAGCGTCGTGGCTGGGGGCTTGGGCTTTCATTAGCCAAGCGCATCGTTGAGGAATATCACCACGGACGCATCTATGTGCTTGCGAGTGAAGTGGGGCAGGGTACGACCTTTGCTGTTGACATAGAGCAGTGTTAGTTCAACTCGCAGAGTCATTTAAATTGAAAAGCTTGTTTAATATGGAAGACTATCGCGACGACCCCTTTGACGGAAAAACGCGTGCAGAATGCTGGTATGCCGACATCTTTCACATGACTTATCAGCATACCAAACACGAGCCACATTTATCTATGCGGCAACGGGCCGCACAGTTTGCCCCCTTTGCTGCTCTCTCAGGTTTTAAAGAAGCGTTGGCAGAATGCGAACGAACGACAGAGGAGTTTCGACATCTTGGAGAAGATGAACTGGCGCACTTAGACCGTCTCGTTCAGCAACTCTTGTTGCAAGCAAAAGCCAATCAGAAAATAGAAATCGAAGTGACTTATTTTGTGCCCGACTTGCGAAAGGAAGGAGGAAAGTATGTAAGCGCAAGGGGCATATTTGAGGGAGTAAACAATTATAAAAAGTGCTTGCTATTGCAAGGCGAAGAAGAAGGAATACCCTTGCGTTATATATCAGAGATTATTGCTGTCCGGTAAAACTTTTTCAAACAAAATAAATTAGGGCTGACACTTCTCACGAGGTATCAGCCCTTTTGG
>UQHJ01000036.1 GCA_900540885.1 uncultured Prevotella sp.
TTTTATGTTTCACTTTTAGTTTCAATGTTTCATTCTAAAAACACTGAGGGAGAAAAACAAAAACACTGTGGGAGCGATTTAAAAACACTGAGGGAGCGATTCAAAAACACTGTGGGAGCGTGAAAGCGCTCCCTCAGTGTTTTTAAAAATGAAACATGAAACTAAAAATGAAACATAAAAGTCGTATGTTTCACTTTTCGAAATGACTGATATTCAATTAACTTATAACAAAAAATGAAACATGAAAGATAAATCAAAAGTTCTGAAAATGTATGGATATTATGTGAGATAAATTGCAGTTTAAAAGTTTAAGTAAGTTACCCCAAGCCGAATCAAGGAAAACTTCGATGTATTCGATTTTTAACTCTCTCAGCAGGAATGTTTGAAATCGCATCGCTGAAGGCTGACAGAATAGGTTCAGACCCCGATACATGTGATTTCTAATATGGTATGGTTTGGAGTGAAATGCTCCCCAAAACATATAAAATGAAAATGTAAAAAGTTACGGAGATAATTCATATTCTCCGTAACTTTTTACTTAAAACATTCAGATAATTTATCTGCTGTTTTCACCCTATGCAGGAAAATCTATTTACAAGATGCAGATCAGTCAATATCTATTAATTGGAAATGCTTGTTGAAGGTCAAATCCAATCCATTTGTCAGTTCCACCTCGTATTCATTCTTGTTCATTTCAATCTTTTTCACCGATTGTCCAGCATAATTATCCTTCAAGTAGTTCTTGATGGCTTGCGGAATCAACAGAGCTGGCACGATTCCCCGCTTGCAATCTATCTCTGTAAGATTTCCTTTTTTGTCGAATTCCAGCTTCGTGCCATTCTGCAGAACCACATCATAGTTTCTGCTGACAACTCCCAATTCAATCGTTGCAAGCATCACCTTCTGACCATTGAAATGATTATTAAGCAAGATTTTGGCCTTGGCAGGAAGTGCATTTACAGAGATAGGCTTGTCGTTGTCCGCATTCGCCACCATATTGAATGAAACCATGCAGCAAATGGCAATCATCAATATTCGAAAAATTCTTTTCATAAGCTACAAATTAAAAATTTATAATGCCTAAAAAGCGATGGGTGCTTAAATGCCATCATCTAAAAATTAGACGCAAATCGTGCCTGAAAGTTTAAAGGATTCTACCGTAATTAATGTAAATTAACTATGCTCATATCCAAACCTCCATAAAAGAATAGATTTTGGAGTAGTAGCTTGGATAATATGTCTTCGGTTCTCTTCATAATGACAATAAAAGTACAATTCTCATGCCGTTAATTGCGGGATTCGGCATATTAATTCATTCAAGTTTCGGATGGAAATAAGTTTGAGAGTAATTTGGCGTAATGAAGATAATGAGGAATGGATTACTAAATCCCTATTTTAGTGGCAAACACAGAAACTATTTACTTAACTAAAACGGACTATGCGATGGTTATTTAAAATAAACGTCGCAGAATATGCGGTATTTTTCGGGCTTATTTGGCGATTCGACATTATTTTATTATTTTCGTCGCAGAATATGCGGCGTTTAATGCCGTAATTTTAATAAGATAGGCTACACTCGGGTAAACATTCAAGTAAACTTGATGTTTTCCACTCGTTTGCACTATCTTTGTCGCGCATAGAACAAATACATTATGTATATACACGAAAGAGATAATTGGACAAACTTCCGTTGGGATGCTTCTGATGTATCAAACCTTCAGGAAATAGTATGTCGTAAACAAGGTTTGCTTTACGGCAGATTGAGCTCGCTTGGCTTTGACAGCAAACTCAGAGCCATGGCAGAAAACTTGACACATGATGTAGTATATTCTTCAGAAATTGAAGGTATACGTCTGAATGAGGAGCAGGTGCGTTCTTCAATCGCCCGAAAATTAGGAATTGAAAACGTGAAATATACAGCTCCTTCCCATTATGTTGACTCTGTGGTTAGCGTAATGCTCGAAGCCGTGCAGAACTATGACCAGCCTCTCTGTAAAGAAAAACTGTGCGCTTGGCAAGCGGCTTTCTTTCCAACCGGTTTTAGCGAAGGTAGCCAAATAGAGATTGGACAATACCGAACACACGAGGAACATATTGTTAGTGGAATGTTTGGTCGTGAGAAGGTACATTATGTAGCCCCTTCTCCTAATCTTGTAGAGGGCGAGATGCAAAAGTTTATAGCTTGGTTTGATGGCGAAGACACAGGGGGTAGCGTTGTCCGTTCAGCCATAGCACATTTCTGGTTTGTAAGCATACATCCTTTCGAAGATGGCAATGGTCGACTGGCTCGCATTCTTTCTGACATGCTTCTTGCACGAGGAGAGAAGAGCAAGTTGCGTTTCTATAATATATCATCTCAAATAAATAAAGACAAAAACCACTATTACGACATTCTGGAACGTATGCAACGTGGCGATGGAGACATCACAGAATGGCTGGTATGGTATATGAAGAAACTGATTGATGCGCTCGATGAAGCAGAAACCATTGTTACCACCATCTTAAACAAAAGTTTCTTTTGGCAGAAGGCTGCATCCATACCTATGACAGAGCGACAAACACAAATGCTCAACCTCTTCCTTGATGGCTATGAAGCTAAGATATCATCAAAGACTTGGGCATCCTTGGCTAAGTGTTCCAAAGATACCGCCCTACGCGACATACAAGACCTCGTCAGTAAGAACATATTGGTAGAAGACATTCCAGGAGCCAAACGCCCAAGCTATTCCATTGTCTTTGATGCAGAGGACCTCACACAATTCTTTACCGATGTGTGTATTACCCAAGAGAATGGCACACCATATCTCAATGGCCTGTTCAAAGGTCATAGAAAGGTTTGTGAAAGAATATTACCACTCGATGCTGAGCGTTACCAAAAGGGAGATTTACCATTGCCTAATCTGCTCAATAAATACTGCTCGTATTTGATGCCCAACGATTAAGAACCTGTCATGAATAAACATATTACATGGCAAATCCGAAACTTGAGTTACCTTATTATATATATAAGACAAATTAAACTTAAACCTAAATCTGTGGCGAGAATGCTTCGTTCCTTTTTCTTTTTACTGAAAGCAGCATACTGCTTATCCTGCATGGCGAACAGTCTTTCTTGAAGTGAAGTCACTTTTATCCTATTAATTTGATAATCTGTTTATCCGAAGCATCAGGCAGGATTTCTTTCAGATGCTCGAAAATCCTCTGATAAGATTCCTGGGAAGTGCGATTGCATTGGCAAACCTCCCTGCCATAGAGTTCTTCGGGAGTATTGAGCAACGACCATCCCCAGCCATATTCATGGTTATGCTTGTCACGAGGGTAGATGAAATCCTCGGTTACGATGTAAGTCGCCATTTCTAGTCGGGTGAGATAACCGTCAAACTTGCTTCTCATTCCCTTGACCTTCGGTCTTCTTCCTTCTTGCAAGGCAGAGTTGAAGCAAGCTTCACTCTGCTCCTGCTTCGTGCGTCGGTTTTCCGTGAAACCGCAGGCTGCCCGAAGTTCTCTCGTGATGAGACTGCCTGCAGATTGAAGCGTGCTGAGAATGGCTCCTTCTATTGATTCTTCATCTGGGCGAGGGAACTTACTTCTTCTGTAGTTGCAGAAATCCGGCCACCATTCTTGGCTGATGAATCCTGCTTTCTTGTTGAAGAACTTTCCGTACATACACGGCATTTCCTGCACAATCTCGCCCTTCCATTTCCATAATGGCCAGTCCCAACCGCCTTCAGGAAATGTTACATATCGGCAATCCTCTGCCACGATGTCTTCGGCAGAGAAGCCTTCAATGCCACTATCAAGAAGAGGGAGGAAGCCGATTTTCTGGATCAGTTCCATCATGCCTGTTGCTGAATATATTTCTGGAAAAATCATGTACTTTTACATTTTATCCTTTGTACTTAAACACCTTGACCATTTCCTTGTCCCCACCCACGAGTTGGCTGCATTTGTTCAGCATTCCGGTGTCTGAGAAACCGCATTTCTCCATGACTCTTCCCGATGCAGGATTGCCTATAAAATGGTCTGCCCAGATGTTTTCTATATGCTTTACTTGGATGCAGTAGCCGAGCATCAGCTTCAAGGCTTCGGTGCAGATTCCCTTGTTCCAATAAGGCTTTCCTACCCAATAGCCCACCTCGCAGTCGTTTTCTCCGATAGGGATGTTGCTGGTTTCATGGGTGTAGTAGCCAATGCAGCCGATAGCCTCGCCAGTCTCTTTCAACACAATCGCCCATGTCGTTTCATTATGGAAGAATGTCTGGATTATCTCCCGACTTTCTTCTACAGACTTATGTGCTGGCCATCCTGCACGAGGTCCTACATCAAGGTCTGAGGCGTACTTGAAGAGCGCCTCTGCATCCGATTCCTGCCAATGGCGAAGTAAAATTCTTTCTGTTTCCATCAATTATTTCAATGTTTTGCAGTCTATTTACACAGTCTATCTACTATGTGCGCTTACCCCAGCCAGTCGGTAAAGATAAGAATACAGTCGTACACCTTCTCAAAGAATCTGCCTATCCGTTGCTTAATGCCTTTCCAATAAATCCCTTTCATTATAGTAATCATATATGTTTCGTTCTTTAAAATCTACTCTATTGTCTATCATTACCCAAGAAGGTAAGTAAGACGGTCTTTCTTGGTGTATCGAAAATGCAATTTGTCGAACAGAAATGCGCCACGAACGCGCGTACTAATGTCTCTAACGCGTCGTCCTCAGGTTAGCTTGCATTCGAGACATTAGGACGCGCATTCGAGAATTATCGCGTAAGGCGAATGCAATCGAGCTTGTTCGAATTGCTGAGCCGCGGCCGATAATGTCAAAGAAAAGCACGCGTTACGTAAGGGCAGACAAATTGCTATTTATTGTCCTTTTCCCTATTTCTCCAATACTCTCTTGAGTTGTTTTACGGCTTGGAGGGCATTGTGGGTTTGCTCTAATAGCGTAACGAATTTGGAGCCTACGATTACTCCTGCGGTGTAAGCATCGGCAGCAGCACGCGTGGCATGGTTAGAAATGCCAAAACCGATGAGTTGCGGATTGCGCAACTGCATCTCATGCAAACGCTTGAAGTAAGCTTGTTTGGCATCAGAGAAGGACTGTTGCGCACCAGTAACAGAGGCCGAACTTACAGCATAGATAAAGCCGTGGGATTGGGAATCAATCTCGCGAATGCGCGCCTCGGGTGTTTCGGGCGTGACGAGAAAGATAACCTCCAACCCGTACTTCTGCGTCGTGGCTTGATATTCTGCAACAAATTGGTCGAAAGGAAGATCGGGAATGATAAGGCCGTCAATGCCTACTGCCTGACACTGCTCACAAAAGTGCTCAAAACCAAAGTGAAGAATCGGATTGAGATAGCCCATTAAGATGAGTGGCAGATGAATGTCGGTACGCACGTTTTGCAGTTGTTCAAAGAGAAGGCGTACCGACATGCCATTTTTGAGTGCCTTTGAAGCAGCCGACTGAATGGTTGGGCCGTCAGCCAAAGGGTCGCTAAAGGGGATACCTATTTCTACCATGTCAATGCCCTCGGCTTGTAATGCCTTCAAGGTGTCGGGGGTGCCATTGAGTGTGGGATGGCCAGCACAGAAGTAAACGGAGAGAATTCCTTGCTTCTTATTGTCAAAGAGTTGATGAATGCGATTCATAGTTGATCAGTTTTTGAGTTGAAAAATAAACTGTTTGATGAGTGCGGCATCTTTTAGAGCAGGAGCCGTCTCAAATCCACTGTTAAGGTCGTAACCTGCTAACATGGGGTGGTGAAAGTGGCGCAATGCTTCGACTGATTGGAGCGAAAGGCCACCGCTCAGTAAGAAGGGGGTTGGCCCAAGGTAGCGTTGCAGAAGGCTCCAGTCGTATTGTTTGCCGCTGCCCCCAAACTTGAGTGTAGGTGTGTCGAAAAGGAAGTAATCAATTTTGTGGGTATATTCTGCCGTTTCGGCTACAAAGTCGTCGGTGGCGGGAAGGGCGCGAATGACCGTAAGCCCCCGCTCGCGAAAGGTTTGACACATGTCAGGCGAGGCTGTGCCATGAAACTGTACCGCTTGTAGGCCAAAAGCCTTGACTTTCTCTACTACATCGCGAAACTGTGGGTGAACAAATACGCCTACACGTTTCGCATGTTGGGGCAAGTAGGTAGGCACTTCGCTCACGAAGCGAGGCGAACGCGGGTAGAAGATAAAGCCCGTCCAATCAGCCCCCGCTTCTTCCACAGCGCGAATGTTGTCAGCGTCGCGCAGGCCGCATACTTTTATAATCATGCTTTCAACGTGTTAATGTAGTCGTGTAATGTTTCCCCTGGTTGTGTGGTCTTCATAAACGCTTCGCCCACTAAGAAACCTTTGTAGCCGATATCGCGTAGGCAGCGCGCTGTGGTGGCTTGTAAGAGTCCACTCTCAGATATGGGCACGGCATCGGGCGGAAGCGAACGATAAAGGTCGGCCGAGAGTCGCGTATCGGTCTTGAATTGTTTCAAGTTACGATTGTTTACACCTATGATGTCAACTTCATGGCTGTAAGCTGCGAGTTCATCGTGGCTGTGCACTTCAAGAATCACCTCAAGCCCCACCTCATGTGCTACGGTGGCCAATTCGTGACAACGCTCTGGCCCAATGGCTGCGGCGATAAGTAAGCAAGCGTCAGCCCCTGCAGCGCGTGCTTCGTAGAGTTGGTAAGCATCAATTACAAATTCCTTGCGTAAAATGGGCAACGTGGTGAGGGGACGTGCCGAGCGCACATCGTTTAGGCAACCACCGAAGTAAGTATGATCGGTCAAGATAGAAAGTCCTGCTGCACCAGCCTGCTCGTAAGCAGGAATAATATCTGCGACCTTTGCCTCACGCTTTATCCAATCCTTAGAGGGCGACCGACGCTTAAACTCAGCGATAATGCCGCCCTCAGCGTGTGATAGGAGTGAGGCTTTCAGACTGTGCGTCGGGGCGAGGTCTTTACATTTATCTTTTAGCTCAGCTAAGGGGAGCGAGGCCTTGGCCGCTGCCACCTCTTCTGCCTTGGTGGCGATAATTCGGGTTAAAATATTGTCCATAAGCACAGAACTCTTATTGGTTCAATTCAATAAATCGTTCAAACGTCTTGAGGGCACGTCCGCTCAGCAAGGAAGCGCGCGCCTCTTCCAAGCACGTATCGATGCTCTTATCAGCACGAATGGTGTGAATACCGAAGGCGGCATTGATAAGCACGGCATCGCGTTGGAAAGATGTGGTGCCACAATTGTGTAATACGTTGTGAAAGATGTGGGCTGCGTCTTCCGAAGTTGTGCCACCATGCAATGCATGAGGTGGGGCAATGGTCAAGCCTAACTGCGTGGGTGAATAGATGCTCTCAGAGTGGTTGGACATGACTTTAAAGCTATCGGTGAGCGAAATCTCGTCGTATCCATCAAGGCTCGTCACCACGGTAAAGCCGAGACCAATCTGTTGCAACGTGTTGGTGTAAAGTCTCATCTGTTGCAGATTGGCTACACCCAAGAGCTGATAAGCTGTGTGACAAGGGTTGACCAATGGACCTAACAAATTAAAAATGGTCTTTACCCTCAATGCCTTGCGCAGTGGTCCAACGGCGGCCAAAGCAGGGTGAAAGAGGGGGGCGTGTAAGTAGGCCATACCGCACTGGTCAATGCTGCGCTTGAGTTGGTCGGCATCGTTGGTAAACTTTACGCCATGTTGCTCTAAGACGGTGCTGGCACCGCTCACGGAAGAAGCTCCATAATTGCCGTGCTTGGCCACTTTGTAACCTGCGCCAGCTACGACAAAGCAAGCGCAGGTAGAGATATTGAAGGTGTTCTTGCCGTCGCCGCCTGTGCCCACAATGTCAAGGGGGTGAAATTCGCTGAGGTCGATGTGACAGGCACGTTCGATAAGGGCATCGCGAAAACCCAAAAGTTCTTCCACAAGAATGTCGCGCATACGAAACACGGTGAGTAGTGCGGCTACTTGTGCTTCGGGATATTTATGATCTGCTATTTCGAGCAATAAGTCGTGTGCCTTTTGGCGCGACAAGAGGTTGTGCTGAAATAGGTGTTCTAATAGGGTGTTCAAGGTTGAGGAATGTTTAGTAGTTGTGTTTAGGCGCGTACAAAGTTTTCAATCATTGTACGTCCGTCGGGGGTAAGAATTGATTCGGGGTGAAACTGAATGCCGTGTACGTCGTACTCCTTGTGACACAGGGCCATGATTTGTCCTTCGTCGCTGAGGGCAGTCACTTCTATGCAATCTGGCAGACCCTCAGTCTGAACCACCCATGAGTGGTAGCGACCTACTGCGATGTCGCGTGGTAGACCATGAAAGAGGTAGTCGTCGGCCACAATGTGTGCTGGCGTTTGCACGCCATGAAACACGTGGTCAAGGTTGTGAAGTCGTCCGCCAAATACTTCGCCAATGGCTTGTTCGCCTAAGCAGATGCCTAAAATGGGCTTTTGACCAGCGTATGCTTTAATCACGTCCTCCAAGAGTCCCGCCTCAGAGGGAATGCCGGGTCCTGGCGAAAGTACAATCTTGTCGTAGGCGGCTACATCGGCCAAGCGGAATTGGTCGTTGCGCACAACGGTGACTGCTGCTCCTGCTTCCTCTAAGTATTGAAACAGGTTGTACGTAAACGAGTCGTAATTGTCAATCAATAGTATCTTCATGCGTTTACCTCCTTTTTGCTTTCGGCGAGTGTGATGGCTCGGCGCAACGCGCCTAATTTGTTGTTAACCTCTTGTAGTTCGTACTCCTCGTCACTGGCTGCTACAATGCCACCACCAGCTTGAAACCACAGTTCGCCATTGCGGCTTACGAAAGAACGAATCGTAATGGCTTGGTTGAGTGTGCCATTTAGACCAATAAATCCGATGCAGCCACCATAGGCTCCACGGTTGTGTGGTTCGTATTCGCTAATGAGTTGTAGAGCGCGCACTTTAGGTGCTCCACTCAATGTGCCAGCAGGGAACGTGTCTGCCAGGAGTTGAATGGGGTTGGTCTTTGGACGCACCTTGCCACTCACACGACTCACGAGGTGAATAACGTGACTATAGAATTGCGTGTCTTTCAGAAAGTCTACCTTTACGTCTGTGCAGTGTCGGTTTAAGTCGTTGCGTGCGAGGTCTACCAGCATGGTATGTTCGGCATTTTCTTTGGGATTAGCCAAGAGGGCTGCTGCGGCCTCGAGGTCGGCAGCGTGATTGCCTTGCCTGCGTGTAGTGCCCGCTATGGGGTCGATATAAGCCATGCCATCGTCGGTGATGCGGCAGTGCGTTTCGGGCGACGAGCCAAAGATGCGAAATCCGCCAAAGTCGAAGTAAAAGAGGTAGGGCGAGGGGTTGATGCGTCGCAAGGCACGATAGAGTTCAAAGTCGTCACCCTCATAGTGTTGTACAAAACGTCGTGATAGTACGATCTGAAACACGTCACCTCGCTTGCAGTTAGCTATGCCGCGACGAATATTGGCTTTGTGTTCTTCGTCGGTAAGGGGCGAGGTAGTGGGGCCAATGGCGTGAAAAGAATAGGTGGCATAGTTACGGCTCATCACAGCGCTTACAATCTCTTGGGAACGACTCTTCTCGCCTTCGGCAAGGAGTTCAAGCAACTTGAGTTCGCTGCTAAAATCGTTGAACACCAAGATGTATTTATAGAGAATGTAGTGAATGTCAGGGGCATCGTTCTTGGCCTCTTGGCTATCTTTTACGGCAATGTTTTCGAAATAGCGAACGGCATTGAACGAGGTATAGCCATACAATCCGCAATAGCTACGATCTGCTCCCTCTACCTTAAAAAGTTGTATAAACTCTTCAAAGGCATCGGCCACGGAATAAGTGGGAGTGATAGCACGATCGTGTTGCGTGTGATCGGGATAGTTTATAATGGCTTTGCCGTGGCTCACGCTGAATGAGGCCAATGGTTCAAGACCTATGAACGAACGATTATTTTCGCTGCCATGATAGTCCGAACTCTCCATTAATGCACTTTGTGCAAATAGGTCACGCACCTTTAAGTAGGTGCTCACGGGCGTACTTAAATCGCCCGGCAACGGTATGATATTTACTTTATATTGGAATGACATGGGTGGGGAAATGTGCAAATGTGAGAATGCTATGTCTTTCGGTGAATGTGCAAATGTGTAAATGTGTAAATGTGCGAATGGTCGCCTTTTATTGCTAGTTGCTTTTGCTGCAAATGTGTTGTGCTACTGATTCAATAAAAAATACATTAAATCATTTGCACATTCACTGTCATTTGCACATTCTTAAAATTGCGGAGCAAATTTAAGGTACGTTTCCATATCCTTATCGCCACGGCCAGAGAGGGTGACGACAACGATATCGGAAGGTTGAAAATGTAGTTTGTGCAATGCTGCTAAGGCATGGGCCGACTCTAAGGCAGGGAGTATGCCGTCCAGGCGATTCAACTCATAGGCTGCAGCAATGGCTTCGTCATCATTAATGGCTAAAGCTTGTGCGCGGCCCGTCTTTACCAAATGGGCATGCAGAGGACCTATGCCAGGATAGTCTAAACCTGCTGAAATGGAATACGGTTCTACGATTTGTCCATCATCGTCTTGAATGACTAACGAACGGAAACCGTGTAGTACACCTTCTTCGCCAATGCTCAGTGTAGCAGCCGTTTGTCCTGTTTCAACACCCTTGCCACCAGCTTCGGCATAAACGATTTTGACATCGTCATCGTCTAAGAAGTTGAACACGGTGCCAGCGGCATTCGAACCGCCACCAATGCAGGCTACTAAGTAGTTAGGAGTCGGGCGGCCTTCCTTCTCTTGCAACTGCTTGCGAATTTCGGCACTAATAACACTTTGCAAGCGTGCTACCATGTCGGGGTAAGGATGTGGTCCCATGGTCGAACCAATAAGGTAGAAGGTATCTTCGGGATGGCAGCACCAGTCGCGAATGGCTTCGTTGCAAGCGTCTTTAAGCGTTTGGTTGCCACTCGTTACGGCTACGACTTCAGCACCTAATAGGCGCATTTTCTCTACATTAGGGCGTTGGCGTTGTACGTCGAGTGCTCCCATATATACAACGCAGGGCATGCCCATTAAAGCACATACGGTGGCTGTGGCAACACCGTGTTGGCCTGCTCCCGTTTCGGCAACAATGCGTTTTTTACCCATGCGACGGGCCACGAGTATTTGACCTATAGCATTGTTAATCTTGTGGGCACCTGTGTGGTTCAGGTCTTCGCGCTTGAGGTATATCTTGCAGCCATGAAGTTGGCTCAACTTCTTTGAAAGGTAGAGGGGCGATGGACGGCCTACATAGTCGCGCAACAATTGGTCGAACTCTTTTTTGAAGTCGTCGCTGTCGATAATGTGACGATAATTCTCGCGCAGTTCGGCTACGCACTTTTGCAGTATTTCGGGAATATAGGCGCCACCGTAGCGACCAAAGTATCCGTTGTCTGTAACTTCGTATTTCATAGGGTAGTTAGTTTAATGAGTTTTTATGAGTTTAATGAGATTAATGAGTTTTATAAGTTTAATGAGTTGAGTCCGTTTTGTTGTAAACCTATTAAACTCACTAAACTTATTAAACTCACTAAACTTATTAAACTAAAAAATAAGCGGCCTCGTCGTAGACTTTGACGGGCCGCTTTTGAACTATCATAATCAACTATGGCATTCAAATAGGGATGTGACACATTAGCCTACGACTTGAAGTAGTAAGCGACGCCACCAATATATATTATTAAGTGTAAAACGTGTCATAATGTTTATTGTTTTATTGTTTTCGATTGCAAATGTATATCGTTTACACAATACAACCAAACAAAAAGATAGCTTTTTTGATATAGAGTATTAATTTGTTGCAGAAAAGTGCATAAAGGTATATATACTCAAGTTTTTTGGGGGAGGGAGGAAAAAGTAAACTGCAATTTATCTGCCTAATTGGGGGGCGGGTTTGTAACCCGCGACAGCAGCATGCTTTGAACATCTACTTAAAGTCGCTAAGCGACTATAAGCAACATGCTGCTACCGCGGGTTACAAACCCGCCCCCCAATTAGGCAGATAAATTGCAGTTCATCAAATATAAATGAATCCACTACAAAAAGTCCTCTCGAAAAAATCGTCTATTTTTTTGACACAATAAACGTGATTATTATACGTATTTAAGAAAAAATATAAGTAACACAAAGATTGCGTATGGCACTTTTTCGACAAAAAGAAAGCAAATTTTGAGTGTTTCGAATTTTTGCCACTTTTTGTAGTGGACTCAAAAATATATAGTGAAAATAATACTGCCGTTATAGCTGTCTTTCTATCCACGTCATCAATACAGCCACTATGTATTGTTGCTCTTCCTCGGTTAACTGCCTGCCCGCTGGAATGTGATGCCACTTCGAGAGACAACCACGGCAACAACAGCCCGTAGCATGCTGCGCTAAAAAGACGGGGTGACCTCTTAGGGGCGTTTGCTTGCCATCATTGGGAATAACAGCTGGAGCTAAGCGTTTCGTTACAAAGTCTATAGCATGACGACGAATGGTGGCCATTCCTTTGGCGACTATATAGGATTTATCCTTTTGTGTCAAACGAAATCGGCTTCGAAAGGCTGATTTGGCCAACCTTTCGAATAAGCGCGTAAAGTCATAAGCACTACTTTCTGAAGCTTGCGTTTCATTGTCTTTGCCTTCTGCATCAGCAAACAGGCTTAGCTCTATATATTGGGAAGAATTACTCATTGGCTATGTATGCCAAAATCTGCTCGGCATGGATTTTGGTCTTAATCTCTTTGGGGGTAAATATCTTTTCGATTACCCCCTCTTCATTAACGAGATATGTGGTGCGAAGCGTGCCGATAGTTTTACGTCCGCAAGCGACCTTCTCACCCCAGCAACCCAACTCTTGCAACAAGGTTGTTTCGGTATCGGCTATAAGCGGGAACTCTAGGCCCTTGGACTCGGCAAACTTCTTTTGCAGTGCCTGCTTATCTTTGCTCACACCTATAATGTCGTAGCCCAAGGCCTTCAATTCTTCCTTGTGTGCTTGCAAAGAGCATGCCTCAGCAGAGCAGCCACTAGTGTTGGCCTTGGGATAACTATAAAGCACAAGTTTGCGACCCCGATAGTCGCTAGCCTTAATCTCACGTCCGTCTTGATCTGTGCCAAGTATCTCGGGTATCTTATCTCCTACAATCATAATGTTATGTTTTTAGTATTCTATCTGTATTGTTCAACACCTTTCTCTATTTCTAACAATTGTACCTTTGCCTCTACCCCACCCGCGTAACCTGTAAAGGAACGATTACTTCCTATCACGCGATGACAGGGTATAAATATACTGATGCCATTGGCTCCTATAGCTTGTGCCACGGCTCTTACACCTTTAGGATTGCCTATGCTTTGTGCCACTTCCTTGTAACTTAAGGTTTTACCATAGGAAATGCGTAGCAATGCCTTCCATACGCTTTGCTGGAAGTCAGTGCCCACAAGTAACAAAGGAATGTCAAACGTTTTACGTTTTCCTGCAAAATATTGGTCGAGTTGTAACCTTGCCGATTCTATAACAGAGGATGTCTTCACCACAAAAGTTGCATTCAAAAGCCGTTGCAACCGACGCTTATTACGTTCCGCACATGCTTTCTCATTCCAATCGCAAAGGCAGAGTTGTTCGTCTATCGATGCCAATATCAATTCGCCACATGGCGATGCATAATATTGTATGCTAATAAGTTGCGGGGGGCGTTTCATCTTATGAGTGTCTAAATCTTTGAAGCAATGTGTCGTCTGTACAAACTATAATGCGCTTGTCCCAACACTTTATCTATATGCTCTAAGCGTTGACGCTGCGTGATATGGTCGTCTTGCTCACTGTTGTCTTCTTGCAGATTAATACGTCCTTGCCCCGTTACAGGCAAATATTCGTCCCAATAAACGGGTACTTTGTGCCAACGGCCGTCGCCGCCATACTTGCTAACATATGTCAGACGCTGAACCGTACGATAACCATAGGCATACACTGCAATGGACGATTTACCATCGTCTAATCGGCATTCTTTCGTTTTGAGTATACAATTTGTCACGCAACTTGGGTGCTTGAATTGATCTTGCCCCCAGAAGTTAGCCAAAGCCTCATGTTCCCAAAACGAACTACGACGAGGCATATCATTGCCATAAATAGCACTCTGCGGTCGTATCTGTTGATACATCGGCACACAAAGCAAAGGAGCCAACGCGAAGTAGACGGCACGGAAGTATTCTGCATTGATCGTATAGAAGTCGGCCTTCGCTTTGTCGTAATCGAAATTACGATATTGCTTAGGATTCATATCGAGGTCAATGCATTGCAAATGATCGGGGACGATGACATTAATCATTTTATTCTTGATAAACTCAAAATCATCACCATATCCAACCTTATGGTCTTTCAGCAACTTTAGCATGCTTTCTTGAGCTAAAGGCGTAAACAAGAGGGCAAACTGCTGATTGTTGTTACGATTGCTCGTATTGAAGGCTACTTCAAAGTCTTCATTCGTCAGCATGGCAAAGTCTGCACCACTCAGATTGCGAGCCTTCTTACGGAGAGAACGCTTTGTCATCTTATATGACAACGATTTCTCATTTCCCGCCAATCCACTCATCTGGCGACTAAACGTGAGGTCTGGGGCTGCCGTATTGCCATATATCAATCGCGTCTTTTCAAGATAACAAGGAGAAGGAGCCGTCACGCTTGCCCTCAGCGTCTCTGAATGATAAACCGTATGGTACTTACCATCTGAACCACGTTCGCGCGTTGTCCACGATATTGTCTTTGAGCCATAATAGGTCTCACTCCCCCACTCCATCTTCCGCGTTCGACAAATTACAAATGGATTGCCATTGATTAATCCTGAGTGTGAACAGATGACCGAGCGTTCGGCATTAAAGCTATCGTCCCAATTATATGATTGCTTTAAGTCTGCTAAGCGTTGTGTGGTAAAGTATGGGTCGAACTCTAAGCGTGGAACCGTCTTGGAAATCATGCGTGTGAGTATATCCCAATCGTACAAACGATTAAGCGGTTCCATCTGCTTCCAAGCCTCACGCTTTAACTGGTCTACGGTCGAACTTAAATCATTGCATTCTGACTTCAAGGTCTTTAAACAGGGATAAACTCGCATAAAAAGGTAGAGCATCACCACAAAAGCAGCCACGCCTATCATCACCTCATACTGCACTTCAAGTTCGTCACGTGACACAACAGCCGCGACGATGCCCCCAACCACGCATAACCATAGCAGCACACACCACAGTGTCCACCTATTGATGCGCGTCTTTACCGATGACAAGGATTTCTCTGTAGCGTATATCTGTTTACAGGTCTCCCGATTGGCTTCAACGTCAACATTTGCCTCTGAGGCTAACTCAGCAAAAGTGTCAGCTGCCTCTTGCTTAAAGCGGTCACGGAATACGTTTTCATATTCCGTTAACGGGTCGTAAATATCGTTCACCATAGCCTCTACAATGTTTTAGAAGAACTTGCTACGTGCCATTTCGCGCGTAGCTGCCGAAGCCGTAAACGGAATGCGGGTCGTATAACCTTGACGTGCAGCTACAATCATCTTAGTAGGCCAAGCAAAGATGTCGGTGTTCCACTGCGTTACGCGGCTATTGTATATGGTACGCGCAGCAGTGATTTCACGTTGCAAGTAGCTATTTTGTTGCATGGCATCGGCTATTACGTTGTGTGCTTTCAACTCTGGATATAAGCTTCCACCTGTGGGAACAAACGCGCATAAGCGGTATCAATCTGTTGGCTCACCTCATTTCGATTTTCGCTATTGATGCTACCACCGCCACGAAGTGCGGCTACAGCTTTCATCACATCTTTATCAAGGTCGACAGCCCGATCAACTAATCCTACTACGTTTTGCAATATCTGCACACGCTGCTCTAAGTAGTTGTCAATATTAGATGCCTCTGCTTGTATGCGTTGCTCCAACTGTTGGAAGTAGTTGCGTGCTGAAATTTTCATAAAGATAAATATCACGCCAGGCAAAATGCCCAACAAGCAACCCACTACGCCTACCAACACAGGATTCTCAAGCGTAGCTCCCATAATGAGCACATAAAGCAACACCAACACGGGTATGGTTACCCAAAGTGCTATCTCAAACAAAGTAGAACCAAAGCCTACCGTTACGGGTAATTGACGGTCAATCACGTGTACGTCACGGCCATTGTCATTCACAGGGCCAGTTACTTCATCTAATAAATTTGCCATTTTCTAAGTATTTTAGAGTTAGTTTTTCGTTTTAATTTCGTTAAGAAGCTTTATTCAAACTACAGAGAGTTTACTTCTTTTAATATAGCGAAGATACTACAGAAAACGCAATGCACCAAACTTTCAGTCTAATTCTATAACAAATTGCTGTTTATCAGTGAGATATTAAGTAAGCATTCCGTCCAAGCCGTATTGTTAGAGTTTCAGAAAGGTGAGAACTTTGCCGCAAAAATTTGAAAAATGTTCAACCTAAACGAAACAAACAAATACAATCTTTTTACTCAAGGAGTAGATACACGTAAAGGCGTAGAAAGTGAAGTCGTCTAAACTAATTGAGATTTGTTAAAAGGGGAGTATTTTGTTATCTTTGCTTTACCACAAACAAAAACAGAAACAAAAAATCCTTAGTCACATACTTCAAGTTAGAAGAATGTAGACTAAGGATTCTTTTATAAAAGTAAGTAGAGAGTGGTTTATTGCATACTGCCGCCCACGATGTCGAGCAACTCGTTGGTAATGGCTTGCTGACGCGTCTTGTTGTAAGTGAGCGTGAGTTCACGCAAGAGTTCGTCGGCATTGTCCGTCGCTACCTGCATTGCCATGACGCGAGCAGCGTGTTCGCTAGCTAAACTGTCTAGTAAGGCAGTGAACAACTTTAAGTGCAATGACTTTGGCACTAACTGGCTAATCACTTCTTCTTTAGACGGTTCGACGATAAAATCGAGTTGTGTCGTATGACTCGTAGAGTCATCGTCAGCAGTCTGTAACTTAATCGGCAAGAACTCCTCTTCAGTGAGTATCTGAGAACCCGCGCTCTTAAAGTGATGATAAATCAAGTCTGCGCGGTCAATCTCGCCTTCGGCATAACTCTCCATGATTTCAGCTGCTACTTGTGCCGCCTTCTCGTAAGAAGGGTGGTCGAGTAGAGCTGCATAGTCGGCAGAAGGAGTGAAGCCCGCTTTGACAACAGCATCGTAAGCCTTCTTACCTAAAGGATAAACGCTAACGATGTCAATGCCTTGTTGGCGGTAAGCTTCCACTTTACGATTAAAAGCCTTGATAACGTTGGCATTAAATCCACCACAAAGCGAAGAGTTGGAAGTATAAAGAACAATGGCCACACGCTTCACTTCACGCTCGCCAGCATAGGGTGTATCAACTTCGCCCTCCATACTGCCTACAAAGGTAGACATAATATGACTGAGTTGACGCTCATAGGGACGCATACGCTCAATCGCCAGCTGTGCATGGTGAAGTTTTGAAGATGCCACCATCTTCATGGCACTCGTAATTTTGCGAGTGCTGTTCACCGACGCAATTCGCGTTTTAACTTCTTTCAGTGAGGCCATAATCGTTATGCTTTATATTGTCCAGCAATGTCGGCTGCCACCTTCTCAATGTTATGACATACCTCGTCGTCAAGTTTACCTGCAGCTAAGGCACCCAAAATGCTATCAGCATATTGTGAGCGAACAACTTGTAAGAAGTCGTCTTGGAAGCTGCGCACCTTGTCAAGGGGCACGTCCTTCAACAATCCATGTGTGCCGCAATAAAGAATTGCTACCTGTTCGGCAACAGGCATTGGGCTATATTGAGCCTGAATGAGTAATTGATTGTTCTTACGACCGCGGTCAATGGTCATGGCCGTTACGGGGTCCATGTCAGATGAGAACTTGGCGAAAGCTTCCAACTCGCGGTATTGAGCTTGGTCAATCTTCAATGTACCAGCGACTTTCTTCATACTCTTAATCTGAGCAGCACCACCCACACGGCTTACAGAGATACCTACGTCAATAGCTGGGCGGAAACCTTGGTTGAAGAGGTTGGTGTCCAAGTAAATCTGACCGTCAGTAATAGAAATTACGTTCGTAGGAATGTAGGCCGAAACGTCGCCTGCTTGTGTCTCGATGATAGGCAAAGCCGTAAGCGAACCGCCACCTTTCACCTCGCCTTTGAGGCATTCGGGTAGGTCGTTCATCTTTTCAGCTACTTCCTGTTGATTGTTGATCTTAGCTGCACGCTCGAGCAAACGAGAGTGGAGGTAAAATACATCGCCAGGGTAAGCCTCACGTCCAGAAGGACGGCGCAAGATAAGTGACACCTCACGATAAGCAACGGCCTGCTTTGAAAGGTCGTCATAAACGACTAAGGCGTGAAGGCCACGGTCGCGGAAGTATTCACCAATAGCAGCACCTGCAAACGGAGCGTAGTATTGCATAGCAGCAGGGTCGCCAGCAGTGGCACTTACGATAATCGTATAGTCCATAGCGCCAGCTTGCTTCAGCGTGTTGACAATGTTGGCAACGGTCGAAGCCTTTTGGCCAATGGCTACGTAGATACAGTAAACAGGGTCGCCAGCCTCGAAGTTGCTCTTTTGATTGATAATGGTATCGATAGCAATAGCCGTCTTACCCGTTTGGCGGTCACCAATGATAAGCTCACGTTGGCCACGGCCAATAGGAATCATCGAGTCAACACTCTTCAAGCCAGTTTGCAAGGCTTGTGTTACGGGTTGGCGGTAGATAACACCAGGTGCTTTACGGTCGAGCGGCATGAGGTACTTCTTACCTTCGATGCTCTTGCCCCCGTCAATAGGATTGCCCAGAGGGTCGATAACGCGGCCAAGCATTTCGTCGCTTACCTCAATAGAGGCAACCTTACCTGTACGCTTTACGCTTTGTCCCTCCTTGATACCTTCAGAAGAGCCGAGCAGCACAGCGCCCACGTTATCCTCTTCAAGGTTCATGGCAACACCAATGACCCCGTTCTCAAATTCGATCAATTCGTTCTCGGTCACGTTGGTAAGTCCGTAAATGTGGGCTACACCATCACCGATTGAAAGAACCACACCAACTTCTTCGAACTTGACATCCGTGTTAATATCCTGAAGTTCGCGTAAGAGTACGTCGCTAACTTCGCTGGGTTTTATATTGTTGGACATTTGGTTGTTTTAAGTGTTAAGTGCGAAATAAAAGAAGAATTACATCTTCATATTACTTCAGTTCACGTTTAAGTTTGGCAAGCTGTGTGCGCACGCTTGCGTCTAATCGAAAGGTGTCGTATTCAAGAATAAAGCCACCGCCAATGGCAGCATCCTCCTTTACTTGAAAGTCAACCTTACAATTTGATTTGGCTTCGACCATTTGTTGCATTTTGCTAATAAGACTATCAGCAATAGCGGTCGGCACCACAAGTTTGCCCTTAATGATGTGCTTTTGCTTGCGGTAGAGCGTACCATACGAGTGGGCTACAAAGAGCATGAGATCGGCACGTTGCTTCTTGAGCACCAATTTTACGAATTGAGCGAGCGAGGCCGAAGGGGTAGCTTTGCCACAAGCTGCGGTAAGCAAAAGTTTCTCCTTCTGTGCATCGGTTAGCACAGGGTTGAGCATAGCTTGCTGCAGGGCGGGGACGGTCAGGTACGTTTCGGCCAATTGAGCCGTCTCGTCGTACACCTGCTTGTCCTCGTTGTGCTCTTCAGCAAAGCGTAGCAAAGCTTTTGCGTAGCGCATTGATATGATGCCTAAATCCATAATGGCTAAATCTTATACTATATGTGTGGGAGTAGGATAGATACCTTTAGCCTTTGCAAGCCTCGTTCAGCATTTGCTCGATGAGCGCTTGCTGTTCGTCATTGTTAGCCAACTTTTGGCGTACCACTTTCTCAGCAATAACGATAGAGAGGTCGGCTACTGTCTGGCGAATGTCGCGTAGGGCATTCTCCTTTTCAGCTGCAATTTGTGCTTTCGCCTCTTGCAACAGTTTTGCGCCATCGGCTTGTGCCTTATTGCGTGCCTCGCTAACGATACTATCGCCAGTAGCTTTGGCTTGTGCTAAAATCTCTGCTTGTTTGGCGCGCGCTTCGGCAAGGAGACGTTCGCTCTCTTGCTGAATGCCAGCGAGGCGTTCGTTTGCCTCGTGTGCCTTTTGCAGTGACTCGTCAATATAGTTCTTACGGTCTTCTACCATCTTGGTGATGATAGGGAAACCATACTTAGCCATCAAGAAGAAGACGATCAAAAATGCCAACAACATCCAAAACAACAAGCCGAAGTCGGGAGTCAGTATAGATGGCAGATTGATTGACAGCATATATTGTGATGATTAGGATTTAATAAGTTTAATAAGTTTAGTGAGTTTATGAGTTTAATAAGTTTAGTGAGTTTAATAAGTTTAGAAGTTTAAGAGTTTAGAAATTTAGTAAGCTTAGAAGTTTAATGAGTTTAGAAGTTTAACGAGTTTATTGATATTGCTAAACTCATAAACTTATTAAACCCATAAACCTATTAAACTCATAAACTTATTAAACTCATAAACTTATTAAACCTCATCAACCTCCTAACCTTATCTTACAAGAAGAGGCAGAGCAAGCAGACGATAACAGCGAAGAGTGCTACACCTTCAACAAGTGCTGCGATGATAATCATGTTAGAGCGAATGTCGCTTGTTGACTCAGGTTGGCGAGCGATAGCCTCCATAGCTGCGCTACCGATTCTACCAATACCTAAACCTGCGCCAATGGCAGCAAGAGCGGCACCAATACCAGCACCTAACTTAGCGAGACCTGCTGCACCTGCTGCAGCTTGTAACAATGCAATTAAAAGAGTCATAATGTTTTGATTTTTATGGTTTTTTTTTTGTTTTATTCGATTAATGCTTTAATCTTTGCTTTATTCGTGATGTTCGGGGTGAGCCAAGCCGATAAACACGGCGCTCAACATCGTAAATACGTAAGCTTGAATGAAGGCTACCAAGAGTTCAAGGCAGTTCATGAAGATCATCATTACGAAACTTACGAGAGTAAGTGGTGTGCCAATGACAGCACCCAATTGGCAAGTTATAAAGATGACACACGAAAGTGAAAGAATGATAGCGTGTCCACCCATCATGTTGGCGAACAAACGTACCATGAGGGCGAAAGGCTTGGTAAAGATACCAAACAATTCGATGACAGGCATCATAGGCACGGGGCACTTCAACCAAGTAGGTACGGGCGGCCACAATATTTCCTTCCAATACTCCTTATTGCCAAACAGATTGACAAGGATCATGGTGCAAATGGCCAACACAAATGTAATGTTGATGTTGCCCGTAATGTTTGCACCACCGGGGAAAATAGGCAGCAGTCCCAATAAGTTGGTTATAAAGATAAAGAAGAACGCTGTAAGCAAGAAAGGAGCGTACTGGCGATAATGCTTCTCGCCCACAGAAGGACGAATTAAGTCGTCGTTGATAGACATGACAAACATTTCGACCAGTCCGACAAATCCACCTGGAGCCTTGTCGCCAGGCTTACGCCCTTTATACCAACGTGCAGAACCGATAAAGATAAAAGCCATGAGAATGACAACAATCCATATCTGCACCACATTCTTGGTAATGCTAAAGTCAAGCGGACGAACATCGCCTGCGGCGGTGTGTTCGTATATCTTGCCATTTTGTTCTTCGTTCAAGTAAAAGCCATTGTACGTACCATCAGCACTGTCGTGAAAGCGGGCAGAACTAAACATCTGCCACCCACTCGTTTCGCCTTTGACGATAACGGGGAGTGGAATAGAGATGTGGTGTCCATTCCACGTTGTGATGTGCCATTCGTAAGCATCGCTCATGTGGCCCAACACGATCTCTTTCACGTCAATCTTTGGCTGGGCTTCGCTTGCTTCACTATGTGCTGCTTGCGCAGCAAAGAAAGTGACGAAGAACAATGCTAAAGTGCACAAGTATTTTATACTGAAGTGTTTCATTGCTTCTTTTTAATGTTTTGCTCCATTTTGATGTAGTACATCATAGAGGTAACTACATTCGCGATGTAGAGCACTAAGAGGTTGATGGCGAAAGCCAAAATGTTGCGTCGGTCGGCCAATCCATAAATCAGCAAGATAGCTGCTACGAGAAAGAAACGTACCACTTTTACCACGAGGTAAAAACTCAGTGCGCGCTTTGCCCCGTCCTTCATTACCCAGTCGTGCGCCATTCCGCTCACGAAGTTGAGGGCTAAGAAGATGGTTGATATCACAACCAGCATTGGGGCTTGCTGAAAGGCAACGTCGCGTCCTGCCAACATGAGTTGAAACAGGAATAGGATTAAACTGACAATAATGAAAGTCAGTGTTTTCGTAAGGAGGCAACGAGCTATTCGCTTGTCAGGTGTGTCCATAGTATAGGTCGGGGTGTGTACTTTTATTAGTTAAAGAGAAGTCAAGTAATAGAAGTTCGTTTTTTAGTTTAATAATTAAAGCAAGACATAGTTCGGTCATAGAGGCGAGAGATGCTGCGGTGCATACGTCACACTCTGATTAACTACAAACTCATGCTTCTTTCGTTACTTAAAACGCGTTTTGCATTGACTGAGGATGCAGCGGTGACAGGCCTGTCACATAGTCCTCTGAATGAAAAAACTACAGAACTTTTTATAACAACTTCACTCACGCCCCTTTCCTATGGCATGACTACATTTCGACGCAGACGGAAATGGCATTGTTGGCCACTTCGACAAATCCGCCACTTACAGTTATCTGATAAGGTTCGTTGCCGATACATTCTACAGTGCCAGCTACTAGGGTAGAAATGATAGGTGCGTGGCCTTTCAATACCTCGAAGCGTCCCAGTGTGCCAGGAAGCTTTACCCCTTCGACTTCACCTTCGTAGAGCGTCTTTTCGGGCGAAACTATGGTTACTTTCATATTGATTAGTATTTGATAGAGCAAGGTCTGTTAATGTGCAAATGGGTAAATGTGCAAATGAAATGTCACTGACAGATAGAGTTCTATAATAGGAAACATTCGCAAATGAGGCATTCATTTGCACATTCTCACATCTGCACATTAACCTTACGCTTGCGCCATCAGTTTCTTACCCTTTTCAATAGCTTCGTCGATAGTACCGACGTTGAGGAAAGCCTGTTCGGGCAGGTCGTCCACCTCACCATCAAGTATCATGTTGAAGCCGCGGATAACCTCCTCGATGGGTACCATTACGCCTGGAACGCCGGTAAACTTCTCAGCCACGGTGAAAGGTTGGCTCAAGAAACGTTGTACACGACGTGCACGGTTGACGGTCAAGCGATCTTCATCAGAGAGTTCGTCCATACCCAAAATGGCGATGATGTCTTGCAATTCCTTATACTTCTGTAGGATTTGCTTAACACGTTGTGCACAATTGTAGTGTGCTTCACCAATCACCTTCGGGTCGAGAATACGAGAGGTAGAGTCCAAGGGGTCAACAGCGGGATAGATACCCAACTCTGTAATCTTACGGCTCAATACGGTTGTAGCATCAAGGTGAGTAAAGGTAGTAGCAGGAGCAGGGTCGGTCAAGTCATCGGCAGGCACGTAAACGGCTTGAATAGACGTGATAGAGCCATTCTTTGTAGAAGTAATGCGCTCTTGCATGGCACCCATTTCGCTGGCCAACGTTGGTTGATAACCTACGGCAGAAGGCATACGACCTAACAAGGCTGACACCTCAGAACCTGCTTGCGTGAAACGGAAGATATTGTCAATAAAGAACAAGATATCAGACGTCTTACCCTCTTTTGCACCTGCGTCGCGGAAGCTCTCAGCGATAGAAAGGCCAGAGAGAGCTACTGACGAACGTGCTCCAGGTGGTTCATTCATCTGGCCATACACAAGTGTAGCTTGGCTTTTGGCCACTTCATTGTAATCAACCTTTGATAAGTCCCATTCGCCGCGTTCCATAGCTTCGGCAAACTCCTTACCATAGCGTACAACGCCGCTCTCAATCATCTCGCGCAGAAGGTCATTACCCTCACGTGTACGTTCACCTACACCAGCGAATACAGAGAAGCCGTCGTGACCTTTAGCAATATTGTTAATCAACTCCATGATGAGCACCGTCTTACCTACACCAGCGCCACCGAACAGACCAATCTTACCACCCTTAGCATAGGGTTCGAGCAAGTCGATTACCTTGATGCCTGTATAGAGCACCTCGCTGCTCGTCTTTAAGTCCTCAAACTTAGGCGGTTCGCGATGAATAGGGTAAGTACCGCTTGTGCGGTCG
Source organism: uncultured Prevotella sp. (assembly GCA_900540885.1). Classification (GTDB taxonomy): domain Bacteria; phylum Bacteroidota; class Bacteroidia; order Bacteroidales; family Bacteroidaceae; genus Alloprevotella. Next base: position 24,234 of record UQHJ01000036.1, read on the forward strand.
AGCGTTTTAAGACCGTCGATAGAGTCGCCTGTAACGTTCATCATACGACCTTTGATTTGGTCGCCAGTAGGCATTGAGATAGGAGCGCCCGTGCGCACTACTTCCAATCCGCGGCTAAGGCCGTCAGTGTTGTCCATAGCTACGGTACGAACGGTGTCCTCTCCAATGTGCTGTTGTACCTCAATCACGATGGTTCGTCCATCAGGATGAGTCACTTCCAGCGCTTCGTGGATACGGGGTAACACTTTCTCAGCGTCTTGGCCCTCCGTGTCGAACTTAACGTCGATTACGGCACCAATAATCTGTGAGATGTGTCCGATTTTCACGCTATTTTCACTCATGATTATTTATATAATAGCTGTTGTAATATTGTTTTTCGTTTGATTAGTTATGCGCGATAGGTATAACGATGCACACACTATGTAAAGTAGGGTGTAGGGTATATCAAGGAGCAAAACGGAAAGTAAAAAGTAACAATTACTGTTGCCTCTCTGCTTAATCCACGGCAAAATTAATATTTCTGTTTAAATAGGCCATCTCTTTTAAGGTTTAATTTCTATAAAGGTTTATTTAAATTCAGCAAAAAATAGCGTTTTAGAACAATTGTGTTGTAGTTTAGGGCGGGTCGCAAGTGTTATTCAGTTGGCGTATAAAAGGTATTGCCAGTGATTTCTCCCTTAAGTTTTGTTCGTGCGAGTTTGAATTGTTGACCAAGACCAATGTCATCGATTTTTTCAATTTGTGAGCAACTGTCAACAATCGTACAAAGCGTCCGTAGCGCAAAAGTAAACTTGATGACGAGGTGGTAAAAAGTGTATAATATATTGATAATGAAAAGCTATATACTGTTAGGGGATGGGAGTCACATTATAATCGTGTTTTATAAACTGTAATTTATCGACCTAATGAGAATGAACATTAACGAATAATTAACAAAAAAATTAATGAAATAATTAATGTTCAATTAA
>UQHJ01000037.1 GCA_900540885.1 uncultured Prevotella sp.
GCGACTATAAGTAGATGCTCAAAACCTGCTGCTGCCGCGGGTTACAAACCCGCCCCCCAATTAGGCCGACAAATTGCTGCTTACAAAAAAGCCCCGCAATCACTTGCGGGGCTTTTATTATGTATTGAAAGACGATATGCGTCTTGAGATGTTCGAAAGTTTTACTTAACGATTACCTTCTTACCATTCTTAATGTAAACGCCAGCGGGCAACTTGCCAGAGACGCGAACACCACTGAGCGTGTAAATTGCATCGGCTTGCTTCGTGTTGACAGTTACGTTGTTAATGCCCGTGTCAGTACCAATATAGTAAGTGAGCGTAATGGCAGGGAAGCTATCGCCTTCAGGACTTAAAAAGTAACCTTCAGGGATTTCGATGGTGTAAGTACCCTCAGCAGTTTGCTTATCAGTAAAGCTAATGCTAAACTTACTCCAGTCATCGTCAAAGCCTAAGGCATCGACCGTTTCAATCTCTTCGCCATTCTTCTTCAAGCTAATCGTGCCACTACCCATGCCCACTTCATCGTAGTCGGTGAAGGTGATGACAATCTCTTGCAATGACTGAACGGTGCTACCATTCTTAGGACTGGTAGTGAAGTTAGCCACAATTGGTTCGTCGTTGCCCTTAACGATGAAGAAACCTTCGTAAGCTTTTGACAACTGGCCCATAGATTGTTCACCAACGTTGAAGTATTCAGCAGGAATGACCAGTGTGTAGCCACCCTCTTTAGTGATAGGCTGCTCAAGGGTGAGGCGGATCGTATTTGTCGTGGCGAAGTAAGCAGCGTCAGTGGCCTCTTGACCATATTGCTTAACTGCTGCATCGTATTCGCCAGCGTCGATGAGGTCGTTGATAGCCTGTGTCGTCTTGTCCTCAAAGATTAAACGCGCCTTTACGACGGGCACGTCAATGGTGTTGAGCATATCAAATACGTGAGCTTCGTCCAAGTTGAGCGCACCTATGGTGATAGCATCTTCAGCAGTCACGTCGAACTCGTAAATTTCATCAAGTTCTTCGCCAGCTTCGCCCCCTTGCGTAGGAACAACGGTCAGAGCAGCTCCATTGAAGGCAAGTGTGAAATCCATAGAAGTATAAGAAGTTCCACGATTACCTGCGTTGCCCTTAACGCGGTGGCCGTCTTGGTCGGTAGCGGTAAAGTTGATAACGATAGAGCTTTCTGTAAAGGTGGCAGCCGTAGCAGCGTCCATGCTCAACGTCCATTGGCTGGCATAACCGTCTTTGCCCTCAACTGGAGTGCAAGAGGTAAAGTTGGTTGTTTGGCCATCCCCCAAATCAACGTGTGCGTTCTCTACCTTAACGAGACCATTAAAGTTGAGCTTAATCGTAAAGTCGTCGGCTGAAGAGATGGTGTTGTTATCGGGAGTGTGCGAGTCAAGTACAACGTCGCTGTATTCATAGTCAGCTTGTGAACCCGTAAAGTAGAGCGTATCTGTACCAACGACGAGGTCGCGGTAAGGATTGAAGTTCTTGTCCACCTGTTGGTAACCCGTAACGACTACGCGGTAAGTGTGGCCCATGTAGAGCTTCGTATTGCCCGCGCCTGCTACTTCGCCGCGCCATTCGGTCGTGCCTTCAGTGCGTGCGATATGAGTGGGCGTAACGATGTAGGGGTCGTCGCCCTCTACGGGGTTGAGGTCGGTGATGTCGTAAGTAACGTAAGAGATAGAGTCGTTGCCAACGACGTCGTCGCGGTTGGTCGTGATGACGATTGGTGCATTGGCTGCCAATTCGTTGAGTTCTGCGCCCTTCAATGTAATAGGAGCTGCTTCTGCGCTGGCTTGATACGTCATGTCGAGTACGGCAAATCCGTTGTACTTAGCAGAGAGGAGCGAACTATAATCCTTACCATCAGCAGCTTTAAGATCCGTCAGTGTGAAGAAGATGTCCTTCTGACCGCGTACCTCAGCAGGTATAGGCACCTTTAGGGTGTAAGCGCCCTCGATGTCTTCATCGGGCGTTTCGGTGCATTGGTCCTTAGCAACAAGAGCCGTTTTAATGGTGTTGTCGTTGATGTTGGTATACGTAAACTTAGCTCCAGTGAAGCTAATCTTCTGATAGTCCGTAGCGAATACTTCAATGTTCTCAGCATTGTCCAACATAGCGCCACTGGCAGGAATGAGTTCGGTGCTAATGTTGACCGTCTCAATGCTGTAAGGCATATTGCGCGTATATGAACCACGCGAACCGCTTGAAGTTGTGTAGACAGGGTTGCCAGCCAAGTCGCATACGTAGCTTATGGTGAGCATCATGTTGTCGTAGAGAGTCGTTGTGCCCAACATGCTTTGTGGGGTACGTTCCTTGCCGGTGAGGTCGATGATGAGTTGGTTGCCTTCAACGCGATAAGGAGGAGTCTCAACGTACTTGTTGCTGGCTTCAGAGCCAGATGAAGTATCGGAATAGGTGAGTTGCACCTTGTTCTCGCCTATTTGGATATTGCCGTCAAAGGTGAGTGTGATGATGCCGTCCGCATCGCCCTTCGGCCAGAAAGAGAGGAACTTGTGCGTATTGTCGAAGTTGGTAGACGAGATAAGTTTGAGTGGCTTTGCACCACATACGTAGTCAACGGCAATGGTACCGTCTCCGCCCAAAATCTTAGTAGCGTCGTCCTCTGCGTGTATGCCTACGAGACGTACCGTAAAGCTTTGGCCTTCGCTCAACGCGCCAGCCTCCATGAGTTCATAGATAGGAGTTTTTACTTCAAAGTAGATCTTATTGCCACTTGTGAAGAAGTTCACCTGCTTGGTCGTTTCGCCAGCTACGATCTCCACCTTCTGCGCATCCACCGTGTGGTTGAAGTTAAACGAGATCTGCGAAGTGCTGGTACACATAATCGTGCTGCCAGCCTTTACTGACTGACTTGTGAGTTCGAGTTTGTCGTCAGTGCTGAAGGTCAGCGTGTTCTTCGCATTGTTGATACCATTGTAACGGAAGTAGATGGTCTGACCAGCCGTTACGTTGAGTGAATAGTAAGCGTGGTAGACGGGTGTCGTATCGTAGAGATACTTCACGTTCATCACCTGCGTGCACGCCTCGTCGCTGAAGGGCGTAAACATGGCGCTGTTGGTGCTCGTCACTGTGAGCACACCTGTTTCGGTGGCGGTATAGTAACCAGTCACGTACTCATACTGTGCCTCAATGGCATAAGCCTTGTTCAGTTCAAGCGCACCATAGTCGAGCGGCTGACTGGCGGCTTGTGCTGTAAATAGGCTCAGCACAAAGAGCAAACAGAGCGTAAGGGTTTGTTTCATATTATATATATATATATTATAAGGGTTTTCTCTCAGTTTGTAGTTTATAAAGTTACGCTGCCTTGGTAATCAACGAAACGAACCTTTATAACCTTAAAACTTTAAACTTAGTTAGGAAGTTCGGATATTATTGGGGCGTCGCCCCCGAACGGACGCGACGCCCTTCTATTTTAGTATAATTACTTCAATTACATCATTACCTTCTTCACTACAACGCCTTGGGCGGTCGTTACCTTGACGATAACTACGCCTTGCGTAGTAGGGCGGAGCGTGAGTGTGCCTTCACCTTGCGTACGAGCCAAGGCACGGCCGTCGAGACTGTAAACAGTGGCTTGGGCTGCAAGGGGAGAAGTGACTACAATTGCACCATTTGCTGCTGCCACCGAAACTGCTGCCGTGGTGTTGTCCACGATCTCATCAATGCCGTCAACGGCATTGCTTGGGTGCGTCTTGTACGCATTGATGAGGCGGTCGGTGTTGCCGTCGAAGAGCATCACAACAACATCGGTGTTGTTCGCATTCTCTACAGCATCAGGTACGGGGATAGAGAGGGTAGTGGTGTATTCCTTACCTGCCTCAATCGTGGTGGGGAAGAGTTCTGAGGTACCCGTAAAGGTGTCGCCCCAGTAGCCACGTACTACGTGATTGAACGTGAAGGGGTTAACCGATGCTGTACCATACTTGCCGCCTTGACCCCAATCGCCAATTACGTCGTCGGCAATCGAAGAGAAGCCGTTTGACTGATAGCCTATCAAACCATTCTCCAATACAACAGCGAAGAGTTTGATATTCACGTCAGAAGCGTTTAATGCGTACTTCACCGTACAAGGCACCGTGATGTTCTTACCATTCGCGCTGAGGCGGCTGGTAGCAGTAACCTCGGCAGCAGCGGGCTTCGTCAATTGGCTTTCTACCTCGCTCTGCCAAGTAACGTCGTTGCTTGTGTTCTCGCCTGGTGTGAGTGAATACTTGCCCGTCTTCGTATCCTGCGTAATGGGGTAAGTAATCTCGCCACGCTGAATGCGGCCTGAAGGAGCAGCCGTGAGGTTGAGGAACGCAGCATAGTTTGTTACGCCCGAGGCCAGTTGGTCGCCCGTGTAGCAGTGAAGCGCCATGGGAATGAACAAGTCGCCGTAGGTCTGGCTCAAGTGGTCGATAGCGATGATGCCCAAAGGACAGTTGACGCAGCCCATACCCGTAAACTCTTCGAGCGTAACGCGCTTAGTGGGTTCGAAGCTAAGGTCGCTAATCGTCTTGCTCACCGAGTTCTCTTTTTCGCCCAACTTAAAGTCGACGTTGAAGCGATTGATAGCGCCCACGGTCAAGGGCAGTTCCTTCGTAAAGGCGAATTGGTAGACGTCATTCTTCTTGAGGTTGAGGCCAGACGCTGTGATGCGGTCAATCTCGTTGCCTGCAGCGTCCTTCAGCGTGAGGCTGAGAGAGGTGTAGGTATCGTTGTCGTTGATGCGAATGTTACCCTTAATCTTAGCCTTAGACTGGTTGACAACGGTCTCGTCGATGTCGAAAGCAGCAAAGAAGGGAAGGTCGTGAAGCACCTTGATGTCGTCAAGGAACAGGAGGCTTTGGTTGCGGTTCTGATTAACAAAAGCAATGTAAACGTTCTTGCCCGCAAATTGTGCCAAACTAATGGTGTCGTTCTTCCAATAGCCTTCGAGTATTGACTCGTCAGCACCAGGATATTCGCGCTCGAAGTAAACGACCGTACCCTCGGCCTTCATGCGGTCGACGATATCGTCGTTGAGTGTAGAGTAGATATTATCTGACGGCCAAACGATTACCTTCAAACTATCGCTTGCTGCGCGGCGAAGGTTCTGGCTGCGGAAGGTAAGTGTGCAGCGGCTATCCATTACGTTGATTTGTGGCGTAACCAACCAGTCGTCGCTCTTACCTGCAGGGGTGTACATAGAGGTAGAAGCTGCAGAATAACCTGTTGCACCTTCAGCCTCGTCGCGTATGGGCACCCAAGCGTATTCGTTGCCCGCAGCTTTAAATGAGTACTCTTGCGACTCGTCGTCGGGCGTGTTGGTGTCGCCGTCGTAGAGCAACACGCCGCTCATGCCATTGTCAAAGTTCTCGCTATAAAGCACGTTGCTATCGTACGAGATCTCACGTTCGTAAGCACCGCGAAGGTTGAGCGTGTAAGCCTCGTTGGCCGTAGCCGTATTGCCCGTCACGTCGGTGACGATGCCAGCCGGTAGGACTACTTGATAGTCAACGTCCTTGAGGAGGTTCTGTTGAGTAGCAGAGTAGGCGAACAAGCGGCGGCCGTTGACGCCCAATAGTAGGTTAGCTACAGGACTTGAGATGCCCTTCTGATAGAGTTGAGCACGTGCAGAGGTAGAGGTGAGTGCTACGCCCGCATCGAAGTTGAACGTGATGGGGCTGGTAGAGGCATCAATCTTAGCCAAGGAGGCATCGGCCTTCGGTGAAGTGCTGAGCACTTGCATGGGTGTGTTCGAACGCCCTGTGTAGCTAATCTTTATCTCTTGGTTGTAACGCGTAGCGTCGCCCTTGATGCTAATGGCCTTGGCGGGGATTACCAACTCATAAGGCATGGCATCGTTGCTGAGGTTGACGGCACGGAACTGAATATTAATCGTGTTGGGTTCGGTCGCATCAGTCTGAATGCTGAGGGCCGAGCCTACAACTTTATCTTCTAACACGTCGCGCACCTGTATCTTGTTGGCTTGTACCAAGGGCTGCACGTTGCGCGTAAAGGTGAGCTTTACGTTTGTCAGTTTTGAGAAGGTTGAGCCAACAGCGGGCGTTGCGGTGTAAGCACTCAAGAGGTCGGTGGTGGCAGCAATGTTAGAGAAGGGTTCGGGAAGGGTGATAACGTAGCTATCAACATTGCTCGTAAAGACGCCCAGCGTGCGTGAGTCGTCACTAATGGCAATGGGCGTACCTGAATTGTCGTAGCCCAACTTGCTCAGAATGTCGAGGTTGTAGTGCTGTTGTATGCCTTGGGTGAAGTTGACCCAATAAGCGCCCGAACGCACACCGAAGTCGCGATAGGGATTGCCCTCAGGACCAGCGGCATATACTTCGCCTCCATTGTCGACGGTGAAGCCAGCGTAAGACTGACTATAAGTGTCGTTATAGAGCGTGAACTCGTCCTTCTCTACGTCGTACTTGAAGGGGCAGTAGAACTCGTTGGCGGCTATGCTCGAGTTGTTGTTGTCATTGTCGTTGAAGTAGTAGGCAGACCCCGTTACGTAGCGTCCGTTATTGCTAAAGGTGGCTTCAGAGATGAAGAGCAACTTATCGGCTAAGGGTTTCCAAGCCTCGGTGTCGCTCGTTTCGAAACCGATGAATTTATACGTATGATTCTCGGTGTTGTAGACGTAGTAGCTGCAACCACCGCCGCCATTCTCAGTAGGCAAGTAACTAAATGAAAGGCAGCCCAATACGTACTTACCGTCAGCAGCAATACCGATGAAGCGATTTTGCTTCTGATTTTCGTGTGCTTGGTCTAACAGGGGGAGGTTGGGCGTAGCAATGGTGTCGCCCGTGGTGAGATTCCAAAGGGCAGGCTTCTCTTCGTATTCATTGCCATTGGGATTGACGAGGCCAACGGCATAGCGACCGTCGGGTGTAACGTATTTGATCTCGCCACGCAGGCCCGTCTGTTGTACAAAGTGCCAAGCGCTCTCGGTCACGTTGTAGTAGGCAGCATGGTTGTTGATAGATCCGACTATGATGTTACCGTCGTTGGTAACGTCTTGTGCCGAACTTGCTTTCACGGTGTCGGCCTTCAGTCCCTCGGTGAGCGAGAGGCTCTCGGTGGTGCGAAGGTTGACACGGCGTGCTCCCACGTTGTAAACTTGTGTGGTAGAGCCGTCTTCGGCTTGTACGCAGAAAGCACCCCATTGTCCGTTGTCTGACATGCCTGTAAGAATGCCGCCGTCTTCAAACTTGAAGGTCTTGTACGTAGGCGTCGCTGTCTGCGTCTGTGCGCTCAGGCCCAGTGCTGTAGTGGCCATGCACAGCAGTAAGAACTTCTTCATTCTTTTTCTCTTTTGGTTGATGTTGAAGTTGATAAGTTAACGGGTTGACGAGTTAACGAGTAAGTTTTCCTCTTTTGCGTGTTGAAAGGTAGCTTACTCGTTAACTCGTCAACTTGTTAACTTGTCAACTAATAATAATTTTAATTAGTTTCTGTGTAAACATAGCGTCAATTTCACAATTAACGCTGCAAAAGTACAAATAAAACGATAGGTGCGTTTACAATTTGTTTTAAAAAACGTAATAATCAATGCTTTCGGGTGGATTTTAGTGCGTAGTGGTAAACAGCAAGCAAGTAGGTGGCTAAAAGCCTGTCTTATAGCGAATGGTATAAGTTCGTATATAAATAAGTAGGTATTCAAAATTAGTTTATATAATAATGTTCAGAATTAGTTTATATTTAGATGTACTCAATTAGCTTATATCAAAAAACCTGATGTTTTATCCTTGCAAAGCGCTTTCGTCTCTTCTTCTCCTTTTAAAATGTAGCTTTGCTTTGTTTACTTGTCAGAAAAGAGTAAATTTGCTGCGCTTTGTAGGGATATTGGCATATTTCCCCCAATCTACAAGGCATACAAAAACAAACATCTATATACATATATATAATATAAGAAAAATATGAGTCTGAAAATTGTTGTGCTTGCCAAGCAAGTACCCGATACCCGCAATGTGGGTAAGGACGCGATGACTCCCGAGGGCACCGTTAATCGTGCCGCTCTGCCTGCCATCTTCAATCCAGAGGACTTGAATGCTTTAGAGCAAGCACTCCGTCTGAAGGAACAAAACCCAGGTTCAACCGTACACATCTTGACCATGGGTCCTCCGCGTGCTACTGAGGTTATACGCGAAGGACTCTATCGCGGTGCTGATGGCGGCTATTTACTTACCGACCGTGCCTTTGCCGGTGCCGATACTTTGGCTACAAGCTATGCTTTGGCACAGGCGATAAAGAAAATTGGTGTACCCGACATCGTATTGGGTGGCCGACAAGCCATTGACGGCGATACCGCACAAGTTGGTCCACAGGTAGCACAGAAGTTAGACTTAAATCAGGTGACTTACGTAACCAGTGTTGACGAGGTGAAAGACGGCAAAGTAGTCGTAACACGCCACATTGACGGTGGCATAGAGCGCGTGGAAGCTCCCATGCCTATTCTGCTCACTGTTAATGGCAATGCAGCCCCCTGCCGTCCGCGCAATGCCAAGTTGGTAATGAAGTACAAGCGTGCTTCTGCTCCTATGGAGCGCCCTGCCGAAGGCTTAGCCTATGCCGAGGAATACGAGAAGAAACCTTACCTTACCATTGCACAATGGAGCGTGGCCGACGTAGACGGCGACCTCAACCAATGCGGCCTTGCGGGTTCACCCACCAAGGTAAAAGCCGTTCAAAACATTGTGTTCAAGGCCAAAGAGAGCAAACGCCTTAGCAGCAATGATGCTGATGTAGAAGGCTTGATAAAAGAATTGCTCGAAAGCCACACCATTGGATAAGCGATGCTTATCCAATGTGCAAATGAGTAGATGTGCAAATGTGCAAATGAAATGTCACATTTTCTAAGCATAACGTGCATTACTCAAAGCTTTTTCAATTGTTAATAATAAAAAATCACGCAGATGTAGGGTGTAAAGTGGTAAACTTAAAAGTTGATATTCTTTTTATTTGCGCATTCTCACATTCTCACATTTGCACATTTGTCCTATGAACAACGTATTCGTTTATTGCGAAATAGATCATACAGCGGTTGAGGAAGTAGCATACGAACTTCTCACCAAGGGACGCAAACTCGCCAATGAGTTAGGCGTTCAGCTCGAAGCCATTGTTGCTGGCACGGGCATTACCGGAAAGGTAGAAAAAGAAATCCTATCGTATGGTGTTGACAAGCTCCACGTGTTTGATGCTGAGGGCCTCTTCCCTTATACCTCAAAGCCTCACACCAGCATCTTGGTCAACCTCTTTAAGCAGGAAAAGCCACAAATCTGCCTCATGGGCGCAACGGTGATTGGTCGCGACCTCGGTCCGCGCGTGTCGTCATCGCTCACCAGCGGCTTGACAGCCGACTGTACGGCTCTTGAGATTGGCGACTTTGACGATAAGAAGAACAAAAAGCACTACGACAATCTGCTCTACCAGATTCGTCCCGCTTTTGGTGGTAACATTGTAGCCACGATTGTCAACCCCGACCACCGTCCTCAAATGGCAACTGTTCGCTCTGGCGTAATGAAGGCCGAAAAGGTGAGCGATGACTATAAGGGTGAAGTCGTATATGAAGACGTGGCTAAATTCGTGCCTGAAACGGACTATGTCGTTAAGGTGCTTGAACGCCATGTTGAGAAGGCTAAGAACAACCTCAAGGGTGCTCCTATCGTTGTAGCTGGAGGTTATGGTGTCGGTTCGAAGGAAGGTTTCGATCTCCTGCGCAAGTTGGCACACGAGCTGCACGGAGAGGTAGGTGCCAGCCGTGCTGCTGTTGATGCAGGCTTTTGCGAACACGACCTTCAGATTGGTCAAACAGGCGTGACGGTTCGCCCCAAAGTGTACATTGCTTGCGGCATTAGCGGTGCTATTCAGCACGTTGCTGGTATGAAGGAGAGCGGCATCATCATCTCTATCAATACCGACCCCGAAGCACCGATCAACCAAATAGCTGACTATATTATTACAGGCAGCGTAGAAGAGGTAGTGCCCAAGATGATTAAGTATTATAAAGAAAATAGTAAGTAATACCTCTATTGTACAGTATATATAGCTTATGAAGTATTTCTTCTTCAAGTTATGTACAGGGTACTTATTTGTTCTCATTTTTTGTATATTGGAGCTTGTCCCTTGGACTATCTTCTTGAACGTGAAAATGCATTTAGGGCTTGTAATCCTTTCGCTCATCTGCACTTTACAACAAAAGTTTTATAAAAAAGATTTTTAACTAATGGCAAACAATTATACAGATCATCCCGAACTGAAGTTTGAGTTGAATCACCCACTTATGAAACACATCGTGGAGTTGAAAGAACGCAACTTCCGCGATAAAGATGCGTTTGACTATGCGCCACTCGACTTTGACGACGCAATGGACAACTACGACCGTGTGCTCGACATCACGGGCGAGTTGGCAGGCACCACAATTGCCGACAATGCTGAGGGCGTCGACCTCGAAGGCCCTCACCACGAAGGCGACCGCGTGCGCTATGCCAGTGGCACAGCAGCCAACCTCGATGCAATGGTAAAGGCTGGTTTGAATGGTATGACCATGCCTCGCCGCTTTGGTGGACTGAACTTCCCCATTACGCCTTACACCATGTGTGCCGAACTCGTTGCTGCAAGCGATGCTGGCTTTGGCAATATCTGGAGCTTGCAAGACTGTATCGAGACCCTTTACGAATTTGGCAATGAAGACCAACACAGCCGCTTTATTCCTCGCATCTGTGCTGGCGAAACGATGTCAATGGACTTGACCGAACCCGATGCTGGTTCTGACCTCCAGCACGTTATGCTCAAGGCCACTTATTCAGAAGAAGAGGGTTGCTGGTTGCTCAATGGTGTGAAGCGCTTCATCACCAATGGCGATGCCGACCTTCATCTCGTTCTCGCTCGTTCGGAAGAGGGCACTGTCGACGGCCGTGGCCTTTCAATGTTCATCTACGACAAAAACCAAGGTGGCGTCAACGTGCGCCGCATTGAAAATAAGTTAGGCATTCATGGCAGCCCCACCTGCGAGTTGGTCTACAAAAACGCCAAAGCCGAACTCTGTGGTGAACGTCGTTTGGGCTTGATTAAGTACGTTATGGCTTTGATGAATGGTGCACGTTTGGGCATTGCCGCTCAGAGTGTCGGCATTTCACAAGCTGCCTACAACGAAGCTCTGGCCTACGCTCGCGACCGCGAGCAGTTTGGTAAGGCTATCATCAACTTCCCTGCCGTTTACGACATGTTGGCCCTCATGAAGGCTAAGCTCGACGCAGGTCGTGCCTTGCTCTATCAGTGCTCACGCTATGTTGATATCTACAAAGCTTTGGAGGACATTGCACGCGAGCGCAAACTTGAGCCAGAGGAACGCAAGGAGCAAAAGAAGTATGCCAAGTTGGCCGATGCTCTTACTCCTTTGGCAAAGGGCATGAACTCTGAATATTGCAATCAGAATACGTATGACGGCCTTCAGATACACGGTGGTTCGGGCTTTATGATGGAATATCCCATTCAGCGTTACTATCGTGATGCACGCATTACCTCTATCTACGAAGGTACAACGCAGTTGCAGGTAGTTGCTGCCATTCGTTATGTGACGAACGGTTCGTACTTAGCCCAGATGCGTGAGTTTGAGACAGCAGAAGTAAGCGAAGCCTTGCAACCTATTTTGGCTCGTGCCAAGGCTATGGCTGATAAGTTTGAGGAAGCTACGGCTTACGTCAAAGAGGCGGGTGAACCTGTTTTCCACGACCTCTGTGCACGTCACTTGGTCGAAATGGCTGGCGACATTATCATGCTCCACCTCTTGCTCCACAACGCAACGGAAAATGCCGAACTCTTCGGCAAGAGTGTTCGCGTTTATGCTAACTTCGTTGAGGCTGAAGTCGCTAAACATCATACTTTCGTAATGAACCTCAAGCCTGAGGACGTAGTTGACTACGTACAAGCTTAATAGCGCACAATAAACAAAAAAATGGAATAATTAATGGGTCATCATGAACCATTAATTATTCCATTTTTTTCGTTTATTGGGTAGGGTGGTTCTAAAAACAGAATTTTTAGAACCACACTGTAAGCATTTACATTGCTAAGTTATCCAACAACGCATTGAGGTTGGCAGTAAAGAGGCGTACCGAGATAGCCAATAGAATAATGCCAAAGAATTTGCGCAACAGATAGATAGCAGCTGGTGAAATGATGCGTTCCACTTTGTCGGTAGCCTTTAGTACGATAAATACGAATATCATATTGAGCAACAAGCCTATCAATATATTCACTGTAGCATATTCAGCACGCAGCGAGAGTAGGGTAGTGAACGATCCCGCCCCCGCTAATAGTGGAAATACAACTGGAATGAGTGTGGCCGATTTTATAGGTCCTTGATTCTTAAATATCACAACATCCAAAATCATTTCGAGTGACATCAAGAAGATGACCAACGAACCTGCTACGGCAAATGAGGCAATGTCGACATTGAAGAGTCGCAGCATAACGTCGCCAGCGAAGAAGAAGCCCAAGAGTAACCCTAAGGAGATAATCGTAGCTTTCCAAGCATTTACAGGACGTCCTTGTTGTTTTAGACTAATAAATACAGGTGTGGAACCTAACACATCAATTACGGCAAATAACACAATAAAGGCACTTGCTATCTGCTGCACGTCAAGGCGTGAAAAGATGTAAGAGAGTGACATAAGCTATAATGTTGTTTTAAGTTGATACTTATGAAAGGGTAGTGCAAGGCGAATGCAGAACGCCGCCGCCAATCTTATGCAAAGGTAGTGCAAGGCGAACGCAGAACGTCAAGCATGCTTGAACGTTATGCTGAGCCGCCGCCTACCTTATGCAAAGGTAGTGCAAGGTTGTGGCAAGGCAAAACGAAAAGCTGAAAACTTTATAGTAGAACGTAAACATACGGATAAACTTCAGTTTAAAATCCTCTACAAAATGTTTCAGAATGCTCTAAATAGGCATTGACTTACGTATATTTTACCAGTGGTGTTTTTTGCTTTCATGTTTCATTTTTATGTTTCAACTTATTGATTATCAATACTTTCGAAGACTGAAACATACGACTTCTATGTTTCATTTTTACTTTCAATGTTTCATTCTAAAAACACTGAGGGAGAAAAACAAAAACACTGTGGGAGCGATTTAAAAACACTGTGGGAGCGATTCAAAAACACTGAGGGAGCGTGAAAGCGCTTCCACAGTGTTTTGAAAAGTGAAACATGAAACTAAAAATGAAACATAGAAGTCGTATGTTTCATTTTTTTAAATGATTGATATTCAATAAGTTGAAACATAAAAATGAAACATGAAAGATAAATCAAAGGTTATGAAAATGTATAGAGATGTGTGAGTTAAACTGCAATTTATTTTCCTAATTGGGGGGCGGGTTACAAACCCGCCCCCCAATTAGTCCCCTCCCAATTCATATCAATTAATTTTGAACACCTACTTATTTAAAAAACTTAATCCGTTCGAAATGTTGGCGTGAAACGTTGTGTGACCCGAATATAAGTCGTACTTTCGCGTTAAAACAAACAAAAAACGAGATAAAACGATGAATAAGAAACTCCTTTTAGTGCCAGCAGTTATAGCTATGGCACTTGCGCTCCCCGTTCAGGGACATAAGACAAGTGGACACGTGGCCGATGACCCCGACACATTGACGGTTGATACCACCTATAGTGTTGACCCCAATTGGGACGGCATTGATGAGGCCTTTAGCGTTGATCCTAACGAAAGCGATTCTGATGAGGTCAATCCAGAGGACTTCTGCACTTACGACGATGCCCTCTTGAGTGACTTCGACAACAAGAGTGCCGACTACAATTTGCAAAATAAGAAAGATGCCGATGCTGGCGTTTCGTTTAACGCCACGCTCTTCACCCCAGGCAATGATGTGAAGAAAGAAAGCGCATACGCTCAGATGACCAGTCGCATACTGACTGGAATGCTCGACTCTGCTGATGTGGCAAAGTGGAAGGTAGAGTCGCTTGACAAGATGCTTGAGAACAAGTGGAAAGCCATCAAGAGTCGCTACACCACCGAACAGAGTGAGATAGAAGCGGCTATGGGTGACGAGTATCGTCCGCAGAGCTATTCTTTCCGCACCAGCATCACCCCTGTTTGGCGCTTTAGCGATAAAGACTGCCTCACCTATAGTATAGAGGACGAGGCCTATACAGGCGGTGCACATGGTATGTTGTATCATTACTTCTTTACGTTAAATACGAAGGAAGACAAACTTCTTGGCCTTACCGATATTTTTAAGCCTGAAGCCCTTCCCGAAGTGTTTAAACTCGTGGGCGAGAAACTCAAGACAGGACCACAAGCGGCTAATGATGAAGAAGCGTGGCCTTCTGTGGCAGAAGTCCTTCCCGCCCCTACGGAAATGGATTATTCTGTTCGCACAGGTCAGATGGAAGAGTATGAAGGCAAATGGTATCCACGTCCCGCCCTTACAGAGTGTGGCATCGTGTTTACCTATCCTCCTTACGTAAAGAACTGCTATGCAGCAGGCACCATTCATATACTCATTAATTATGCTGAGGCCAAAGATTGGTTGAAGTGATTTTTTTAGTTGACAAGTTGACAAGTTAACGAGTTGACAGGTAGGTTACAGTCGTTTAAACGAAGTTACCTGTTAACTTGTTAACTTGTCAACTTGTCAACTTGTCAACTTGTTAACTCGCTAACTCTTCACCTGTTAACTAAAAAACAATGAAAAAAACGATCCTATCAATGATATTCGCATCAACTGCGGCCATGGGCGCAACTGCTCAAACAGCCGATAACTTTAAGTACAATGATGAGAAGTTTGCCGACATTCAAATGCTTCGCTATAAAGTGGAAGGCTTCGACAAACTTACGTTGAAAGAAAAGACATTTATCTATTATCTGCAAGAGGCAGCACTCCAAGGTCGTGACATACTGTTCGACCAAAACGGGCGTTATAACCTTCGCATACGTCGTATGCTCGAAGCCGTTTATACCCACTATGCGGGCAATAAGAATGATAAGTTTTATAAAGGCTTAACGACCTACTTAAAGCGCGTATGGTTCTCATCAGGCATTCATCATCACTATGGTTGTGAAAAGTTTCAACCCGAATTTGGCGCAGCTGACTTCCGTGCAGCCTTAAAGCAAGTGCCTGTAGCTGAACTACCCTTGGCCGATGGACAGACGGTAGACCAACTCTGTGATGAAGTATTTCCCGTCATATTCGATCCCACGGTGATGCCTATGCGCGTCAATCAGAAGGATGGCGATGACCTTATCCAAACCTCTGCTTGCAACTATTACGAGCCAGGTATCACACAGGCAGAGGCAGAAGAGTTCTACTCACAACGCAAACCCACAGCCGACCCTCGTCCCATCATGATGGGCATGAACAGTCGCCTTGAACGTAATGAGTACGGACTGCTCACTGAGCGCGTTTGGCGTGTAGGGGGCATGTATACCGAGGCCATAGAGCGCATTGTCGACAACCTGCTTAAGGCACGTCCCTATGCCGATACTCCCGATCAGCAGAAGGTGATCGACCTCTTGGTTGAGACCTATCGCACTGGCGACCTTCGCACCTTCGACGACTATTCTATTCATTGGCTCAAAGATACCAAGAGCTTGGTAGACTTTACCAACTACTTTACCGAATCGTATGGCGACCCCTTAGGCATGAAAGCTTCGTGGGAGGCCATTGTCAACTTTAAAGACCTCGCTGCTACAGAGCGTACCGAAAAGCTTTCTGCCAACGCACAGTGGTTCGAAGATCATTCACCCGTTGCTCCCGAGTTTAAGAAGGATAAGGTGAAGGGTATTTCTGCCAAGGTAATTACTGCAGCTATCTTGGGTGGCGACCTTTATCCTTCTACTGCGATTGGTATCAACCTGCCTAATAGTGATTGGGTTCGTCGCGAGTTTGGTTCAAAGAGTGTCACCATAGGCAACCTTACCGATGCTTACAATAAGGCTGCTCACGGTAGTGGTATGGACAAGGAGTTTGTGATAGATGAGGCCACACGCCAACTTATCAACCAATATGGCGATGCTTGTGACGACCTCCACACCGACCTTCACGAGTGTCTCGGCCACGGCAGTGGCAAGTTACTTCCTGGCACAGACCCTGACTCTCTCAAAGCCTATGGCTCAACGATAGAAGAGGCACGTGCCGACTTGTTTGGCCTTTACTATGTGGCTGATCAGAAGTTGGTTGACTTAGGACTTACGCCCAACTTGGAGGCTTATAAGAGTCAGTATTACACGTATATGATGAATGGCCTTATGACGCAGTTGGTACGTATCAAGCCTGGTAACAACATTGAAGAGGCTCACATGCGCAATCGTGCCCTCATTGCCCGTTGGGCTTACGAACAGGGCAAGGCTGCTAAGGTGGTAGAACTGGTAAAGAAACATGGCAAGACCTATGTGAAGATAAACGACTATGCAGCTCTTCGCAACTTGTTTGGCAAATTGCTGGCCGAGATTCAACGCATTAAGAGTACGGGTGACTACGAAGGCGCTCGTCAGTTGGTTGAGACGTATGGTGTGAAGGTTGACCCCGTATTGCATAAAGAGATTTTGGCACGTTATGAGCAACTCCAGCTTTCGCCTTATAAGGGCTTTATCAATCCCGTCTATAAGGCTGAGCGCGATGCTTCGGGCAACATCACCAACGTAACACTCGACTACTCTGAGTCGTACGATCATCAAATGCTTCGCTATAGTCATGATTACGCAACTCTTCCTTTCGTGAATGAGTAATTGTTACGCCGATAATTTATAAACTGGGGCCTCTCCCCCTAACCCTCTCCCTGGTCGGGGAGGGGGTTAGGGGGAGAGGCTTTTAATTTGCAGTTTATCCCCTGCGATCTGTATTTGTTCACATAAAATGCTACGTTCCTCATAAAGTTGCGTAACTTTGCCACACGAAATAGAAAAAAATAACATACAGATTATCAATGGTATTAAATTACATTTGGGTGGCCTTCTTTATGATAGCTTTCGTTATAGCTATCATAAAGTTAATATTTATGGGCGATGTGGAAGTATTCCCCGCCATAATGAACTCCACCTTCGACAGTTCAAAAACGGCTTTTGAAATTTCATTAGGTCTTACAGGCGTGTTGTCTCTCTGGTTGGGGATAATGAAAATAGGTGAGAAGGGTGGCGTGGTCAACGCTATGGCTCGTGTGCTTAGTCCCGTGTTTAATAAGCTCTTTCCCGAACTTCCCAAAGGACACCCCGTTTATGGCAATATCTTTATGAACATCGCAGCAAATATGTTAGGACTCGACAATGCTGCTACCCCCCTTGGACTAAAAGCTATGGAGGGGCTACAAGAGTTAAATCCGAAGAAAGACACCGCTTCGAATGCCATGATTATGTTCTTGGTGCTCAATACGTCAGGACTGACCCTCATTCCTGTAAGCATCATGGTATATCGTGCACAAATGGGGGCAGCGCAACCCACTGACATCTTTATTCCAATTCTAATCGCTACCTTCGTTTCCACCTTAGCAGGCATTATCGTCACCAGCCTCTTTCAGCGTATTAACTTACTGCAACCTGTTCTGTTAGCTACATTAGGAGGTCTGTCGGCCGCTGTGGCCGCCATTATATGGGGCTTTAGCCGTTTAGATAGCACGATGATGAACCTTGTCGGCACAACAACGGCCAACGTACTACTGCTGACCATTATTATTAGTTTTATCTTGGCAGGGGTACGCAAGCGTATCAATGTTTATGATGCCTTCGTCGAAGGTGCCAAAGAAGGCTTTAGCACAGCAGTTCGCATTATTCCGTACTTAGTAGCCGTATTAGTGGGCATTGGCGTATTTCGCGCCTCAGGAGCTATGGACTGGCTCATCAATGGTGTCACATGGTTAGTAGGCCTCACAGGTTGTAATGCTGATTGGGTGGGAGCCTTACCCACGGCATTGATGAAGCCCCTTTCAGGCAGTGGTGCACGCGGCATGATGGTCGATGCGATGAACACCTATGGGGCTGACTCGTTTGTAGGCAGATTGAGTTGTATCTTCCAAGGTTCCACCGACACGACCTTCTACATTCTCGCCGTCTACTTTGGTTCGGTAGGCATAGCCAAAACGCGCCATGCCGTAGCCTGTGGCCTTTTATCCGACTTAGCAGGCATCATTGCCGCCATTGCCATTTGTTACCTATTCTTTGGATAAAGACGATAAGCAGGTTCTTACGTTTTAAGGTTATAAATAGCCAGTTTTACATTTTAAGGTTATAAGGTTATAAAGTTTGTTTTGTTGACTGCCAACGTGAAGTAACTTTATAATCTCATAACCTCCAAACTGAAAACCTAATTATTAGAACATCATATTAGCACATTAACTCATTAGCACATTAGCACATTAACTCATTAGCACATTCTCCCTTTATGGCAAATATGAAATCTTTGGCCAAGGACACGGCCATATATGGAATGTCAAGTATTATCGGACGTTTCTTAAATTATCTATTAGTTCCCCTCTACACAGCCAAGATTAGCGCAGCAAGTGGCGGCTATGGTGTTATTACCAATATGTATGCCTACACGGCCCTATTGCTTGTGATACTAACCTTCGGAATGGAGACTACCTTCTTCCGCTTTGTCAACAAAGAAGGGGAAGACGCACATAAGGTCTACACCACCGTACTTTGCATGGTGGGTTGCACCTCACTCCTATTCATCGCCTTAGTCATGGCCTTCATTCACCCCTTGAGCAGTCTCATGGGATATGCTGACCACCCTGCCTATGTATGGACCATGTTTGTAACCGTAGCCATTGATGCCTTCCAGTGCATACCTTTTGCTTACTTACGCTACAAGAAGCGCCCCATGAAGTTTGCCGCTTTCAAGCTATTGTTCATTCTGCTCAACATCTTGCTCAACGTACTCTACTACGTCGTATTAGGCGGCACCGAAGTAGGCTATGCTTTCTATATCAACTTAGTCTGCACTGCAAGCATCACCTTCTGTTTCTACAAAGAACTCAAAGAAGGCTTTATGGGCGATTTTGCTACTTGGAGCGAAACGAAACGCCTCATAGGCAAAATGCTGCGTTACAGTTGGCCCATACTCGTATTGGGCATTGCTGGTATCTTAAACCAAACGGCCGATAAGATTCTTTTCCCTTACATATATAAAGGCAACGACTCACACACACAATTGGGCATATACGGAGCAGCCTCAAAGATAGCTATGATTATGGCTATGATAACGCAAGCCTTCCGCTATGCCTACGAGCCATTTGTGTTTGGCAAGGCCAAGGACAAAGATAGCCGCGACACGTATGCCGCAGCTATGAAATACTTTCTAATCTTTACCTTACTGGCCTTCTTAGTTGTGATGGGCTACATCGACGTGTTGCGCCACATCATTGGCCGCGACTATTGGGACGGACTACGTGTCGTGCCTATTGTAATGGCTGCTGAAATTTTGATGGGCGTTTACTTCAATCTCTCTTTTTGGTACAAACTCATTGATCGTACGATTTGGGGAGCATGGTTCTCGGGCATAGGTTGTGTCGTACTGATTGCCGTAAACGTTATTTTTGTACCGCAGTATGGCTATATGGCCTGCGCTTGGGCGGGCTTTGCAGGGTATGGCACAGCGATGATACTCAGTTACTTCGTTGGGCAGAAGTACTACCCTATTAATTATCCGCTCAAGAGCATTGGCGTTTACGTTGCTATCACGCTATTATTCTTCGTCGTCATGCACTTGGCTGAGGTCTACGTACCCAACATGGCACTTCGATTAGCCATTAATACGGCTTGTATCGTACTCTTTGTAGCACACACCATACACTACGACTTTCCACTCTACAACCTACCTGTGGTGGGGAAGTACTTTAGAAAGTAGGGGTTAGAAGGTTAGAAGGTTAGCCATCTAACCTTCTAACCTTCTAAACTTCTAAACTTTTAACCTTACAAACGTTCCCCACTTATCCCATCACTTTATGCAACATAACGAAACGACACTCCCATGTGGGCTACGCGTCATACACGAGTCTTCTGACTCTCCAGTACTCTATTGCGGCTACGTAGTGTGTGCTGGTACGCGACATGAAACTATCGATGATAGTGGCATGGCTCACTTTATTGAACACATGACCTTTAAAGGCACACAACGACGTCGTGCCAGTCAGATAACCAATGGATTAGAATGCGTTGGTGGTGATCTCAATGCTTTCACCACCAAGCAAGAGACGGTATATTATGCCACCGTACTTAAAGAAAACTTTATTCGTGCGGTTAGCCTATTAACTGACATCGTATTTCATAGCACTTATCCTCAAGCTGAGATTGACCGCGAGGTAGAGGTTATCTGTGATGAAATTGATAGTTACAAGGACTCTCCTTCTGAACTCATCTTTGACGAATTTGAAACGCTCATGTATCCGTCGCAACCCTTAGGACGCGACATTCTTGGAAAAGCTGAACGCTTGCGACAATATACCACGGCAGATGCCTTACGCTTTGCTCGTCAATATTATCGACCAGAGAATGCCATATTTTACGTGTACGGCGACGTTGCATTCTCTACCATTGTGCGTCGGTTAGAACGTTTGCTACCCACCTCTGACTTTGCATCACTACCACCTTTTGTTCATAACGAACAACAAAGTCCAGTTCCCCAAATGTGTAGCAACATTCACCGTATTGAACGAGGCACTCATCAAGCCCATGTTCTGATTGGCGGCCCCACCTTTGCAGGCACCGATTCTCGCCGCTTTGCGCTTGTTCTACTCAATAATATATTAGGTGGCCCTGGCATGAACTCGCGCCTTAACATCTCTATGCGCGAGAGAGCAGGTTTGGTCTATAGTGTTGATAGCTACTTAAACACTTATCCCGACACAGGCTTTTGGAATGTATACTTTGGTTGCGATACGCATGACACCTCACGCTGTAGCCGACTATTACGACGCGAACTGGATAAGTTGATGAACAAACCGCTTTGCCCCGCTACTCTCAATGCTGCCAAGAAGCAACTCTGTGGACAAATAGGCATTTCGACCGATTCCTCTGAAGCTTATGCTTTAGCTTTAGGTAAGACCTATGCACACTATAATCGCTATCGCTCCGTGCCTGACATCATCAATGCCATTCAGCAGGTTAAAGCTGAAGAGATGCAACAAGTAGCCCAAGAGGTGTACCAAGCCGAACGGCTTACAACTTTGATGTATGTGTAAGACTTCTGGTTGATTTAAAACTGTGGGGCCTCTCCTCCTAACCCTATCCCCGACTGGGGAAGGGTAGGGGAGAGGCCCCAATTTAATCACTCGTCCTCTGGACTTGAAGCTTCAATGATATCCTTTATACTTTGCCAAATGTTACGACAAGCTGCTACACATGCCATAACGATGAAGCGACCTGTTAACACCGTGTAGTGACACAAGCGCTGTCCCGAAACGACCAATAGACCAACGGCTTGCTTTTCGGTAATGGTAACGTGACTGGCCACACGGTGATAGCCCTCTAACCACAAAAGCGGAAGTGCTACTCCCACTATGGTATAAAGCAATACCCACAACACATTGCTCTGAGGCTGCAACACCGTGGGGTGACCGCCAACGGCCTCCCACGGTAAGCCATAGAATGCAATCTTCAACGCACTTACCACCTTGAAGGCTACCAAATGGAAAGCAAATATATATAGTGTCCGATTGCCTATATAGAGCAGTGCTCGACGTGCCCAAAGGATATAACGATCAATAAGGCCACACGCCCATGCTAAAGCTATGAACGCTGCGATTGCAGGAATAGGCAACGCAAGGAAGTCGTACAAGGTACCATTCCATACCATACTTGAGGGAAAAGCGAAAGAAGCTACAATCAAGAGCAATGCACAAGGCACAGCCACCTGCCACGTAACAAGTTTCATCAACTTATACTGTCTAATCAAGAAACCTGCTGCCATAAACATCAACCCCATTAGTTCACGATACCCTCCTTGCATGACACCTGTCATGGTGAGTCCTGTCGTAACTTTCCAAAAGGTTAACACCAAAGCTGTACCTAATATGCCCCATCCCACTTGTTTATGACTAACGAAGTGTTCACTACGGCTGAATACTTTAAACAAGAGTAAGAAGAGTAAACTCGCTATAAGTAAGGCACGAAAGAACCAAAAGGTGCCACAAAAGAATTCGTTATAGCCTGACATGTTAAACACGATACTCCACAAGTGCTGGCTCCATTCATGCCACGTGTAGGGGTGAAGCACTCCACCACCTGCATTGCCATATTGCTCACTGAGCAGTCCTAAAGGGAATAGTAAATTGTGTATGACTAAGAAGAACACACTCCAACGCAAGAAAGGCCAATAGAGTCCCTTGAAGCGATGAAGTACAAAGGTGCGTTCATCGGTTAAGTACTTGGTGTGAAAGAAGTAGCCCGCGCACATAAAGAATATGGGGACGTGAAATATAAAAACAAAGTCAAATAGCCACCCTCTTATGCCCGCATGCGACATGACTACGCATATAATCGCTATGGCTTTTAGTAAAGTAAAACGCGTAGAGCGCTCTTCGTTCTTACTGGCCGCAACAGTCGTAGACGCATCTACAGAAGAAGAAACATCTACTTCGTTTTTTTCTCCTTCTGTCGGCAACGATTGCGCATCGAATGGTTGCTCTGTCACTTTCTGTTCTACCTCTGACTGCGTCGTAAGAGGTGCTTCGTCCTCTTCTGGTAGCTTTTGAATATTGTCGTTTATCATCTTGGTGTGTGTCTTATACTTTTTTATCCTTATCGTTTGGCATTTGCAGCACAAACTCGCCTAAACCACTATTGTCGCCCTCCTTCTTATCACACTTTACGAAGGGTGTGAGGAAGTGGAATATCCAGCACTTCGCTTTCTTCCAAGTGCCCCAATACTTCCATATCTCAGGAGTGAGTAAGAAGCAACGGTGGTCACGGTCGTTATAAAATATCTGTTGCAACTGCCCCGTTGTGTAGCGGTCGGCTACTAAAAGGTTGCATTCATAATCGAACGACAAACTGCGACTATTCAAATTGGCCGAACCGACAAACGAATAGAGGCTATCGACCATCATTATCTTGCTATGATGAAATCCTCCTGTAAAGAAGTAAATCTTTACGCCTTCCTTCATCAAGCGATGAGCATTGTACTCCACGACACGAGGCGTAATGGGTATGTCGCTCTTGGCCGACACCATTACTTGCACGTCTACTCCACGACGTGCAGCCCGCTTCAAGGCGCGCTTGATATGACGACAAAGTGTAAAATAGGGATTAATAATGAGCACTTGGTGTTCGGCATGTTCGATTGCATGGACGAACGTGTCGTGAATGATGCGGGGAGAAGTGATGGGATCACGATTAACTACACCAACAATCTTTTGTCCTGCTGTGGGCGTAGTGTCTTGTTTCAGCATGCCAAAGGTGTCGCGTGCATCGCGCTCGCCGGGATAATAATTGGGGCCTTGAACCTCCTGATGAGTAACTTGGTTCCAAAAGTTGATGAACACTTTTTGGAGTTCTGCCACAGCTTCACCCTCAACACGGGTATGTATGTCGCGCCATTCACCAAACTCTGGTTTACCTGTGATATAATAATCGGCTACATTCATGCCACCCGTATAGGCCACAACGCCATCGATGACCACTATCTTACGATGGTCGCGATGCAACACGTGATTTACCCACGGAAAGCGCAACGGGTCAAACTCATATATTTCGACACCTCGTGCACGAAGGCTATCAAGGTGGCGCGCACGCAACGGACGATTATTCGAACTATTACCAAAGCCATCGAACAAGGCGCGTACCTTTACGCCCTCTGCTGCCTTTTGCACTAAGATGGCAAACAATTCTTTCGATATGGAGTCATTGCGAAAGTTGAAATACTCTAAGTGAATGCTCTGTTTAGCAGCACGTAGGGCTGGTAAGAGATCGGCAAACTTTTCCTTACCCGTCTTAAATATAATGACACGATTATTGTCCGTAAACTTTACGTCAAACTCTGTTTGCAAATAATTTACGATATCAAGATCGCTCTGTTTGGTAGGGCGGCAATGCTGTGCCAACGCGGGCAGGTAAATGAAATGGCTCAATAGTAATAGAAATAGGCAAAGGCTCATTCGCATGGAAGCAAAGGCCACTACCTTTTTATTATATGGGTGAAACATTTAATTATATTGTCATACTCTCCTCCCCTTACTCGCAGCTCAGTACACAAGAAGGAGGGACATTTCCTAAAACCTAAGTTAATGGCAAAGATAGTGCAAGGCGAATGCAGAACGTCAAGCTTGCTTGAACGTTATGCTGAGCCGCCGCCTATCTTATGCAAAGATAGTGCAAGGCGAATGCAGAACGTCAAGCTTGCTTGAACGTTATGCTGAGCCGCCGCCTATCTTATGCAAAGATAGTGCAAGGCGAGCGCTCTAAAAAGGAAAATGCTATTTTTATTTTCAAAGTCAAGCCACAGTTCGTCTTATTGAACTTCTCTATAAACTGCAATTTATCTGCCTAATTGGGGGGACGCGTCCTAACCTGGGGGCGACGCGTCCCCGCGTCGGCATTTGTAAGTCAAGGCTCGAGGCCTTGACTTGCAAATACATGAATATC
>UQHJ01000038.1 GCA_900540885.1 uncultured Prevotella sp.
AGATTTCGGGTATAGCCTCAAACTTGCTAACCATAGTAGGTGTAGAGTCTTTGCATGGTGCTTCGCATCGCATCTTGCCCGACATGATTGAGATAGGCTCATTTATCGGCATGGGCGCAATGGTGGGTGACGGACTTATCATTCGCCAAGCGGGAGTGAAGCAATTGGGAATTATCCCTGAAGCCTTCCGTCGTTTGGGCATTCGTCTCTATATAAAAGGAGATGATATTCTCATTCCTGCTCAAAAGCACTATCAGATAGACTCATTTATTGACGGCTCGTTTATGACATTGGCCGATGCTCCTTGGCCAGGATTAACACCAGACTTGTTGAGCATACTTATTGTCGTAGCAACACAGGCGCGAGGTACGGTGTTGTTCCACCAAAAGATGTTTGAAAGTCGATTGTTCTTTGTTGACAAACTCATCGATATGGGGGCACAGATAATCCTTTGTGACCCTCACCGTGCCGTAGTCGTTGGGCATGATCATAAGATAAGATTGCGTGGACGCAAGATGTCGTCACCAGACATTCGTGCGGGCATCGCGTTGCTCATAGCCGCTTTGAGTGCCGACGGTGTTAGCCAAATTGACAATGTAGAACAGATAGACCGTGGCTACGAGTGTATAGAAGAGCGTTTAAATCAGTTAGGTGCGCATATTAAACGCGTGAAATCATAATAACCTCTGTATGATACGTTTAGAAGAAGTATTCAAAATAGGTTATATAGCCAAACATCGCGGTTTGCGTGGCGAGGTAGAACTTTCGTTTACGGACGATTGCTTTGATACGGGAACGGCCGAATACCTCGTATTAGATATGGACGGCATTTTAGTGCCATTCTTTTGGGAGGAGTATCGGTTTAAAAACGACGATACGGCAATTGTCAAATTTGAAGACGTTGAAAATGAAGAGCAGGCAAGACGTTTAGTTGGTCATTGCGTGTATTATCCCAAGGCACATTTGACGCAAGATGAAGGAGAGGGCGAGTTGTCATCGTACAAAGCATTGACAGGATTTGCTGTGTACAATCAAGAAGGAACGTATGTTGGTACGGTAGCACATGTAGATGATTCTTCAGCTAATGTCTTGTTGACAATAGACGAGGAAGGTGGTGATGAGGTAATGTTGCCTTTCCATAATGATTTCTTGTTAAATTACGATTTGCGTGATAGAACATTGCAATTGTTTATTCCTGAAGAATTAATCAATTTGAATAAGTAATGAAGAAAATAGCGATACTTGGTTCTACTGGTTCAATAGGTACGCAAGCCTTAGACGTTATAAAGCAACATCCCGACCAGTTTGAGGCGCGTGTGTTAACGGCAGGCAGTAATGCCGAATTGCTGATAGCGCAGGCACGTGCTTTCGTGCCCGATGCAGTTGTAATCGCCAACGAATCAAAGTACGATCAAGTAAAGGAAGCTCTAGCGGATTTACCTATAAAGGTATATACGGGTGCTGAAGCAATCTGTCAGGTAGTACAAAGCGACGAAGTGGACATCGTGCTGACGGCTATGGTAGGTTTTGCGGGGTTGCGCCCTACAGTGGCAGCTATAGAGGCTGGTAAGACATTGGCCTTGGCCAACAAGGAAACGCTTGTCGTGGCTGGTAGTGTAATCCGCAGTCTTTGCATAAAACATAAGGTGGCTATCTTACCTGTCGATAGTGAACATTCGGCTATCTTTCAGTGCCTAAATGGTGAGGGAAATAACCACATACGTCGTATACTCTTAACTGCTTCTGGTGGTCCATTTAGGACCTATTCACTCGAACAGTTGCAGCAAGTAAAGCCCGAACAAGCCTTGCAGCATCCTAATTGGAAAATGGGAGCTAAAATAACCATTGATTCGGCCACGATGATGAACAAGGGCTTTGAAATGATTGAGGCACATTGGTTGTATGCAGTTGCTCCGTCAAACATACAAGTAGTTGTACACCCCGAAAGCATTGTCCATTCAGCAGTAGAGTTTGACGATGGGGCAGTAATCGCTCAAATGGGTACCCCCGATATGCGTTTGCCCATTCAGTACGCCTTTAGCTATCCCCAACGTTTGCCTTTGCAGTCAGAGGCATTGGACTTGTTCAAAGTAGCGTCGCTTCACTTTGAGGAAGCTGATCAAAATCGTTTCCCCTGTTTACGTTTGGCCTATGAAGCTATTGAAAAGGGAGGAAATATGCCTTGTGTACTCAATGCAGCGGGCGAAATTACCAACCTCGCGTTCAGAGAGGGCCGAATAGGCTTTATGGATATACCTTATTATATAGAACGAACGATGTCGTCAGCCCCATTCATTAAGGAACCGTCGTTAGACGATTTGTTTGAAACAGATGCTTTGGCACGTGATTTGACTTGCTCCTATATAAACTAAGGTATGGGGAGTTTGCATGAGCGTATTGATGTTATGGAGTAAAAGTCCTATCTGTCATTCCGTTCATACAAACCTTTTACGAAATTGATATAAACACATAAACTAAACACGATAGTGGAAGTATTTATTATTAGAGCTTTACAGCTTATATTATGCTTTTCGCTACTCATCTTTTTACACGAGGGGGGGCACTTCCTCTTCTCAAAACTGTTTGGAGTACGCGTAAACAAGTTTTACATATTCTTTGACCCCAAGTTTTCGCTTTTCAGCACCTACTCTAATTGGTGGAGGAAGTTGCGTGGCAAGGCTCCTGCCAAGAAGAAAGAGGACGGTAGTTATGAATACGAAGGAACAGAATATGGCTTAGGTTGGATACCCCTTGGTGGATATTGCCAAATCGCAGGTATGGTTGACGAAACGCAATCATCGGATAAGTTAAGCGCAGAGATGCAGCCTTGGGAGTTTAGATCCAAGCCAGCATGGCAACGCCTATTAATAATGGTAGGTGGCGTTTTGGTCAACTTTATAACGGCACTCGTTATTTATGCAGCGGTACTGTTTACTTGGGGTGAAACTTACGTGCCTGTTCGCAACATGACGTATGGATTTAAGTTTAACGAGCAAGCCAAGCATTTGGGATTTCGTGACGGCGACATACTATTAGCAACAGATACGAAAACGTTCACACGCTTTGACGGCAATGTGTATCGTGACCTCAGTGAGGCCCATTCGGCCAAAGTATTACGTAATGGGCAAGAGGTGAACATTGCAATGCCTGGCAATCTTAATATGCTTGAGATGATTAAGCAGCAGCCACGCTTTGTAGACGTGTTGGTGCCCTCAAAGGTTGATAGCGTAGTGCCTAAAAGTGCAGCTGATGTAGCGGGCATAAAGGCTGGCGACATGATTATAGGCATGAATGGCAAGTCCTTTGAGACGGTAAATGACTTTAGCATTGTTCGTGGCTCAATGGATGATGTGTTAGCCCAAGCCTCTCCTGCTGATAGTGCTCGCTTGCGTAATGCAACAATCGTCGTAAAACGTGCAGCAAGTAATCAAGTAGATACGCTTAAACTCACTTTAGACAGCAAATACATGTTGGGCGTGGCATGGTATAATCCCATGCAACATGACTATAAGTCAGTAACGCGTCACTTTGGTCTCTTCGAGAGCATTCCAGCAGGTGTCACACATGGGTGGAACGTATTAGTCGGTTACGTTGACGACTTAAAGTATTTGTTTACAGCTGACGGTGCTAAGAGTGTAGGCTCATTTGGCGCAATTGGTAGCCTGTTCCCCACAACGTGGGATTGGTGTCGCTTTTGGGAGTTGACGGCTTTCATCTCGTTGATGTTGGCCTTTATGAATATTCTGCCTATTCCAGCATTGGACGGTGGACACGTATTCTTCCTGTTAGTGGAAGTGATAACGCGTCGTAAGCCCAGCGATAAGTTTATGGAGCGAGCACAGATGGTCGGTATGACCTTACTGCTGCTACTCATGGCTTTCGCGATATTTAATGATTGCCGAAACTTTCTGTTTTAACCAATAGCCCTTGCGCTTTAGTTCGTAAAAGTCCCTTCTTTTTGTTTTAATTTTATTAAAATAAGAAGAAGGGCTTTTTGTGCTTTGTCCGTGTATACTATATGCATGATTGGCTCACTAAACAAAAATAATTGAATTTTTTCTTACAAAAGATTTGCTGTTATAAATATTATGTGTACTTTTGTCGTGTAATCAGTTATAAAACTAACAAAAAGTAATTGAAGAGAACCATTGAATGCTTGTCAGAGCAAATGGTATCTTCGGTTTCTTTGAAAAAAAAGTAAAATAATCTTGATTACAAGAGTTGACAACCTAAGTAACACATATTTGTTTATGAAGAAAACACAAAAACTCATTGGCGTTGCTCTTTGCGCTTTTGCTTTTGGCAGTATAGCCAAAGCCCAAAAGCAAATGGTGGTAACACTTGCAGATAGCGAACAGCCGTGGAAGTGTGTGTTGAGCCAGTTAGGTTCAGCTACCTTCTTGAACAGCCAAATCAACTTCGGTGGCACCGAAGAGGGTACAACCTTAAAAACGTTCGACCTAAAAAACATTACATCAATCACTTTTGAAAGTGTCACTGACGGTATCAATGCCGTAACTGCTGATAAAGCGGGCAACTTTAAAGCAACAGTTGTTGGTCAAAGTTTGCACGTAACAGGAGTTGGTGAACCTTCAACGCTTACAATCTTTACGACTACAGGTCAAATTGTTAAGCAACAACCTGCGTGGAGTGGGGCAGACATTAACATTTCGACACTAACTCCAGGAGTTTATGTAGTTAAGGTCGGTAACAAAGTGGCCAAGTTCTCAAAATAAAACACTATTACGTTAATTCGAAAGATGGCTACATGTAAGATAGCATGTACGCTTATCGTTAAATTGCAATCTATTTTATGAAAAAATTATACGTTACCCTTCTTTCAGCCCTTGTGGCTGGTGGCGCTTCAGCCCAAACATTGTCAAACGATCGTATGGTTGTGACCAATAGCATAGGTCAAACAACTTCATACGCTGTTGATCGCATTCAGTCAGTAACATTCCCTCAAGCTGCAGGTGAGGCTGCTGTCGACCTTTCTGTGAACAGTGTAGATCAAGATAAGGCGGTTTTTACCGCCACTCGTAACGCTTATGCTTTGTCTTTTAAGTTTGACATTCTTACCAAGACAAGAGCGGGCATGATGTCTGACGAACAGTTGGTTTGGTATATTGATACGAATACGAAAATGTCTTATACAGAGGACTTTACCTCAGGTGAGGTTAAATTATCTGACTTTGGCGCAAAGGGGTCTACCGATTATGTTGCCGTTGCCGTTGGTTATGACTCTTATGGCACACCTTGTGCTGTAAGCCGTGCTGAGTTTACAACACTTCCTTCTGTGTTGGTAGGCGATCCTAAAGTAACGGCAGAATTGTCTGATATTCAAGATCGTTCGTTCTCGCTTACTTCGTTGGCCAATGATGATGTTGCTGGCTATGCTACTTTATCAGGCGAAAAGGGTTCTATTCAGCAGCAGTTTGTGCAATGGGCACCGATGATGGGTTATAGCAACTTCTCTGAAATGGTACAAGGTTGGGGTTACAAGCACGAAAAGCCAGAAACAGCATGGGAGTCTGTAACTGATACATGGAGTAATATGCAACCAGGCACAGATTATCAAATCTTTGTTCAAGCTTGGGACACAAAGGGGAATTTCGCTCCCTGCGATACAATCAATCTTACTACTAAGGTAAAGGGTGGCCAAGGTGCTGCAACAGTTAGCATAACTTTGGGTGACTACAAGTTAGCAGATTGGGAAGGCCAGCAAAAGTATAGCCAGTTTAT
Source organism: uncultured Prevotella sp. (assembly GCA_900540885.1). Taxonomy (GTDB): domain Bacteria; phylum Bacteroidota; class Bacteroidia; order Bacteroidales; family Bacteroidaceae; genus Alloprevotella. The sequence goes on from UQHJ01000038.1 coordinate 5,743, forward strand.
CACCTTTACTCCCAATGATCAGTCAAACTGCTATCGTATGGGTGTGTACACTGCTGAAGAGTATGACAAGGACCCCGAAGGCTGCAAGAGCTATATAACAATGGATCCTCCTATGCCCATGAGTAACTGGTTCTTCTATGAACCGCTGACAACGGATTATCAAATCAATCCTAACACTGAGGCTGTAGCTTTGGCTGCTGCAAAGAATGCCAATAACGAATGGGGTGAGGTAGCGGTATTGCGCTTCACTACTCCTTCAGGTGAAAGTGGCACAGAGTCAGCTCCTGCAAAGGGAAAGATTGCTACTCGTAAGATGCACAACACAACAATTGCTATTCAGCCAGGCCGTCTGCCCAAATTTGCTAAATTTGGTGGTCAGGGCGTTCAGTTGATTCAGACGAAGTAATTGAAGTATAACATATAAAAAAAGGGATAAAGCGTAAATGCTTTGTCCCTTTTTTCGATTAATGCCTGTGTCTTATCATTTCACAATGTTTTCAACGGTAAGTCCGTTTTGCTTGAGAAATTCGGTGTAGTCAAAACGGTCAACAAATTCCTTTTGTGCACCATAGCAGCGAACGTGCATGTCGCTATCAGCATAAAAGCGAGCCACCTTTTCGCCCCAACCACCGTCTAACTGTCCGTCTTCAAGCGTGATGACTGTGTGGTGATTCTTCTTTAGGCTTTCAAGAAGTTCGGTGTCAACGCCCGAAGCATAGCGCGGATTGATAACTGTAGCGTCAATGCCTTTTTCCATATAAGCTGCGGCGACTTGTTGCGCGAGCGAATAATAGCTCCCCAAACCGATGATAGCGATGTCCTTGCCCTCGTGCGTCATTTGATAGCGGTTCAATTGGCTATAGCTCGTTTCGGGAGTTGTGTCGTTAGTCACGTCGAGTGCCACATTCGGTACGCGAATGGTTACGGGGTGTTCCGTTTGATGCAATGACCAAAGCAACATAGCATCGTATTCAGCCTTACAAGTTGGAGCCAGATAGACCATATTCGGAATGTTGCTCATGAGCACGATGTCATAGAAACCAAGGTGTGTCACATCGTTCAGCCCTGTAAGCGTGCCACCAAAGACAATAATTGTGGCGGGGTTGTTGTTAATGCAAAGGTCTTGCGACAGTTGGTCGTAGGTGCGTTGTATGAATGAACTGTGTACACCGAACACAGGCTTGGCACCACGCTTTGCAATGGCGCTCGCCATGGCAACAGCCGTTTCTTCTGCTATGCCAACGTCAACAAATTGCTTGCCGGCTTTTTGTCGCATTTCAGGAGTCCACCCCCAAATGCCTGGCGTGCCAGCAGTTAGTGCTACCACTGATTTATCCTTTTGCATTTCGTTGAGTAAGAGGTTGGTCGTGTGACTGCCAAAGTCAGGACCGAACTGAAAGGCAACTTTCGTCTCTCCCGTTTCTAATTCAAATGGGAAGCCCCAGTGGAAATGCTCTTTTTGTTCTTCTGCAAAGCGATAGCCTTTGCCTTTTAAGGTATTGATATGTACAACTACTGCGTGCTTCGTGTCCTTTACTTGTTTAAAAGCATCGATAAGTGCGTCGATGTCATTACCATTGTCAACGTAAACGTAGTCAAGTCCCATGGCACGGAAAAGGTTGCATGAAGCCTCTCCTTTGCTTTCGCGTAGTTGCTGAAGGTTGCGATAAAGGCCACCGTGATTTTCAGCAATCGACATTTGATTGTCGTTAACAACAATGATAAGGTTCGTATCAAGTTCAGCGGCCATGTCAAGCCCTTCAAGCGCTTCGCCACCGCTTAGAGAACCATCACCGATAACAGCTATAACGTTTTCTGTACCGTTCTGTAGGTCACGTCCCTTTGCCAATCCACAAGCCAAGCTAACCGAAGTAGAGGTGTGGCCAATCACAAAGTGGTCATGTTCGCTCTCAGTCGGTTCGGTATATCCCGATACTTCATCGTATTCGTTAGCGTTGATAAAAGCGTTCTTTCGCCCGGTAAGCATTTTATGAGTGTAGCTTTGGTGACTTACGTCGAACACGATTTTGTCTTCGGGTGAGTTGAACACGTAGTGCAGCGCGATAGTGGCTTCAACCATGCCCAAGTTAGGGCCGATGTGGCCTCCGTGTGCAGAAAGTTTCTGTAAGAGGTAGTGTCGAATCTCGATGGCTAACACTTTTAACTGCTCACCATTAAGCAACTTAACGTCAGCGGGAGTGTTGATATTTTCTAAATACATAATGTAAGGTTTAATGATTATGGTGCAAATTTATAAGCAAAATCTGTGAAGTCGTATACCATATTTACGGAAAAAATTACCAGAAAGCCAAAAACACCTTTTCGTTCATAACAAGGTATGAACTTTTTTGTGTAAGTTTGCACAACTTAATTATTGCAACGAAATGAACAAGCAACAACTTATTGACAACATTCGTGCTAAGCACTCTTTCCTTTGTGTTGGTTTAGACACCGACTTGAAGAAAATCCCAGAGCATTTGTTGAAGGAAGAAGACCCTATCTTCGCTTTTAATAAGGCTATCATTGATGCTACAGCTCCTTATTGTGTAGCCTATAAGCCCAATTTAGCATTTTATGAATGCTTCGGCCTAAAAGGCTGGACAGCCTTTGAAAAGACGGTGAAGTATATTAAGGAAAACTATCCCGAACAGTTTATTATAGCTGATGCAAAGCGCGGCGATATAGGTAACACCTCAGCCATGTATGCACGTTCATTCTTTGAAGAGATGAACATCGATTCGCTAACCGTAGCTCCTTACATGGGCGAGGATAGTGTTACTCCTTTCTTACAATACGAAGGGAAATGGGTAATACTATTGGCATTGACGAGCAACAAAGGTTCTCACGACTTCCAACTCTCTGAAGATAAAGAGGGCGAACGCTTATTTGAGAAGGTGCTGCGTCGTTCATGCCAATGGGCAAGTGATGAAAAGATGATGTACGTAGTAGGTGCAACTCAAGGGCGCTTGTTTGAAGACATTCGTAAGATTGTACCCCATCATTTCTTGTTAGTACCAGGTGTAGGTGCTCAAGGTGGTTCACTTGAGGAGGTTTGTAAGTATGGAATGACGCGCGAGTGTGGATTACTTGTCAACTCTTCTCGTGGCATTATATATGCCGACCATACCGAAAACTTTGCAGCCGTTGCTGCTGAGAAAGCACACGAATTGCAACAGCAAATGCAGCGTGAACTTGAAAAGGTTGGTTTATAATTCAGCTTCTTAACCATACAAAAGAAACGATGCTTGCCGCTATTCATTTACAATGAAGCGTGGCAAGCATCGTTTCTTTATCTTCTAAACTGTGGTATATCAATGGGAATGTTTCCTTGGCTGGCGGAAAGTTGTGTAAGTTCAGCCAAACATGACCATTCAGCAGCGTCGTAGACATCGATGTCAAGTGGTAGTCCGTTTTGTAAGCAATAGATAAGGCGTGCGTCCATGGCATAGTTCATCTCGTTAGGCACTCCTAATTGATGTCCCCTTTGCCATAGTTGTGAGGCGGGTGAGGTAGCAAACTTTTGCATGGCGCTTAATGCCTCATTGCCAGTTAAGAGTTTTTCTCCCTCTAATTGGATGGTGGGTAAGGGATATTTCTGTGCAAACCCCTTTGTGCCGCATACCGTTTGTAATCTATTGTAGGGGCGATTGGTGCTAACGTCCAATTGCAGAAGAATGCTCACGCCACGTTCAGTGAGTATAAGCGTATTATTAATATGCCCCAGTTCGGAGTTGCATTCGTTGGGGATTGTTATAGACGAGGAAAGCGAAACGAGTCGCACCATTCTGTCTTGATTGTGAAAGTCGAGTAGTTGGGCTATGGGGCCAATAGCGTGGGTAGGGTAGGGATTGCCACCATGTTGAGCGCACGAATGGATCATCCAATTGTGTTTCGTGTCGCCATGTTGTGGAGCAAATTTGTATTCATTCAAGTTGTGAATGTAGGCACCTTCGCAATGCATTATTTGTCCGAAGAGACCGCGACGCTTTATCTCGAGCGTCTGTAGAGCGAAGAAGTCGTAACAACAGTTTTCGGCCATAAATAGGTGCCGCCTTGTCTTTTCAGCCGTTTCGACGAGTTGCCAACACTCGCGTAGCGTAGTGGCAGCAGGCACTTCTACTATTACGTGTTTGCCGCAGCGCATAGCCTCTGTTGCAATAGTGGTGTGCGAGCGCCATTCCGTGCAAATGTAGACGACATCAACGTCCTGCATGCTGCAGGCTTCAGCCCAAGCCTTTTCTCCTATAAGCACTTTAGCTTGTGGACGTCCGCTTTGCGTGAGTTTCTGATTAGCTAAGAGAACTCGTTGTTCATCGATGTCGACGAGGTAACGTATTTCAGCCCCATGAATGAAAGCATATCTTTCAAGCGTTTTCATGCCCCTTCCGCCTAACCCAATTAGAGCTATGCGTACAAGTGGTATAGGAGTACAAGCGAGATTTGCAACGGTTGGCATACGGAGAACGTATAAAGGAGTTATAATAAAAAAGTGGACGCGTCATTTTCAGACACATCCACTTTACCACTTGGGTGTTACCTTTGCCCTTTGATAAGAACTATTCTATTAGAGCTTAAGAGTAAGGAGAATTACTTGCGGCTCTTACCGTAGCGGCTCATGAACTTGTCAACGCGACCAGCGGTGTCAACAAGCTTAGACTTGCCAGTGTAGAACGGGTGAGAGGTGCTTGAGATTTCAAGCTTTACTACGGGGTAAGTTTCGCCTTCAAATTCAACTGTGTCAGTTGTCTTGCAAGTTGAACGTGAAAGGAACATATCGCCGTTACTCATGTCTTTAAATACTACGGGACGATAATTCTCAGGGTGAATACCTTGTTTCATTTTGCTATAGCTTTTTTATGGTTTATCAAATTGTTATGGTAACAACTTAGTGTAATGGTCTGATAATCGGTTGCAAAAATACGCTTTTTTGTGTAATCTACAAAGGGGCGTGTTCAAAATTTTGCTACTTTTGCCTTCATGAAACGATATGTACTATTTATTTTTGTGTTGTCTCTCACCTTATGTGCGAGTGCGGGTCAGCGTATAGATGCTTATTTTGCGAAGATGCCGCAAACGGTTTTGCCTTTGTTAGACAAGACAGCGCGGCTCGACCTACTCGACCTCTACAATAGCCACTTAACACCGAAAGTTGAAAACGTATATGGTGGTCAGTCTGCGTTGCTAACCAAGACGGACGATTATATTCAGATTAGATGTACAGATGCCAGTTCGTGGCAGATGAAACTTTTGCCTGTGGCGCATGACACGTTAATCGTATGCATTAGCACTGTTCGAGGGCTTAATACCTATTCAAGGCTTACCTATTATAGGGGGAGCGATTGGCACCAGGTAAAGCGTGACTTGCCCCAACCAGCGTTCAACTTGTTTGTAAAGTCAGCAGGGGAGACTCTTCCCACGCGTTTGCAATCATCTTTAGACGTACTTCGTAATTGCCCGATCCAATTGACGCTGAGTGAGCGCGAACCGATATTAACGTGTGCGCTAAGCCTTGCAGTGCTTCCCCTCGAAGCACAGAAGAATTTGACCCCTTTATTGCAATCGGTCAAGTATAAGTGGACTTCAGGTAAATGGGTGTTGTTACCAAATAGATAGAGGACGCAAAATTGGGCGTTTCTGTGTCCAGTGTGAAGCAGTATTTGATAAGCTGCAATTTAGAGGGTGTCAAAATAAGATCAAGCTACTAACATTGTTGAAAGTTTTTTTCGCGTCAAATCATGTTATGACGCCCTCTCTATTAATTGCGGTACTCTTTAGTTCCAATCAATAAATTGTCCGTCTGCTGTGATACCTCGTATACTAATATCAAGGGTTTCACTTTCACGCGAGTTGGTGAAGAATATAAGAGTTGCTTCCCCTTTCTCATTTGTCATGATTTGTGGAGCCCATAAGAGAGTACGACGGGTGTCGGCTTTTGTTGGTAAATCAAATTTTCGGTAGTTGGGGGAATAGAATCTTATGGGAGGTGTGAAGCCCTGAATATTTCTGTATTCACATCCTTTTTCGTTGCGTGTGCGAAATTCATCGGAGCGCTCGTAGAAGTAAATGTAGTCAGAAAGGTCTTTGTTATCAGCATCTTTGCCTCGGTTTCGTCTTTTGTACGTTCCAGAGATATTATCCTCAAAGAGTTCACTTCTCACAATAGTAACGTAGTCAAAGTCCTTACAAAAGCAATTGCTCTCTTCGTTAAAGAAGGTAGGGTTAAGTTGATTATTTAATAAGAACTTATAAGTGTGTCCGTTAATGACGTACCCTCCGTCGTTCTTTTCTTGTCTTGATGAAAATTTGAAAGCTGGAGAGGTTGCGCTCTCGGTTTCGTTGATAGTTTCAGTTTTCTCAAGTTGTAGCGTATTATTGTATATTTCGAGGCCTTTGTTGTAGGAAGCCTCCGCTTCGTTATCAAAAGAAGAATTACCTATTGATAATTGGTGAGAAGCACTAGTTAAGTTCCGATTATTCTTTTGACGATAGGGCTTACACTTTAGTTCCATTAGATTTAGAAATTCGAATATGTTTAAGTCGTTAAGGCCAAAGTCGCGAAAGCGTTCGCACTCTTTTTGAATGTTGTAAAATGTGAGTGATGCACGTATTCCTTTGTTTACACCGCCGTCCCATGAGTATCGAGTGCCTGTTAGTCCTTTATATTTTCGTCTCGTGCTTACTGTTGCAGTTTTTAAGTTTTGCACTTTATAGGGAACGATTGTGTCTGTCCATTCAAAGTATTTAACATGATTGTTACTAACACTTGAAATATCTTTCATGCCTTGATAAGGGTGTATGGTCAGCATGTCGTACCAAAAGGGACGTAATTGAGGCGTAAGCCATCTGTCCAAATAGAGTCGGCACCATTTTTGTTGTTCCTTTTCAATCTTGTTAATTTTAAAGCGTGATAGATAATTTCCTTCAATGTTAGCGTTTACCATAAAAGCAAATTGTCCTGCATTATCGGTAGTCGTAGTTCCCTCAAAGCTTCCGCCAGTTACCTTTTCGTTTTCATAACCATAGGCTTTTAAATCAATCTTTGCTTTAGATAAGGGTCTACGTTTATTATAGGTATAAAGTGTTCCTTTAATCAGTAATTTATCTTCAATAGGTTGTAGAAGTTCAAAGCTATCTTTTTTACACATAGTGTCAAAAGAGTTTGCACACCAACCTTGCACCATCATGAGTAAGTCAAGCATACGGTGGTGAGCTGCATCATTCTTTTGAAAGTATAGGTCGGGACGATGGATGTAACCTCGTAATTCTGATGCTAATAGCAAGTCTCCACTGATTCCACCATCAGCGTTATCGAGTAAAGTAGTTGCTTCATCACGTGCTGCAAATGAAAGATTGGCATTGCGTATGGGCTTGCCCTTATTATCTTGAGCACGAATTATAACTACAGCAGGACTGAAAGGCTTGTACGCTCTTTCGTTTTGTAATACCTCAAGTTGAACAAATCTTGCACTATCGGTAGCTTCAATTGGCTTCCATACCAAGCGAGTTGACAGACTATGACCTTGTTGGTTAAATAATTCTATTCGATTTACTCCTCCGCGCAATGCGCTATAAGGAATAGAATGGTAGTTAGAATTCTTTTTTACTACGCTAAGCGTGTCGAAGTAGCAAGCATTCTCACGATTGAAGATGGCAAGTCCCAATAGCTCATTTTGTATGGAATCAGCGGTAATAATGCTAATGTTAAGAACGCTGTCTGCTTGTTCAGCCTTTAAAGCGTAAGACGCAGTGCTTTGGGGCAACTCATACTTTTGTGATTTATTTGTTTGCACTTTAGCATATCCTTCAGAGAAGTCGGCTGGAAGTTCAAAAGAACCCATACCTTCATGTTCAGGTAGTGCTTGTGTGCATATTTCCCCATCAGCATAATAAATATAGATGCTATCACAAGTAGGAAGCCCTGTTCCGTCAGTAAGTTTGAAGGCAATGCGTTGTGATGTTCCCTTCACGCGGTTTCCTCCTTCGGGGTAGAAATCTAACAACCTTTTCTTGTTATTGCTCATTTCGTATGGGCGGGGCTTCCCAATTGTTGGGTATTTGCGTTGTGTTGGAGCTAAAAGCGAGAGTTGTGAAAGGCTCAGATCTAATCCTTTCTCTTTTACGTGTTGAGGATTAGCGTCAGTAAAGACGGGTAAAACACGTGAAAAGCAGGCATAGCTTCCCCAATTAACCATTTCGCGCGTATAGGCTAAAATCTCGTAATAGCCTCCATAGGCGTAGGTGGGTAAGGGAATAGCGCCATGTGCCGTTCCCATACTATCAATTTTAAGTGTTTGCTTGGTTATTTGTTGTCCGTCAGCATTTAATAGTTCAACGTATAGCACCCCGCTCAGTGTGGTGGGTTTGAGTGAAGAAGCACGTACAACATAGGCTTTGTACCATATCGTGTCGCCAACTAAGTAACTTGAACTATTGAAGTGCACATACACTTTTTCGCGTGGATAGGTATAATCAAATCTTGCAGCACTTTTAAACTTTTCAAAGAGTTGCTCTGTTTGATTACTTGTTTGTGCAGTCATTGAGACAACAAGTAATAGTAGAAAGTATGATAGTAGAAGAGTTTTCTTTTTCAAATTCATAGTTTTATGGCATGTTATGCTTAACTTTCCATATCTAAAGGCTCGCATTCAATGTCCGAGGTCTTGCAATCTTTTAGTTTCCCTCCCTTTTTACATTGAATGAAATAAGCATCGGTAAATACTTCAATGATTCTTCTGTGATGATCTACTACAGCCCATGTCTCATCAGTTTGCTCTGCATTATATTGATTGGCATAGGAAGTAGCTTGTGTCAGAGCATCTGATAGGCTGAGCGAAATAAATGTCTTCCGAAATAGTATGGGCTTACTGCCTAACCAACCTTGATTCATATCTTCTTCCAAATGAGGGTGACGTAGTCTATCGTAAACAATCACATCGTAAGCATAGCGTGGGCAGTTTTTAAAGGATGCCTGCTTTTCTTCCTGGTATAAAGTGGGGGCAGTAGTGGCTTGAATTGTAACGGACTTCTCCTTTTTAGGTATGCCATAGTTGTGGTAGGCGTAGTTAAAGTTCATTGTAACAATGGCTAAAATAGCTAATGAACCAACGATGTATCTAATTATATTTTTTCTCATGTTAGTGTTGTCGTTTTAGGGTAAAAAATATGTTGATTCTTCTGTTATGAATAGAGATGAGCCCCAATTGAGACGTAGCAATAATGCTTGATTGTGGTATGTATCCAAAATGTCGGCTATCGTATGAAGTTTGTCTATTGTCACCATTCACGTAATAGAAATTCTGATGCGGAATATAGGTGGAGGACTTTCTCCCATTGATGTAGAAAGCATTATTGCGTATTACGAAATGGGCGCTGTCTCCAGTTATGATACTTCTAACATCATTTGCATTCATTGTGTTGAGGCTAAGTGGTGTACCTTGATGAATGACTTTCGTTATTCTTTTAATCCAATTCTGATCTGAGTGGTTGGTTGATTTGAATATGACAATATCATCTATGGATAGTGTGGGGCTATTGTATGCGTTTTTATTATCTTGTGACTTCTCCTTATTGGAGGCTGTTGATATGGTTGTGCACAAAACAACGTCTCCATCATGTAGTGTCGGTTCCATGCTGTTTGATTCAATCGTGCAAATAGAATAAGGGCAGAAAAGTCTTAATAGAGTGAGAATGAAAAGAACAGCAATTGTCATCGTATATAGCAAACGCATACTTTTGTTAAACCACATAAATGTCGATATTAAATTCAATCGTTTGTTTATCATCTAAAATAATGGTGACACTTCTTTGCATCCAACCTTTTTTGTCGGGAACAAAGGATACGTCAATTGTTGCCTTGTCCTTGGCCTTTACCACAGTCGGGTAGTGCTCTATCAGCATACAATCACATGACGGCAATACTTGTTGGATCTTAACAGACTTGTTCCCTCTGTTTTGTAGATAGAGCTTAACAGATGCCTTTTTGCGGAGTGGTAAGCCTTTAATTTCAATTTGAGGGTTTTCTGCAATAACCATAGTTGTTGGAGATGTATGGTTATAGGTATTGAGATATGAGGTTATAGCAAATAGGTACTGGCCTCCCATCGCATCATACATTCCTTCTGGATAAAAGACGTAGTGTATGAACTTGGCTTGGTTTAATATGAAATACATTGGATTGCTTGTTTGGAAGTATTCTTCTAAGCCTATAGTGGATTCAACGTAGTAGCATGGAAAAGGCAAGTTTGTACTCATACGAACAAAGTCTTTGGGGAGAAATCCTGAAAAGAGAATGATAGGTTGAAGAGATGTTCCTTTGGTATTTTCTTCAAGATAGGTTAATGCTCTTTTCCAACAAACTTCACATTGTGATTTGTCAATGAATAAACAAAATTGGCTCCTTTTGGCTACGATGTCATCAAGTGTATATTGCTTCATATTGGAGTCGTAAAATGTCCAATCATCGTTGATAGGTGTTTTAACCTCCTCTGTATAGTGAATATAGCTTTTAATGATTTTAAGTTGTGCGTTGTTGCTCTTTAATGTCTGAATATCAAGTTGTTGCTTGTAGTTATAGGCTATGAAGAAGAATGTTAAGGCAGCAATTGTTCCTAAGATGATGGCCCATGTTAGGTGTTGCTTGTTAAGTGTTAATGTTCTCATGATTAATACATTCTAAATTTGTTTGTTTGCTGGAGAAGCGTTAAAGTTACTTTACACGGATTGCCAACTTGGCTCAGCATAGCGTTCAAGTAACTTGGCGTTTGCTATTTGTGCCATGTACGACAATCCGTGTTAAAATTTGAGTGTAGTGTAAAACTGAATAGAAGTCAATTTATTATCTACTCAAGAGTTGATTAGTTCCAATTAATCAGTTCCCCCTCTTCTGTGATGCCACGCACGCTGATATCAAGTGTTTCGTTTTCGCGAGCGTTGGTAAAGAGTATGATAGTTGCTTCGCCTTTATCGTTTGTCTTAATCTGTGGTGACCACAAGAGCGTGCGGCGTGTATCGTTCTTTGAGGGCAAATCAAACTTTCGATAGTTGGGCGAATAGTATTTAATGGTAGGTGTAAATCCTTGAATTTGACGTGATTCTTTGCCACGTCCTGTGCGCCTTCTATATTCGTCGGAGCTTAGAAACAAATAAATTTTGTCTTTTTCGTTACTAAAACGCTTCTCTTCACCACTTACACCATCAATGCGCAAATTGCTTTTAACGATAGAAGCAGATTTGAAGTTTGAGCAGAGTTTGTCATTCTCGTCATGAATGAAAATAGTCGGAGAAAGATTGTTAACGTAAATCCTATAATCGTGCCCATTAATAGTAAAATAAGTCAATTCCTCGTCTCTGTTCTCAGGTTCGAAATCGCTATTACTTATATTCTCGTTGCTGTCTTGCTTTGTTTTATTATCTGTTTCATTTTTCGTTTTATTATCTTTACTTGTTGTTTCCTTGCTTTTGCTTGTCATTTGACTAATTATTGGCTTGTTATGGGATTGATTGTATGTGGCATTTTCGATGAGGCTATTCTTTGAATTATAGTATTCTTCTGCATAAGTTGCCATATTTGAAGTTATTTGAGAAGAGTCCATGGTGTAGTCGCTTCCGTTATAACTTAGTTTCCAATTCATAATGTCGAAAAATTGGAAAATGTCTAAGTCATTAATACCGAAATCTCTCAGACGTTCGCATTCACGTTGCACGTTATAGTAGGTTACACAATGCTTAATGCCATTGCGCTCTCCTCCTCCCCAAGTACTACGACCGCCTTGTAAACCTTTGTATTTTTTTACATGTGTCACAATTTCAGCCGTTTTAAGCGTCGAAAGGCGGAATGTTTTAATAGTATCTTTCCACTCAAACAGGTCAGCTTCCTTTGTTTCGGCAGCAGTGTTTGTGTAATTGGGGTTGTTTGTGGCATATTCGTACGGCTGTAAGCTTAGTTGGGGTCCTCTGATAGGGCAGAGTGGGGGAGCGAACCAACGGTCAAGCGAAAGTTTGCTCCATTTGCGTTTGTTCTTTTCGTCCCGAAGTTTGAAGGTAACTAAGAAATCTCCTTTCAATTCCGTTTTCGCTTCAAAAGCGAATCGCCCTTTGTTGTCAGTTTTGGTTTGTGCCTCAATGCCAGTAGTACCCACCTTCCCATTGTTGTATGCATATCCCATAAGGTTGATATAAATATTGGGGTAAGGTTCGCTCTTGTTGTTGTACTTGTAAAGTGTACCTTTAATCAACAAACTATCTTCAATAGGCTGACGAAGCGCAAAACTTTCGCGTTGACACATCACATCAAAAGAGTTCGCTTGCCACCCTTGTACCAACATGAGGAGGTCGAGCATGAAGCGATGTGCGGCATCATTGCGCTCAAAATAACGATCAGGACGATGAATATAACCACGCAGTTCAGAAGCTAACAACATGCTGGCCTCAATACCCCCATCGGTGGTGGTGATAATGTTGCTCGCTTCGTCGCGTACAGCCACAGAAAGGTTGGCATTCTTTACGATATTTCCGTCACCACGTGTGGCTTTAAGTACTAATGCTACGGGGCTAAAGGGATCGTATGCGCGTTGGTTTTGTTTAACTTGTAGTGAAACTTTGTGTGCAGCTTCACGCTGATTGAGCGGATTCCAAACTAATCGTGTTGCAAGTCCCTGTCCCTCGATGTTGAAAAGTTCGAAGCGACTCACCCCCGCGCGAAGGGCTTTGTTGGGAATGAAAAGTTCAGTTCCTGTTTGCGGGTTGACAGTAAGCGTGTCAAAGAAGCAGGCTTTTTCGCGATTAAAGAGTGCAATAGCTAAAAGTTTATGTTGCTCGCAAATGCTGTCTGCAGCAGTTACTTTAATGGTGATTCCTTCACTACTATGTTCAGTCACTCCTAAATAGTAATCAGCAGTGCAATTGGGCAAATCGATTTGACTCTTTTTGATGCCATTAATGCGTGCATAGCCTTTGTCAAAGTCGGCAGGTAGAAGGAACGTCCCCATCCCATCGTGTAAAGGTTGTGTGGTCGTACACAATCGTCCATCAGCATAAAAAATAGAGAGCGTGTCTTCAACAGGAAGCCCCGTACCATCAGTAAGTTTAAAAGCAATAAGTTGTTCTACGCCCTTAACGCGTTCTCCGCCTTCTGGATAGAAGTCGAGCATTCGTTTTTTGTTTGTCGTCATGCCATAAGGACGTGGTTGTCCTATGGTAACCGTTTTACGAGGCTCTGGTTGTGGAATGGAGAGTTGTGAAAGGTCAAGGTCAAACCCGTGTTGCTTTTTGTGTTGTGGATTCTCGTCAGTAAAGACAGGTAGCACACGTGAGAAACAAGCATACTTTCCCCAATTCACCATTTCACGCGTATAGGCTCTCACTTCGTAGTAACCTGGGTAAACGGTATCACCTAATGGAATAGCTCCTTGAGCCGTGCCCATGCTGTCAATTCTGAGAACTTGATTAACAACGTTTTGTCCGTCTGCATTAAGTAGTTCAACATAAAGCACTTTGCTGAGTGTAGTGGGTTTGAGCGATGATGCACGTACTACGTATGCTTTGTACCAAATGGTATCGCCCATAAGGTAAGCTGTGTTATCAAAATGAACATACACCTTTTCACGAGGATATTTATAGTCAAATCGTGCAGCTGTTTTAAACTTTTCAAAGAGTTGCTCCGTTTGTTCATGCAGTGATTGTGCATGGGTGCTGATGTTTAGCAAGGTGTAGAGCAAAAATAAGAGGATACACAGGAATCTATATTTATACATCTTCATCATACACTTTGGTGCCTTATGGTAAGTAATTTCAGTAGTGTGTAGAGAGCTTGTCTCTATTATTATCTTTCAAGTGAACTTTCGTACTCTAAGGGATCGCATTCAACATTTTTTGTTTCGCAATACATTAGATTTCCACTTTGAAGACAGTTTACGCGATGAGCTTCTGTGTGTGCCAATGAAATATAACAACTCATGTCAACTTCTGCAAAGTCTAATTCAGGGTTTGACTCATTGACATCTTGGGCATATTTTTTTGCAGCTTCATATGCTTTTTGCATTGACTTTGAATAGAAAGGAACGCGATGTTCTCCCCAGTATGGGCCAATGTATCCTCCGTGTTCAATATCCCAAAAAATCTCATCAGGTGTTTTCTTTGCATGAACGATAACATCGTATGTGTAAACGGGACAATTTTCGTATTCAATTTCTAAGACCTCACGATAAGTAGGTGCCGCTGTTGTAGCATTTGCTTTTGTTATTCCATTCATCTTAGGAATTCCATAGTTGTTGTGTGCGTATGTAAAGTTCATCACAACAATAGCGATAATGGCAAGCGTACCAATAATGTATCGTATCTTTATGTACTTCATGACTTAAAAGTTTTTTAATTTGACAAAGACTAAAATAGGATTGCTTTCTTCCGTAATATTGTTGAGCAAAACTTTTTCCTTCTCTGAAGGTTTAATGTTTTTATTCAATTTCATAATGCGGAAGATGTCAAATGGTTGGAGTACCTTAATAAAGTTTTCGCCATCGGAAAAGTCGAAAATGTTTGCACTCAAGGATTCAAACAAATTATGCTGTGCGTTTTTAAATCCAGTCCCTTTTAAAACGTTACCAGATGATTTGTTGTATAAAATGGGGCGAATAAATCCTTCTTTTGTAATAAACACACACAGTGTATTGTCTGTTTGCTGATAACCTCCTTTATAAGTAATCGGAGATTTTTCGGTTTTCGTTTCAAATTCTTTGTCTGAAAGAGTAGAAATATTCAACTGATCTTGTGATGTGCAGTTAGAAGGTAACTCAACTTTGTAGCGTGCGATAGCTTTGTTCCCTTCAATTTGCCAAATGGTGTTAGAAAGTATGTGATTAAAGAAAACTTTTCCTCTTACTGACTGGAGAGGGCTAGACACAGACCAATGGAAATTAGAACGTAACTTTTCATCGTATGGGAAACCAACATATAGTGGTTGTTGTTGAGCGTTGGCAATTACGACTCTGTTATAATCCAGTTGCGGTGCTTCTTCGTTGAATGAAAATCCCGTGTGTTGTATTTGTGTGTCACCAGCGAACTCTATTTGTTGGTAGTAGTAATACAAGGGCTGCTCTTTTACAAGGTTACCGCCATAGTCATAAAAGAGTTGTTGCGCACCATTAGGGTCTAATAGGCAGATGCGCTTGTTACGATAGTCAATAGATAAGTCAGCGATGCTTTCGTATTCGCCTTTGTTATTGCCTTGTTTGCCAATGCGCCCAAGGTATTTACCGTCTTTTGTAAAACGCATGGCGAGTCCATTCTGCTTATCTAAAATAAACAGAAAATTATCGTCAGTTACGATTTTGTCGATATGGCCCAAGAGACTCTCCGCATTAGTCTCAAGAGGTACATAGTTGATGCTTTCTATCAATTGATAGAAGTCGTAGTCGTTGTCATTTAATGGAATCTGAATGTTCCTTACTTGTGAATTGTCAATCTCAAGATTGGGAAGCTCAGTTTCAAGTGACAAAACAGACATACTACGTGCATTCATAGGCATAAGCATGTTAGGACCACTATTGTCTTTACAAGAAGTGAGACAGGTTAGTAGTGCAAAAGCTGCCGCTAAGGGGGTAATGCAATCTTTGTTCATAGTTTTGGTTTTAAAGATTCATTTGGGATAAAAATGTCGTTATAAATGGTGTTAGAATTGTTCCACTTCTGTGTGCGTTCAAAACTTTCAAAGGAAAGGCTTGTTATCGCTAATAGAAATAGCGATATGAGAGCATACTTGAACTTTTTGCTATTTAGCTGATGATAGAAAGTTATCCCATAATAGGCAAATGGTAGTGCGATGCCAATGATAGACAAATACATGTATCGATCGGCAATGATGTGTTGTCTGTCAATGGGAATAATATGAAGTACTAATATAAGGTGAATGAGAAATATTGCCGTCCCAATCACTATAATGGGCTTTTTGAATATATTCCGAAAGCTATATATAATGGTTGTGATAAGCAAGGGATAAAAGAAAAGCCATAAAGGCGTTAACTCTGTTGGTGATAAAGGGTAGTAATATTTAAAACGTAGGTTGTAGGGAATTATAGCTTTGCATATGTACTCTGTTAGAGCATAGCTTGCAAAGATAATTCTTTGCCACCATGTGTATGTTGCAGATGATGTGAGCGTATTGATAGAGTTATTCTTGGTTTCAAAAACGAAGAAGCACCCCATCAGCAATGCAAGAATGAAAAAAGGCGTAATCTGTAGGAAAAAAGTTCTATCAACCTTCCATCCTTTATATATAAGAGTCAAAACTGTAAGCATTAATGGAAGCGTCACTGCTTGTTCCTTAGATAAATATGCCAAGAGAAAGCAGATGATTGAACCTATATAATGCAAAGTCTTCCTTGCTTCAATATAGAAGACGAAAAAGTAACATGCTAATATATAGAAAAAAGAAGATAGTAAGATTTTAGACGCACTCATCCATGCAACACTTTCTACTTGCAATGGGTGAACGGCAAAAAGCAAAGACGTGATAAAGGCAATGTTATTGCATTTTTGATTATCGTATTTGCTCTTTTTAAAAAGAATGTGGCTAATTATCTTATAGATTAATATAGTATTTAGAATATGTATCGCTAAACTTACGCAATGAAAAGCGGAAGGATTAAGACCACAAATTTGGTAAATGGTACAGTATAAAAGTTGATTAAGTGGCGAGTATTGGCCATGAAAAGAATAGCGGAATAAGTGTGAAATGTATTGCCAATTCCAATCAGAAATGGTGTATGCATTAATGATTTGCCATTGATCGTCCCATTTATCAATAAATTGATTCCCCAATGTGTGGTGGTAAACGACAATATTTATTAGCACAAGAATAGCTATGGTAACAATAGCTTTTGTTTCCAATAACTTTTTGTGAAATATGTCAATATAATTTCCCATTAGCAGTTTGTTTCGTTTATGATGTAGTTGGGGCGTCCTTTGCTTTGCATAAAGCAACGTCCTAAGTATTCGCCGATGATGCCTAACATAAACATGTTTGATGCACCGATTAGAGAAATGAGAATAATGAGTGACGTCCAACCAGACACTGCATTTTCTGTATATAGCCGAATGTATAAGGCATAGCAACATTCAAAAATGGCAATAGTGATAAATATGAGAGCAAATCCAAGTGAAAGTCTTAAAGGCTTGATTGTAAAAGATGTAAATGCGTTGAATGCAAGTTTTAGCATCTTTGTCTTTGTATATTTTGTCTTGCCATAGAGGCGTGGATTAGGAGTGTAGCTAATTGTCACTTGTTTAAAACCGTACCATTTTACAATACCTCGTAAGAATAGGTCATATTCATGATTGTCCTCTATAATGGTCTTTACTTTTTTATCATAGAGCTTGAAGTCTGCGACCCCTTCTTCTAAGTCTAAGGCTGTGATATGTTTTAGTAACAGATAGAAACAATGGGCAGAATAACTCTTGAACCATGAATTACTAACAGTTCCCTTTCGTACCATGTTAATTACATCATATCCTTGACTCCACGCGGCTATCATTTTTTTTATGAGGCAAGGTGGGTGCTGTAAATCGCAATCTAAAGTGATAACAGCATCTCCTTTAGCATGAGTAATGCCAGCGATGAGTGCGTTATTGTGCCCAAAGTTTCGCGATAGGGAGATGTATTTTACACTTGCATCTGTTTGACAAAGTCGTTTGATAATGTCGAGGCTTTGGTCATTACTACCATCGTCAACAAACAATGTCTCCCATCGGTAACTTCGCGGCATCTCTTTTTGCACATTCTTTAATTCATAGTACAAAGTAGAGATGCTTTGCTGTTCGTTTAAGCAAGGTATAACAATAGTTATGAGTTTAAGATTGCTATTTGAATGTTGCATGTGGCAAAATTAGAAAAAACTTCTTAATAGAATATTTTTTGTGCTAAGTTTTTTGCATTTTATTTGTTTCTTTTGTAAGGTTGACATGACGTTGTGAGGCTACTATGTGAAGATGTTGATAAACTGCAATTTATCGGCCTAATTGGGGGGGCGGGTTTGTAACCCGCGGCAGCAGCATGCTTTAAACATCTTATAGTCGCTTAGCGCGAGAACATACATAACATACAATTTTACATACTATACTCAATTTATTCCAAGGCACAAATTGAAACATACTGGCTACGCCCTTGCGCTTCAGCGCACTAATGGCTTGCATAAACGATTGATAATTAAAAGCATTCTCAATATATC
>UQHJ01000039.1 GCA_900540885.1 uncultured Prevotella sp.
TTTGTCTGCCTAATTGGGGGGCGGGTTTGTAACCCGCGGCAGCAGCAGGTTTTGAGCATCTACTTATAGTCGCTTAGTGACTATAAACAGATAATTTACAACATGCTGCTGCCGCGGGTTACAAACCCGCCCCCCAATTAGGCAGACAAATTACAGTTTATCCGTCTTTCGTTTTGTCCTTCCCTCTCCTTTCATTACCTTTACACACCATTATATATTAATAAGCATACTATCTATGGCATTAGAAAAGACACTTGTGTTGCTCAAGCCCTGCACGATGCAGCGCGGCTTAGCAGGCGAAATTATTAGCATTTTCGAAAAGAAAGGACTACAGATATGCGGTATGAAACTGATGCAACTCACTGACGAGATGCTGACAGAACATTATGCCCATTTGAGTGGAAAACCTTTCTTCCAACAGATTAAAGACTCCATGATGGTAGCCCCCGTGGTGGCCCTCTGCCTCAAAGGCGTAGATGCAGTAGCAGCAGTGCGCGCGCTGGCAGGGCCTACGAACGGACGCAATGCAGCGCCTGGCACGATACGCGGCACGTACTGTATGAGTTTTCAAGAGAACATTGTACATGCTTCCGACTCTAAGGAGGCGGCTGAAGTGGAACTGAAGCGCTTCTTCCGCGACGACGAGATAATTGAGTGGAAGCAGGCCACGTTCCCTTATCTCTACGCTGCTGACGAGTTTTAGTAGCAATCCTCTTTTGGGGCAGGACTTCAATAGGTCTGCCCCTACTTATAAGACACAACTAAACTACCGATGAACACGTTTCCCCACAGATTATTCACGCTTTTGCTCCTTCTCTTTTGTTTTACCTTAGGGGCAAAAGCGCGTACTTTTATACTCCCTACTGACACGGTGAAGACGGATAGCCTAAAGACGAAGCCGACCAAAGAGCGCCAGCGCGACTTGGGCGAAGCCACGGTTACGGCCACGCGCTTGGTGTTTGTAACCAAGAAGGATACCGTCATCTACGATATGGACGCGCTGGGAGCAACGAAAGGCGACATGCTGCAAGACATGATAAGTCGTATGCCTGGACTTGAGATAAAGAATGGTGCCCTCTACTATCGCGGTAAGGCCGTAACCCGTGTGCAAGTGAACGGCACCGACTTTGAGCGCGGTGATACAAAGAAGGCATTGCAAAACCTTCCAGCTTACATCATTAAAAACGTAAAAGCTTACGAGGACCTCACCGACCAAGCCAAGGTGACGGGCATCGATAATGGCGATCGTGAACAGGTGGTGAACGTTATCTTAAAGAAGAAGTACTTGGGCGCGTGGACTGGTAATGTCGACCTCGGCTATGGCACCGACCACCGTTGGCGCTATCGTGGCTTTGCCAACACCTTTACCGAACACTCTCGCGTGAGCGCATACGGAGGTTTTACCAACACGGGACAGTACCAAAGTGCCACCGATGAGGGTATGTGGAACGAAAATGGCGGTGCCGGAAGTAGTTCGGGTGACACGCGTTATATGCAGCCCGGCCTTTCGTTTATGTGGAACAATGGTAAGCAGCGAGGCGACAAGGGCTACCTCATGGTAGACGGCAGCGGCGGTTGGGACTATCGTGGCCACCACGATGAGAACCGTCAGTTGACCGAAAACTTCCTCGATGACGGTACGAGAACGACTCGTATGGAACACATGACGACCAAAAACGATGAGCGCATCTGGCGCATTAATCTCTCGCTCACGTGGCAAGCTACGAAGTGGACCTATTTAGAGTATCGCCCTCATTATTCCTACAACTCCTACAAATACCGTTCGCACGAACAAGAGGCGCAATGGAACGGAGGATTTGCCGACAATTCCTTTTCGCCCCTCGATTCACTGCTTCATCACCCCACAACGGGTTGGCCCCTTAACAGCGCACAAGCGCAAGCCAACACCTTGATGCTCGACGAGAGCCTATCTGATAAAGGTACGCATTACACGCAGCACTACCTCTACTTTACACAACGCTTGAGCGAAAACAATTGGCGCTTGAGCTTGATGAGCAACATCGGTTATCGTTATGGCGATGAAAAGACGAACGACCTAAAGCAGTACACGCAGTATCAAACGTCGCAGGCCTCACAGGTCGATCCGCTTTACAATCGCTATTCACGCACGGCCTCTCACGACTTTGACTTTTCAAACTACGTATTCTTAGACGCTCCCATACCTGGTCTGCAGTCCTTCCGCTTTATGTATGGCACACAAATCAACCGCTCGCACAGCATAGCCGATGCTTATCGTTTAGAACGTTTGGGCGGCAGTTTTGCCAATTTCAACGACTACTTGCCTCTGATAGGCACACTTCCCACTGAAGCAGGTTGGCAAGCCACAGCGCGTGACCCTGAGCTGACGCTCGACCAACTGACGCTCTCGCGCCAACATTCGTTTCAGAACAACTTGATATTTAAGAAGAAAGGTCTCACGCTCGACTTGAGCAATACCTATACCTTGGTGTACGACCGCCTTGAATACGTCAAGGGTGACTACGACCCACTCTACCCATCGCGCCACAGTGGCCTTTATCGCTTAGGACTAAACACACGTTACGAGACGGACTCTATCGGCACTTTCACGTTCTCCTATAGTTATTACACCAGCAATCCTTCGTTGTTGCAAACAATCACGTTGCCCGACATGAGTAATCCGCTCTACCTCTTGTTGGGTAATCCCGACCTCAAGAAACGTCACGTACATGTTGCATCAATGGGCTATCAAGTGAATATGAAGCACGGTCGCATGTTTTCAATGGGCCACACCTTTACGTTTCAAGACAACGAAGTGACCACCCGCTCGCGCTTCGATAAACTGACGGGTGTAACGACCACCGAACGTGTCAACCTCCCCAAGGGGTCGTGGAACTACTCGCCCAATTTGAACTTCTCAACTCCGTTGGATAAGAAGCAGTTAGTCAACTTCTCCAGCTCCGTTTATTACTCGCTCACCAAAGGACGTGCCTACACCATCGGTACGACAGCTGAGGCTGAACTCTACGACAAGACGAATCATCAACTCTACGTGATGGGAGGCATCAATGCCCGTCTGGGAAAGTGGGTGTTAGGCTTAGATAATATGTGTATGTATCGCACCATAGCGCGCAGCACCGAGGTATATGACAATGTGAGCAGTTTCATGAATGTGCTTGACTTTAACGTACAGTACACCTTGCCATGGAACATGGTCGTCAAGTCGAACCTTCAGAGCAACCGCTTCCACAACAGTGGAGGCTATGTCATTCACCCTTGGCGCACGATATGGAATGCTTCTATTGAGCAGTCCTTCTTACGCGATAAGTCGTTGGCTGTCACGTTCGAAGCTTCCGACTTGCTCAACCAGCGTGACCAAACGTGGACGTCGGTTGACGTCAACTCTCGCTATTCAGGTTGGAGTAAGTGCGTTCATCGCTACTTCATGCTACACGTAATTTATCGATTTAGTACGAAGAAGGGGTAGTAAACGTGCAAGACAAGGTTTCGGAAGGGGATCACTCAGGACTATTTTGTGTTCAATAAGGATAATCAGTAGCCCATATTATGAAAGATTTTGCAGCAATATCAAGTCTTGGCCGACGCATAAGCCTGCGCTGCCATTGCAATGAAAATACTATAATGAATTTTCAAAATATAGTTTTTATATATCATAATGCATAAGAGAATATTAAATATATTTTAACAAAACATATATATGATAGTATACGACAAATTACTTTATAGCTCTAAAGAACTGTTCGACTCTTATTTACATGGGAAAAAGTATTCCATTCCACCTTATCAAAGAGGATACAAATGGGATACAAAAGATATTGAACGGTTGCTAAAAGACATTAATGAGTTCTCTCCCCATGAGGACCTTAATCTATTTTACTGCCTTCAGAATATCACCCTCGTCGAATTTAAGGACTCTTTCAACGTGGTGGATGGACAGCAAAGGCTGACGACCCTTACAGTCATTCTTTCATATCTTGACGAATACGAGTTAATCAACGAGAAACTGCAATACAATGTAAGGCCTGAGACTGAAGAGTTTCTCAAGGAGTATATTTTCAAACCTAGCGAACTGAGAAACATACAGGATTGGGACCAACTTCTGGAGATTGCAAGAAACGAAGGAAAGGATTACGACTATCAGGATATATTCTATCTGTTCAATGCCTACAAAACAGTCCAGACTTGGTTTGAGGCCAATTCTGATACTGTCTCTGTAATGAAGGACAAGATTCTCAACAATGTCAAGTTAATTGTGAACCTTCCTAAGAATATAGAAGAGCAGGAACTATTTGAAAATTTGAATGGGAAAAAAGTCCCTTTGGATGGTGCTGACCTTATCCGTGCCTTGATTATTACTAGATTTGCAAAAAAAGAGGTCGGAAATCTTGATGATAGCATAAAACAGAACGTGTTGATCAATGAGCGAAGGGTAAAGATAGGACTTTTACTCGATAGCATTAATCTTTGGTGGGCTGATGATAACAAGAAAAACTACTTTCATCAATTCACAAAAGAATCCAAAGTATCAGACGAAAACTCTGTATCCTTCAATGACGCGACATACCCTATCAACAATCTCTATAAACTGTACGTCCTGGCATACGGAGATGGTGTGTTAGACATGGAATTCTTTGAGAAGAAAGTAATAGATGATTATTTTTTGGAAGAGCTTCAATTACTACAAAGAACAATGGAGAACTGGTATAACGACAAAGTACTATACCATCTCATACTCTTCACAAGCATCTATGCCAGAGAAAAATCAGAAGATTCCCCTACTCTGAACTTCAAAGAACTACTGAAGCAATGGAAAGAACTTTACAGAAAAGATTTCATTCGTTTCTTAAAGAAAAGAATTGCTAGTACTGAAGTTTTTGATGATTTAATCAAACAATCAGAAAGAAGCAAAGAGGAAAATGAAAAAACCGCTTTCTCTGAAAACTGGTATGATAAAAAACTGGTAATGGTATCAACATTGCTCGACATCATCAGCATCCTCTCTTCAAGAAATAGTGCGTACCTTACTGCCAGACATTTCAAGGCGTACAAAGAAGACCTTGAGCATATATTTCCGCAGACACCTGTTGGAGACAGAATCAAAGACAAGGTAAAGCAAACACAGATCCTAAAAGAATATCTTGAGATCATAAACCAAACGATCAGTGAGGAAAAAATTTATATCGATGACTGCGATATAGATTGGGATAACCAAAACTGGAAAGAAGGTATTAAGTCTCGTATAAATGATAAAATTGAAAAAGTCATACCTGTCAATTCTCTTGGAAACATGTGTGTGCTTCATGAATCTGTAAACCGAGGCTACGGAAATGACTTCTTCTTGGAGAAACGAATAGACATCATGCGTAAGTCTCAAGATGGTTACTTTATCAGGCCCCATGTATATGATGCTTTCAACAAGATCTTTCTTGAACGTCATGACGAATCTATCGATATGAAAATGATGAACCGATGGGATAAATCCGATATCCTTGCAAGACGAGAATATATAATCAAACGAATAAGTAACTTCTTAAATACATCAAATGAGCAAGTATAACGCATATCTTAAAGATGAAAACCTTCTAACTCTGTTTTCTCTAAACAATATGATTGTTCCCGAGATACAGAGAGAATATGTATGGGGTAATAATAGTGATGTATTGGAAAAATTTCTTCAGGAGTTGGAGAAAAAGGCCTCTCCTTGTCAGGAATGCCACCATGTTCACACAAACAAGAACATAAATGTAGGATTTCTTTATTCCTACAAACCTTCATATGTTAAATACGAAAGTGAGAGAATCCTTGATGAGTTTCTTATTGATGGTCAACAGAGAATCACTACTCTTTTTTTGCTCCTTCTCTATAGATCTACTATTGAAAAAAGAATTGATGACTTCTTGACAATATGCAGAGCTGATGAGGATGGTTTGCATATGGGCTTCAACTACAAAGTTAGAAGTCTAACCCAACAGTTTCTTGTTCAATTGATTAGACATGCTAAAGACGGAGGATGTAGTGCTTTTGACTTCATCATGGATTTAGATAATTCGCCTCACTGGTTCCTTGATGATTACAAGAATGACCCGACCGTGATGTCCATGATTTCTGCACTCAAATCAATCAAGAAGATTTTTGGCAATACATCAAATTTCTACTTTGATTATCTTCTCACAAATATTCATTTCTGGCATTTCAAAACGGAAGCCACATCCCAAGGCGAGGAATTGTACATAACTATGAATTCTCGTGGTGAACAGTTATCTGACAATGAAATGCAGAAATCAAGAGTCTTGCCAAGCACAGCGTTATGCAAATACGGATGTAAGTGGGAGTCATGGCAGACTTTCTTCTGGAGAAACAGGACAATGGGTAATGCCCAAAATGCAAATGCAGACAAGGGATTCAACAATTTTCTTGCATGTATTGAAGGTTTGGAATATTTCAATGAACCATCAAAAAAGGGAAGCACTATTGAAATTGATGTCATTGGAACCTACATAAGAGGCCTTATGTATATCTGTAGCTCGAAATTCAAAAATAAGTTGCAATCTCTCTACAATGGCCTTTACACAGGTTGGTTTGACTCATTTGTTTCTTGTCTTTGGAATGAGATAAACACCTATGAAGGCAAATGGGACATCATTGATCCAAGAGGCGGTAACCAAGAAATAAGGAATGACTACAAGAACAAGTCTATTGCTAGAAACAAATCAATGCTCTTTTGGTCGTGGATGACATATTTCCAAAAGTGCAAAGAGAATGAAATAAGCGATCAGGTTTTGGCGAGATTACTACATTTCTACTACATCAGATACCAATGCTTCAAACGTTCTGCAACGTCTATAGACACAATAGTCAATGCATTCATAAATAAACGTGGACGTGTTCACGAAATTGATATTGCAACGAAAGACGAAGAAGAAGAGGACAACATCAACAGTAAGACCTTCAGTGAAGAGGAAGTTCTTTTATCAAAACTCTACTTCTCTGATGAGGCCAAGACTAACAAAATAGAATCTTGCATTTGGGAAATTCAGGAGCTTCCCTACTTTCTGGATGGTAAGGGTGTAGGTGGTAATACCATCTATGAGTTTTTTCAGGATGAAGAGATTATTGATAAGACCAACATCCTCGATAGCATAATATCATTCAAGAACAATATAGTCGGACTTCTTGGGGAAAGACCTACAGAGACATCACATATAAACATCAAGAAAATACTTTTGTTTTATGTAATTGACAATAAGACATTTTGGAATCAGCAATCGCCTTGGTATTACAACAATTATGAAACTAGCGAATGGAAGAGAATCGTCCGAACAAAGCAATTTATCAGTTTTTTCAAAGATTACATGGAAAGAGGCCTGAAATGCGAAGAACTACTTCAACAAAAAAGATGTGAGTTCTTTGAAGAAAACAAGACCTTGAATAGAAACGAAAAGCAATGGAGTCACAGGAAGCTGGCCATCCTATATGACCTACTGAATGGAGACATTTGGGATGACTATCATGCCAATATAGCATTCGATAAGAATAATGATGCAGAATCAAAAAGTGAAATATTCTTGGGACAGGATAGAATATGGAAAGCGAAACGTTATTTAGACTCAAAGGCAAGAATATCCCTATCTCAGGGCTGGCAGAAGATCCTTGAAGAATATAATGTAAAAATTATCGATTTTGACGAAAAGATAAACGATTCAAAAGAACATGTTTAAGGAGCAAGAATGCCACAAAACATTATCCAATCATAGTTTGATATTAGAAAAACAAGTATATTTTTCTTTTTTAGGAGGTGCGCCCACTGTTGGCACACCTCCTTTGTTACTTTGCACCATCAAAAAATTATAGGGGCTCGCATTTGAAAACCCCTAAATCTTCAGTTTATTTCAAATTCAGTCGTGAAAAGAAAGGAGAACGTTATGTAAAGCACTTTGATGCTTACCAACATCTTGTTGTCATGCTCTATGCAGTCATTAAAAGATTCGATTCTCTTCGTGAGATAACCGATTCCATGTTCCCAGAAGCTCGTAAACTGGCACATCTGGGCATAAACTTAAAGGACCAGAAAAAGATTGGGCGAAGATGCTTGAAGAGGCAAAGGAAGGGCTTCCTGAACCGTCTTTATTTGACTAAGGGGGCTTACTTTTTCAAAAAATCATCCGCAACGCCTGTTTATGGGCATTGCGGATAGGATTTCTATGCTCTTTTGAGTTTTAGCGGACAGCAATATTTGCCAATCGGCAAGCACCACTTGGTGTTTGCTTTATCTGTCCTTGACCAAACAGGAGTGTTTGTCTGCATGACAAAGCACAACAATTTCAGCCCATTTGCAAGCGCAAAGGGCTAACACCTCATTCATCGGCAAATCGCGTGCGACTTGTCGAAAGAAGAACAACAATTGCTGGTCGGATAGTTCCGACCATGACTTGGGCAGGGATAAAGAAAATGCTTCCATACCGCGAAAGTATGGAAGCATTGAATGGGGAGAAAAGACAACAATCTATCCCTTCTTGAAATTATCAAAGAACTTTATTTTAAGAGCAAGGGCAACAGACATCTTCTCTTCGGGCATTTCACCCTCCAAAACCAATATGGTTTTCACCTTATTGTGCTCCACTCTTACAGATTGCTCTGCATTTAATATAGCTTTGTATTTTACACATTGGTAAATACCACGCAAGATGTCAGCTTTATCTGATATAGCAGATTTTATTTCAACCGCAATTTGTGTTTTATCTTTCAAGCGAAAGTAAACATCAAGTCTGTCACCAGAAAGAAGTCCGTATTCCATAGACTTAAAATCAACATTTCTAATGCCGATAGACTCTGGATTATCATAAATAAATTGTTTGAGTTCTTTGTGGCGAGGTCCTTCTGAACCATTCCTTGAAAACGCACCTTTACGAATGACGTTTTCATCAGAACTATTGTCTGGTATTTTATAAGGTTTTAGTCCTAACTTATTGAGGACCAAATCCCATTTTTCATAGTGTTGAGCATCTGTATTGACTTTTTGAACAACTTCCTTTTTTCCTTCAAAACTAAGTTTGTTATAGTTTGGTTCTACATAATCGAAGCCGTGTTCAGGAAGTCCTGATTGTTTAGATTTAACTAATCCATTTAGAGATGGGACATTCTTAAATCCTTTTTCTTTACGTAGTTCTTCAAAAATATCATGAATTAGACCAAGAACACGACCTATCCTATCTGTCTTATGTCCAACCGCCTTTGACAAGTTACTATAATAATGCGCTTTGTTGTCATTGCTCGATTTAGCCCAATAAACAAGCACTGGTATCATTTTCTGTGCCCATAGTGGATTTTTGTGCGTGTCATCGTGCAACAATTCTAAGTATCTTGGATTTTTCATTCGCTTTTACAGATTTGTTTAACACGACAAATATACAACATTAGAACCAATACCCACTTTTTCTTTTATCATTCTTGTACCCATGATTTTCAAAGAGCGCAGCGGTCACCGACTGCTTCCACTTTTCAAAGATTCCATCGGGAGCATTATGGAGGGAGTTCACGACCTCAATGCAAGATGATATGGGGACTTCTCCTTCTTCCCGTAGCATATACAGTTCAATCGCGAAGATATGCTTCCAGACACGCTTGTAGTGCGGTGCAGATGGGGTCTCGCCCCATCTGCCCAATAGCTCTGCTTGGCGCAGAGTCGCCAAGAGTTCACAGGAGAAGAAATCATGCGCCAATCGTTCCTCGATGGCGACTTGCTTCTCATGAATGACTTGATATTGCTGCCAAGAGTGGTCGGTGCTGCCGAGTTTCCGAGGCAGATCCAACCACGGGTAAAGCGTTTGCTCAAAGTATTGGCATGGGGCGCTTGTCGCCCATGCTTCCGTATTTGCCAACAAGGGAAGCAAGATAGAAAGCGTGTCATCACGCATTTTCTCCAACGACAGGAGCAAGCGTTCCACGCGCTCCTTGCTAGCAGGGGCTATATTGGTGTTTGAAACAACACCAAAGCCATTGGGCGTAAGCACCAAATCCAATTGTGGCACGGCATGGAGCATGGATTCTGCCACCACTGCCATACGCGCGTAATGCAACAACTTGTTGTTGGCATCGCGTGTGGGCAGTTCCGTAAGGACTGCCTCAGAGAGGAACGTGGTCGTGAGCCACGCTTCCGCCACCTCCAAGTGCGGAGCATTTTTATCAAAGAGCAAGGTCTCGCCTTGCACCGACTTCAGCACATTCGGAACGAATTGCAGAAGCACATTGTTATCGGGTATCAACAGAGACATAGTAGTTTTGAGGTTTTAGATTATAAAGTTACTCTTTTGTGCTTACCTGCTTTGCGTCCTTATTTTCATCGAGTGTAGTAAGTTTCCTAAACGGACAGTCGGGATAAGCCCCGTCCCATTTGTTAAACCTTATAATCAATCGGTGCACATTAAACAACAGGTCGTGATACGGCTTTTGCAGGGCTTGTGCAATCGTATAAAGCTCGCGCTTGTCGCTGCCCGAATTATTCGTTTGCGATTTTCCAGGCACCGAACCCACAAGGTTCGAGTGTACACGCATGGTAAAGCACATCATGTTCATCGCCTCGATGATGTCTGTCGCCCAAATGTCGTACCAGCGAGAGCAAAGTCAAGCTTGCTTGAACTTTGCCGATCGCAGCCGACATTCACGAAACAATCGCCTCCCTCCTTGTCTGTCTCTATCTTGTTAATCACCACATCATGCTGTTCCTCCCCGTTGGGAGACACATAAAATTCCGAGAAAAGTACCTTGCCCTGAGTTCTCCATGCCCGTGAGGAAATTGATGATGTTGTCCTTTTCCTCATTCACTCGCTCCTGCTGCTTCACACGGTCGGTAATGCCCTCCGCCTTGAAGATATTGCTCCAAAACGATTTGGCAATCTCAATGTGGTACTTGATAGGCGCAGAGTTTTTCAATTTTGCCTCCTTTGCCACCCCGATGAGTTGCTTAATGTTGTACCATTTGCCCTTGAAGAGCGAGGCGTAATAAGGAATGGGATAATACGTGCTGTCAGGCGTCGGCACACGGCTGACCACGGCAAACTTGCGTTTGCCCTTCTTCACCTGTGCTTGCAAGTCCGTCCAAGGACTTTGCGGGATGAGTAGTGGAATGACCTCCACCTGTTCCGCCCGCACCGAGTTGCGCCAATTCGCGTGCAACACCTGTGGTATCACGCCCTCCTTGTTGGCAGGCGCAAAGCGCACATAGCAAGCCTCCTTGCGCAGCACCCTCACCACCTTGTTGCCTTGCTCATTGAGAATTATCACGCTCACGGCAAAGCCGAAGTGTTTGAAATCTTGGCAAACACCGAGGAAATAACTCGCCATGTCGTTATCCAAGAAGAATTCCTCGCCCTCGTTCACCACTTTCTGTTTGCACATTTCATCAGTCTGGTACACCAAACCGCTCCCATAGCACACCTCTGCATTGAACATCTGGCAAGTGCTCAGTGTCTCATCGCTCTCAATCAGATTGATAATGTCATACGGCATCTGGTCGTCCGCTCCCCAAGGCATATAGCACACCTTGTCGCTCACATGGCGCGGTGAAATCTCCTCCGCCTCCTTGAAAACTTCGCTGCTTTTGGTGGTGAACGCTGCCGCGGCATGATAGCCGGGTAGGTCGTTCACGCCTGTTATGTGTAAGTAATTGAAATCGCCCATAGTCTTGCTTGTTTGTTTCCGCAAAACTATGGGCGATGGAGTATTTATGAAAAGACGTTTTTACTTAATAGCAAATATCACATGGTCTTCGACCTTTCTTCTTTGCCTTATAAAGTGGTATCTCTTTTATTTTATGACCTCTGATTGTATAACAATCTTTCGTTGAATGATAGCAATTCTCATGAGGAGTTATATAAACACTAGGGCTTTCCTCTAATTCTCTACGTTCTGTTAGGTCCCAATAAGGCATACTTGATATAAACAGCCATATTCCAAGTACTGGACCTAATACCGCAGCAAAAAGACCAACACATGATTTTATTGGCCCCACCTCATCTTTCACTACTTGCTCCTCATCCTCTTTTACAAATGAACCATAAAGATTGATAAATGGAAGTGTAAACATACCATATATAAGTATTGCCAAACAAAAGAAAAAAGTAGCACCCGCATATTTTAATTCAGCAAACCACCATAAGCAACCTAAGGGTGTTGAGATAACAAGCATTGATCTTACGAACTCTTTTGTGCGACTTGTCCTTGAAGGAGGTTGTTGCCTCTCTTTAGGTTTTTCCTGATATTGTCGAAATTTATTATACATTTTCATATCGTTCAGCCATCATTAATAAGTTAGGAAATTCTTCTTTGATTGCCATCAAGCAAGACTAATTTTTCAGGATTACTAATCCTTAATATCTCAGAAAAATCAGAACCTTTTACATTCCGTGTATCATCAAGTCTATGTTGGGTATGAGAAAAGAATCTGTTTGCTTTTAATGTTGCAATAGCATCTTTCTCAAAATCTAAACTTGTTAAAACTTTTATACCTGCCATTTGTGCACCGATATCCAATCCTCCTCCTCTTGAAAAGAAAGTCCTTGAATTTTCGATTCAAGTGCAGCGTCTAAATACGGCATGCAATTATAATTCTTATCAGTATAATTCAGTATAATCAAGTGTAAAAACACATTCCTTCAGAGGCACATTTAGAGAATCAAAGAATTCTTTTCTCTGAGACTCAATGATAGGGGTGAAAATTTCTGATTGTAATGAGTATTTTGTCATTATTGCTATCCCTTTTTTAAGAGATTATTTTTGTTCTCTTTTCTTTCTCCTCACTAACCGCCTTTATCTCGTCAGCAAGTATTCTATATTATTCAACCTTCTTTGGCAATTTGTTTGAAGTCTTTTCTATTTTCTTCTCGTTGCTTGCCACTCTGCGTTCCACTTTCTTGATGTCCTCAGCAGGAGGAAGGTTTTCGGGTTTTATGCCTCGTTGCCCCAGCATCTGCCTTACGCTTACATTGTTCTGAACGTGTTCGGCAGTAATGATCTGTTCACCATAAAGGTCTTTCTGCTCCACATTGTAGTTTGTCATTTCTGTGGCGAGGTTTTTGGCAGCAATGGTCAGCGTAGGAAGAAAGTCTGCCAACGGACGTGTTGACTTGATGCCGAGGCGAAGTTTCATGTCTTCGGTGGTATGTCCGCCAAACAAAGCCGTGTCACCTTTTGAACGTATACGACCAAATCCACGGTCATCAACACCACGCTCATAAATGTTGCGAGACAATTGTTTTTCTGAAGCACGCAGTCGATCGCGTGTTTCTAGACGTGACACTTGCTGCAAATGCTCAGCTATAAGTTCAGCCCGCCTTGTCTGCAATGCAAAATAACCTTGTGCAAATG
Organism: uncultured Prevotella sp.; assembly: GCA_900540885.1. GTDB lineage: Bacteria > Bacteroidota > Bacteroidia > Bacteroidales > Bacteroidaceae > Alloprevotella. The sequence continues at coordinate 13,363 of UQHJ01000039.1, forward strand.
CTATTTCTTCTTTCTTTGGATCACCGTTCTGAGCTATGAGATAACAGGCAAAACGAGTAAGCATATAGTCCTTGACTTCACGCTTTGAACCACTACCCAATGCAACCATTTTCGTGACCTCACGAAAATGGTCATCCACGTTGATATTCTGTGACTTACATGATTCTACGGCTCTACCTATAGCTATAGTGAAATTCTCCCAACGTGCATAGCCAAGAACCGACTGAAGCTCGCGTGCAAACCATACTTCAACCTTTTCTTTGCCATTATCGCTCTCAATGTAATGCGTTATATCGTTGAAAGCGGATGTATGCTGATTTATTATTTGAATATCCATGTTATAATATTTCTTGTTCCTCACCAAACGCCTTAATCTCGTCAGCAAGGACTTTCTGTAATTTCTCTTTTGGAACTATCAGTTGATAGTCCGCCACTCCGATAGGCTTTCCCATATCTTCAAGTGCGAGTTCCACCTCGACGCGGTCTTTCTCTGCACAAAGTATGATACCTATGGAACGGTTCTCGTCTGCACCACGTTCAAGGCGGTCAAGGAGAGAAAGATAATAGTTCATCTTACCTGCATACTCTGGTTTGAAAGCACCAATTTTCAAGTCAACAGCTACAAGACAACGCAGTCCACGATGGAAGAAAAGCATATCAACCTTACTTTCTTTGCCATTGTATTCCAGCACATGCTGGTTGCCAATGAAAGTGAAGCCATTGCCGAGTTCCATAAGAAAACGAGTGATAGCTTTTACCAAGCGGTCTTCAAGTTCAAGTTCCAATATGGGACTTGTGACACCTAAGAAACCGAGATTATAGCTGCTGTTAAACACTTCATTGGCATATTGGGCTTGTTTGGCAGGAAGAGTACGGTCAAAATTGTTGTCTACTCGTGCCAATGCCTGTGTCTCATACATATTGAGTTTGATGGCATTGAGCAACAAGTCGCGATTCCAACCTTTTTCCACCGTTTTTGTGGCATAATAGAGAGTTGCATCATCATCTAATCCTTTGCTCAAAAGCAACATATTATGTGACCACGGCAAAAGTGCAACGCTGCGTTGCACTTTCTCATTATGTCCTGCATAACGCTCATAGAATTTCTTCATGTACCACAGATTTCGTGGTGAAACGCCCATTTTAGGGTATCGTTCTTTTAGGTCTGCCGACAATCTTCTTACTACACTATCACCATACCCACTTTCAATCTTGCGCTCATGAAGCATTTGACCAATCTCCCAATAGGCAGTAGAGACATAGCCATTGACATGTCGGGCTATCTCCGTCCGTGCATGCTCAATTACTGCGACAGCGTGTCGCAGTATCTCTGCATAATCACCGCTCCCTATTGAGAGCTTGTTGTCTTTATTGTCTGTTGCCATTTTATCAGTCTATATTATCTTCCCTGAGAAGGTCTGTCACTTCCACTTCAAGCAGTTTGGCTATCTTCATAAGATTGCCCAAATCTGGCTGACAAGTATTAGTACACCATTTTGATATGGTTGTTTTATCCTTTCCCAGTTGTTCACCAAGCCATTTGTTCAATTACCTGAAAAATTCTGGCGCAGATTTGGTGCACTCTTAAACGAAAAATCAGCGTAACTTGTTGTTTTACAACTCGTTACGCTGATTTTGGCGGAGAGAGAGGGATTCGAACCCCCGGTGCCTCTCAGCACGGCGGTTTTCAAGACCGCTGTAATCGACCACTCTACCATCTCTCCTTGTGCAAATGGTAAAAATACGTCTATGTCTTATTTGCGATTGCAAAGATAGGGGCTTTCGCTGAAGTGACCAAATTTTTTGAAAAAAAAGTTTAGATAGGTGGGTAATATCTGTGTAATGTGGGCGTTTTGTTGACAAAAATAGTGCTTTTCAGCATGAAAGACAGTGCAAGCCGAATGCAATGAAGTTTACTTCAATTGCTGAGGCGCAGCCTGTCTTATTCAAAGTCAGTGCAAGCCGAATGCAATGAAGTTTACTTCAATAGCTGAGGTGCAGCCTGTCTTATTCAAAAAAAACTGCCTTGCGACACTTTGTAGCGTGTACGCTTGGCAGTTTGAGTGAGTTAAGTTGACGTGTGCTGACGAATTATTCGCCCGGAGCAATAGCACCAGAGGGGCAAACATCTGCGCAAGTGCCGCAGTCAACACAAACGTTAGGGTCGATTGAGTACTTTTCGCCTTCTGAGATTGCACCTGAAGGACATTCGTCGATGCAAGTACCGCATGCAATGCAGTCGTCACCAATTACGTAAGCCATAATAGTAGAATTTAATTGATTGTTAATTGATTGTGAGTTGAGTTATTGTCCTGCAACCGCTCATAGCACAAGGCCGTTGACGCGATTGCGCAGCAAAGTTACATATTTTATTTAAAGGAGAAAGAAAATGGAAATATTAGTTTAATGGGTTTCTTGATAATTCGGTTTTTGATTGGGAGGTTAAAAAGTTACATCACGCCTATAATACCTTATAACTTTAAAGCTTTAAAAGATGCCTTTTTTACTGTTGTTCGTTTAGAAAGTCGTGGTTTATATATAAATTTGCACGGACATAATTTGTAGAGCTTCTTGGCTCATTACTCCTTATTATATATACTACATGATAGTTCAACAGAGAAATATACTTTTCACCTTCTTGCTCTGCCTCTTTGCTTGTGCTGCGGCGTGGGCGCAAGAGCGACGGGTGCAAAACAAGCCTTATATTGACGAACGACGTTTCCACTATGGTTTCTTTGTGGGCGTACACGACCAATCTATGCGCATTGATAATAATGGCTACCTTCCCCCTGCGGGTGATGCGATGGAAGGGCAACAGTGGGTGGCGCAGACGGACCAAGTGAACATTGGCTTCTCGGTGGGCGTGTTGGGCGAGTGGCGCATCAATCGCACCTTGGGACTGCGCGTGTTGCCTTCATTACACTTCGGTTCGCGTCACATTACGTTTCGCGAGTTGGGTACTGACCAACGCGAGTCGCAGGATATGAAGTCGTGTTACATCGGTGTCCCTGTCGACCTCAAGATAGCTGCACCGCGCTTTAATAATTTTCGCCCTTATGTAGTCACGGGTGTAGCGCCGATGTTCGACTTGATTACAACGAAGCAGGGCAAGCTTAAGAATAAACCTTTTAACTTTATGATAGAGGCGGGTATGGGGTGCGACCTTTATATGCCTTTCTTTAAGTTTATTCCAGAGCTGAAGTTCTGCTTTGGCCTTGGCAATTTGTTGCAAAAGAATCGTAAGGACATTACCGACCCTTCTCAACTTATCTATACGCAAAGCATTGATCGTACCAGCGTGGGCATGGTGATGCTCACGTTCTATTTCGAATAGAAAAAGCCTCTCCCCCTAACCCCCTCCCCGACCGGGGAGGGGGAACAGATTACCTTTGCTTGCTGCGTTTCTAACTGAAAAATCAATCAGTAGAAACCTCAAGAAGTAAGAGTAACTTGTTCCCCCTCCCCGGTCGGGGAGGGGGTTAGGGGGAGAGGCTTTGTTTTATTCCACTTCGATAATCGAACTACTGCTGCCAGGACGGCGGCGGAGTATGATTTGGGGGGAAATTTGCGAACGTATCTGGTCGGTATGGCTGATGACGCCCACCTTTCGGCCTTGGGCATTCTCGAGGTTAGAGAGAGCTACCATGACGAGGTCGAGCGAGTCGCGGTCAAGGTTGCCAAATCCCTCGTCGATGAAGAGCGAACCGATGACCAAGTTCTCATTTGATAGCGAAGCCAACCCTAAGGCAAGGGCCAACGATACGACAAACGTTTCACCACCCGAAAGTGATGATACATAACGATGTTCGTCGAACATGTCGTGGTCGATGATTTCGAGTGTGAGGGTAGTGGGGATAGGTTGCAACTCATAACGTGGCGAGAGCATACGCAAGTGTTGGTTGGCGTGTGCCACGAGGTAGCTGAACGTGAAACTTTGAGCCATGGTGCGGAACTTCTTGCCGTCGGCCGAACCAAAGAGTTGGTTCAGTCGTGTCCACTCCAATTGGTCGGCCTTAGCCGCTTCAAGCCGTTTGTTGAGCACGGCCGTGCGTTCGATGCAACGCTCGTGAGCCGCAAGGCGCGTGTTGACTTGTAACAGACTTTCCTCCGTGCGCTTGAGTTCTACTTGTGTGGCATCGCTCTCGGTGGTGAGCACTGTGCGTAGAGAAGCGTATAAGGCGCGGTCCTCCGTAGAAGGGTGGGGGAGTGCTTCGTGTCCGTCGGTAGTTCCACTCTCAGCGTCCGCTCCACTCACCTTGGTCGTAGCCTTCTCCATAACGGGACGATTCGTCTCGGCACGCAAGGCTTGCAGTTCGGTGCGCGCTTGGTCTAAGTTGTTAGCCGTAAGCACACGCTGTTCCTTCAGTTCGTCAAGGTGTTGACGAAGAGCTTTCCAGTCCGTCTGTGAGGTGAAGATGCGGTCCAACTCTGTAAACTGTACGGGAGAGTGGGTAGCATTGAAGCGAGCTATCATGAGGTCGAGGCGTTGCTGCTGTTCCTGCTGTTGCTGCTGACTGTCAAGTCGGCTCTTAAGCAAGTTGTCGCGTTTACCCTCAAGCTGTCGTAGTTCGCCGCTGCCCGTTTCGTAAGCTGTGCGCACCTTTTGTTCCGCTTCGCGAGCCGTAGCGATGGCCTGTTGCAAGATATCGGCCTCCTGTTGTGGCGTGTTGTCGCCCATGAGTCGGCGCAACTCTTCGCGTTTCCCGTTCAAGTCCTCGCGAATGGCATCGCGGCTTTCGCGACATTGCACCACGTGGCGGTTTTCCTCCGCGATGTTCGTCTCCGCCCCCTTAATCTCTTCGCGTAGCAAGGCAGCCGAACGTTCCGACTCATCAAGTGCGCGACAAGTTTGATTCCAATCTTGGTGAAGGTTGGTCAAGCGCATGCGCAGTCCGTCAGAGTTATTCTTCCATTCCGTAAACCAGCCCGAGAGGGTAATCATTTCGTCCAAGTCGGTATAAAGTTCAGAGCAAGCGCGGTCAGAGAGGTTGATCGTCTGTTGTAAGTCCTCGGCCGCAGCTGCTGCGATTTGCGCCTCGGTGCGCACCTTGTCAAGGTAGGTATGATTTGTATCCATTACCGTGTCAAGCTGTGCAATCTCTTCGTTCAGACGGTTAATATGCTGTTGGTGGAAGTTAAACGTCTCAAGTTCTTTATCAGCCTCGTCGGCAGCTCGTGTGGTGTTGTCGATGAGGAGTTGGATCATCATGCGGCGTGCTTCACGATTAACCGTAGCCGAGCAGTCGGCAAAGGAGTTGTCAAGGTAAGCAAACGACTTCCACTCCTCCACATCAGCGGCTTGACGCTTCTGCAACTCCTGCAAGGCGCGGCCGTCAGCTTCAATGCGAGCCGCGTCGGCAGCTACCTCGACGCGCAGCGCTTGTAATCGGTTGCGCTTGAGTTGTAGATCTTGTTGTAGAGCAGCGTGTTCCTTATCAAGGTTGTTGAGCAGTTCCCCTAATTCACGTTCCGTCTCAGTGTGATAAGGGTGGTGCGTAGCGCCACATACGGGACATGCCGTGCCTTCCTTCAGTTGTTTGCGCAGTTGCACGATGTTCTGCGATTGGCTCAGCGTATAGGCGGTCGTTACACGTGTAAAGGCCTCTTCCGTGCTTCGCACTTCGATTTCCACCTTTTCCGCTTGTAATTGTTTCTGAGCCAGTTCTGTCTCTTCACGCTTCTGTGCGGCAATCTTTTCGGCTATTTGAGCGTAGCCATCAGATATGTGTTGCCACAGCGTGGCCGCACGTGCGAGCGCAGTAAGTTTGCTACGATTTTCGGCAGCAGCCTTTTGCAAGCGAGCCGAGTCGTGGCCTTGATTGGTCTGACGATGAATGAGCAGTTCGCTCTTCAACGCATTCAGTTTCGCTTGATTCTTATGCTGCTCTTGTTCCGCGCGTTCGCCTTGTGCGCGAAGTTCCACTTGTCGCTTTTGTAGGGCCGTCTGCTTCTCGTGGCTCTCTTGGTTGCGTCGCGTCTGTTCGCCGAGCGTTGGGAGCTTGTTCATGATAAGGTCAAACTTATCGAACATGTGGCGGTGGGCTTCCATCGATTGCTTGTGTAAGAGCTGTTGCTTCATCTCTTCCTCCACCTTCTGCAACATCTCTTGCTTCGTTTGCAACACGTTTTGGCGTTTTTCGGCCGTGTGTTCAGCCAATGTCAACTGCTCATCAAGGCGCTTTAACTGCTCCGCAGCCACGTTCATCTCGCCCATGAGCGCATGACCGCGATTGATGGCCGGACGGCGTTCGTCGAGTCGCTTCTCGTTGTCAGTCGTTCGTTCGCGTGCCACGTCCAGTTGTTGACTCAACTTCTCCAACTCGCGGCGCGCCTTCTCAAGCGCGTTGGTATTGGCCGTTTCGTCTTGCTTAATGCGTTCAATGTCAGCGCGACGCATCTTAATCTCTTGATAGAGCGGCTGCATATCGATGACAGCGTCGTAACGCTCCAACTTCAGTTCGTCGCCTCGTGACTCCATTAAGGCACGTGTGGCAGCATTAAAGGCCTGCTCGCGTTGTTCAACTAACAAGGAGGTGTGGTCGTAGCGGTCGATCCAGTCCAGTTGTTGCGTAAGGCGTTGCAACTGTTGCTGCAAGTTTTGTTGCTTTGAGAGTAAAAGGCGTTGGCGCTCGTTTTGTTCGGCCAAGAGGTGCTCGTCTAAGAAGTCGCTAAGCATACCCTGTCGTTCGTTTTCGAGTGCCAATACTTGCGTGTCGGCTTGCGTCGAAAGGCGGTAAATCTGCGTACTTACCGCACTATATACCTCGGTGCCTGTAAGTTTCTCAAGCAATGCAGCCTTGTCAGCAGGCTTTGCCAGTAAGAAGTTGGCAAACGAGTTTTGCGCTAAGATAACGGTGCGTGTAAACTGTTCGTAGGTCAAGCCAATGGCTTTGTCGAGTGTGGGTTGAATGTCGGCCTTGTCATACTTCTGATGATGAGGAGCTAAGCATTCGAGCGAGCGTTCGGGTGAGCTATAGTTGCCACTGCGTGTAACGCGCACCAACCACGTAGCCTCGTAGCGTTCGCCACTGGGAGTGGTGAAGGTAACGCTTACGCCGCCTTGCTTTTGTCCACGACGCAAAATGCTGGCCGAGTTGTTGGCCTGCACTTGTTGCGACTTCTCAACAGCTAACTTTAAGTCATCAGTGGGTATGCGGTCTACGTTGTCAAAACGTGGTGCTTTGTTGTAGAGTGCCAAGCAAATGGCATCGAGTATGGTACTCTTGCCCGACCCCATATCGCCCGTTATGGCAAATAGACCTGCCGAACGTAGTGGCTCTTCCGTAAAGTCTATGGTTTGTTCCCCTTCGATTGACGTAAGGTTGGAAAGGGTAATCTTTTCTATCTTCATTGTGAAACGTGTAACTGTCGTGACACTTAAAGCGCGAAGCGCGCCTTTAGTGTCTTAACGTCTGAAAGTCTTAACGTTAAGTAGGTGTTCAAAATTAGTTGATATGAATTGGTGCAGTATTTCGTTCGCTTTCGCGCACCTTTTCTCGCCATGGCAAAATGAAAGCAAGCTTTCTTTTGCTCATCTGGCTTAACGAAAAGGTTCAGAAACAGAGGTTGAAGAGGGAGCGTAGCGGGCTACGTGACCGATGAAACCTATGTTTCTGGGCGAAAGAATGCGCCAAGGTATATCGACTAATTCTGAACATGATTATATAAACTAATTTTGAATACCTACTTATACATTCATGTTGTTTTTCGTTTCCGCTTCAGCTTGTTTAAAACGTGTAACGAGTTCTTCAGGCATTTCGCTGTTAAATCGAGCCTCAAAGTTGCGGCGAGCCAATTCAAGCGGATTGATGTTCGTCAGCGTATCGGCCGAGGGCGTGTCTACATCATTGGCACTGTCAGCCTTTTTGTTTTCAGGTCTTACGCGTAGCATACGGCAGAAGTGTACCGCGCGGTCTTGCAAAGCCTCCATCACGTCGTGCATCAGCGTAGGCTGAGGTTGTGCCTCTTCTACATGGATTTCAAGGTATGGCCACGTAAGCGAATCCGTGTTCTTCTTATCGCGCTTGGGCAGACTGTTAATGCAGTCGAACAAGGCTTCGGCACTCACGGCACGGCCCTTAGCCGGAATCGTTATGAGACCGCGTAAGGGAGCGTATTCTACAAACTCCACCAGAGCTTCACCTTGAGGGTCGATGTCGACAAACTGTACGCCATGTTTGTAGTTCAACTCAGAGAATGACATGGGCAGTGCGCTACCCGCATAATATGTAGCCTCGCCTCCGCGCACCTGTTGTGCCTTGTGAATATGCCCCAAGGCCGCATAGCTCACATTCTGTCCTACGACATCGGCTTCAACACAGTCTTGACCGCCCACAACGAGACGTTCAGAGTGCTCGTCCTTACAGATGTCGGCCCCTGCGGCATAAAAGTGAGCCGCCACAACAATGGGAAGACCTTTATAATTGCTCTTGCGCAAGCGAGCGTGTAGTTGTGCAAAGAAGAAGCGGAGTCCCTCCTCTGGTGTCATGCCAGCGGGATAATCGCCTCCGCGCAAGTAGGGCAGTGCCATACACACACACGAGGCCTGTCCCGTCTGACGGTCGGCCAAAGGCAGAAGGTAATAGTCAAAGTCGGGTTCGCCCTTTGTCGTGTAGTGTATCGTACCACGCACATATATATTGTGTGTCTTGAGCAATGCGGCAGGTGCTTCCAATCGTCCCGCAGAGTCGTGGTTGCCAGCCGTCAGGACGATTTGCAGTCCTGGCACTTCGAGTGTTGCGCGCAGCAAGAAGTCGTACAACAACTCCTCGGCTGCCGCCGAAGGGTTGGCCGAGTCGAACACGTCGCCCGTAACGAGTAGTGCATCGGGTTGCTTCTCGCGCAGCGTTTGCAGCAACCACTTCAAGAAGTGCCGATGCTCATCGAGTCGGCTATGACCATGAAAGGTGTTGCCCAAATGCCAGTCAGCAGTATGCAGTATTTTCATTGATTCGAATGTTATTTATTTCCGTGCAAAGTTACTGCTATTTCATAAAAATAGAACGACAAGGAGAAAAAAACTCAAGGGATATTTATAGGCACAAAAGTGATAGAGCTATGTGACTGAACGTAAAGGAAAAGACCGCGCCCGAGAGAGCTTTTGATATAAACTAATTTTGAATAGCTACTTATAAAACTAATTTTTGAACACCTACTTATAGCACTTTATTCGTAACTTAGCTGAACTTTTCAGTCCAAGCACTGAAAAACTGGAAAAAAGTGAAACAATAATCAGAAGAAAACGTAATGGAATATATGTCGCAAGAGGGCTACGACAAACTCGTGGTCGAACTAAAAGAGTTAGAAGCACAGGTGCCTAAGGTGAAAGATGCGATAGCAGAGGCGCGCGCCATGGGCGATTTGAGCGAGAACTTTGAATATCATGCTGCAAAGCGCGAACAGGGCAAACTACTGAGTCGCATACGTTTTAAGCAACGTGTGTTGCAGTTTGCGAGGGTGATTGACACGTCACGCCTCAGTGATGATGTGGTGGGACTGCTCTCGCGTGTGACGATTACGAATATGACCAATAATATGCACATGGACTATACCATAGTGAGTCCGCACGAGGCCAATCTACGTGAACGTAAAATTTCAATCAAGTCGCCCATAGCGCAAGCCCTTTTGGGCAAGAAGGCGGGCGATGTAGTAGAAGTACGCGTACCGGCAGGCATGCAAAAGTTTCGCATTGACGAGGTCGTACTTGGAGTAGAGAGGTAAACAGCCGTTAAACAATGCGCGTTCGGTTGTCGTTCACTGGCCTGTGGACGTGTTTCCACAGGCCAGTGGAAACACGTAACACTGGCCAGTGGAAACATGTACACTGGCCTGTGGACGACAACGGAGCGGGCGAAGTCAGGGCCGACGCATTACTTTTCTCTTTCATAATCAGTGATATTCCATAGAAAAGCATTACCTTCCCAGTAAAAAAC
>UQHJ01000040.1 GCA_900540885.1 uncultured Prevotella sp.
ATATATTTTTTTAGCAAAACAAAGATAACCAAAAGGGCTGATACTTCGTGAGAAGTGACAGCCCTAATTTATTTTGCCTAAAAAAGTTTTACCGGACAGCAATAATTAAGAGACAATGCATCGATTAATCTTCACGTAAGTACCTATGACTATGGTCAAGACGATGACTATTACGATAGCTTTAATCATAGCACATATTGTTTGAGAAGTTGAACGTTAGCTTATTTCTGCTCCTCTCTCAGCCCCTCATGTTCCTTCTCAAACTTTTGTAGAGATTGTAAAAGTACCTATTCAAAGAAATATCTCTTACAAAAGTCGTTGTAATATTTGCTAGGTTTTATTTCGCCTAATATGTCGTTGTAATGAAGTGTTTCAAACTGCATGTTACTCCAACCCACCTTGTTAATGAGTGTGTTGAACATTTCATGGCATCTGCTGGTTTCTTCTTTGAGCGTATTGACTCTTTCATTCATTTCATCACGCTCAGATGAAGAAAGCAGATTCATAAAACGCTCTGTCATTTTCCACATCACGCTTTGAAAAACGACAGGCTCTCCTTGATATGTAGAGTTTTTGTAGCCGTGGGTATATCTGTACAACGCAAGCAGGTGGCGGCATAGTTGTGTCACATCAAGGTATTTAAACTCTTTTGACTGTTCAAACAATTGATGCCAATCATCGCTAAAGGCTTCAACTTCGATAGGATATCTATCTTTGTCAAGGTAAGCATCGTTGATGTCTTTATTGGCACTGTAGTATGGCTCAAGAAATTTGCTTTCAACAAAGTACAAAGTTCCGTTCCTTTTATAGAAGACATCGAGGTTTGCATTCTTGCTGCTTCCTTTCAAAGGAATAGCAGGTTTGTATTCGAAAACGAGCTCGCAAATTTCGCCCAACTCCTCTAAAAGTTTATAGTAATTAACGGCAAGTCCAGTAGAGGAGTTGATCTGTTTGTACTGATTTGGCTTTTGACCGTCTCCTTTACTCAAGATGTCTTTTTGTGCATCTGAGAGTTCGACAAGGGGAGCTACATAAGCTGCAGACTCGTTTTGGTCAGTTATTTTGATACCTTGACGATTATATTCATCAAGTATCAGTTTAGTGAATTTATGCATGGTTATGATAATTTGGTGTTTGTTCTTTATTTTGAACGTTTGTTCTCCTATAATATATAATACGAATGAAAATCGCGCTACATAGCATTTTTGAACCATTTTCTGCAAAAACTCAGCAGATAAGTGGCGTTTTTTAGCTTTTCATAAGGTACCGATTCATTGCATCCTTAATTTCAGACATAATCTTTTCGCGATATTCAAGTGGCTCTAATACTTCAACGTGAGAGCCTAAAGCCAATAGTTTTGATTTTAAATCGGGTGTTAGACATACACGATACGTAAACTCGGCGTATTCACCGTATTTTGATTTAACTTCACATTGCGATTTATGTAGAGGCAACATGCGCAAATATTCCACTTCTACACCGTATACTCTGATTTTTATTTTTTCAAGGGGCAATTGGTCATTCACATAAATTCCCACAACATTATCGTAGTACTTTCGGGGTATGAAGTCTTTCGGAAAATCAAACTGAATGTTTGTAGCATGAAAGTTAATAAATCGTTCTAATGCCAAATGCCTAATGGCCTCTTTTTCTTTTATGTAACCAAGCACATACCATCTCCTGTTGTATACTTTCAGCGCATAAGGTTGTAACGTTAGCGTTTCAAGTTGCCCTTCATAACGTTGATAGTCAACTACAACTTCAGTATTGCTTCGCATGGCTTCAACGATGGCGTCGAAGTAGGTCGTTCCGTGTGGTATTTCCTCTAATATAATACGATCGCGCATCATGCTAAAGGTTGAGAAATCTTGTGGAACGCTATACTTACGCAATAGCATTTGTGCGTAAGTATTCTTTTTGAGCACTTCAGGATTTTTGATATAGTATGTGAACAATGAAGATTTGTCGCATGCGATGTCAATGTCAAACATCTCTTTGATGCCCTTGCGATGCTCGTGAAAGGTGCGGATGGATAGACCGCCCATATAAGCATAAGGAGATGCTTGCCATAGCTTAACGATATGTTCAAAATCGAGAGGTATTCTTGACTTGTCAATTGTATCGATGAGCCAAATATACCTAAGATAGGTTTTACTAATCATTTCTTTGCAAATATAAATCGAAAAATCAATAAATCAATAAAATCGGTCTAATAATAATAAATTCTGCGGACTTTTTGCAGACAAACTGCCCAAAACAACAATATGCGAAATCTTTAATCGTATAAAGATATATACACGTTCTTTAATTTATTTCAAATATGATGCACATTATTATTGCAGGTAGTCGTAATTTTAACGACTACTCAGTTGTTGAAAAAGAAATGATGAACTATATCGGCAAGTTTATCGGCAAGTTAGAAATTGAAATTATTTCGGGTGGTGCAACGGGGGTGGACGCTCTCGGCGAACGATTTGCGCACGAACACAATCTGCCTTTGCGTATTGTTCCTGCCGACTGGAAAACGTATGGGCGATCGGCTGGTCCGCGGCGAAATGAGCAAATGGCTCGTATGGCTGGCACTTTGGTTGCCTTTTGGGACGGAAAGTCGCGTGGCACAAAAAACATGATTAAAATGGCTTGGAAACATGGCTTGGTTGTAAAGGTTGTAAACGTATAGCTACCCTCGGATAGATAGGTCGGAAACTGAATGGTATGAGGGAGTGCAGACTTTCATGTGGATACATGAAGACAACATCGTGGAAGTACCATTCGACAAAGAACATTTATTAGAACAAATTCTTAATCCCGAAATTCTTAATCGAGCATATAAATGTGTGATGCGGAATAAGGGGTGTGGCGGTATCGACAAGATGTCATGTGAACAAATGCTTCCATGGCTCTTAGCCAATAAGGAATTGCTAATAAGTTCTTTGCTTGACGGCTCATACCGTCCTAACCCAGTCAGGAGGGTAGAGATACCTAAAGACAATGGCAAGAAACGCCAATTAGGAATATCCACGGTGGTAGACCGATTGGTGCAACAAGCCATCAACCAAGTACTGATGCCACATTATGAACGCAAGTTTTCAAGGACAAGCTTCGGCTTTCGTCCTCGCAAGGGCTGTCATGATGCGCTGCGTAAAGCACAGAAGATAGTAGAAAAAGGTTACACCTACGTTGTAAATTTAGGCGTATAGGTCAAAATCCTCCATAATCTATATGTGATTATGGAGGATTTTCTGTATCTGTTTGTTAGTAAAGAACGGACTTTTAGAAGTCGTTTATCGTTAATAAAGTACAATAAACACAGAATGGTTCAAAAGTCCTGTTCCCTTTGTGATTTTTATGCTAATTCGACTACCGTAATGCCCGCACCACCAAATTGCACGTGCTCATCATGAAAAGATCGAACACCTGCCACCGTTTTCAAATAATTTCTCACTAACTCGCGTAACGCGCCTGTTCCAGTGCCATGCAGTATGCGAACTCTTCCTTGCTCTAATTGTATTGCATCGTCTATAAAATAGGACACAGCCGTTAGTGCCTCATCTACGTGCATACCACGTATATCTATTTCGGGGTGAAAATGCAAGCGTTTTTCAGACATTGCATCACGCGTTCCCTTACTAACGAATGTTGCAGCAGGTCCCATAGCCGAAGTATCTTCTTTAGGTTTCTCTGCAGGTTCTAACCTTTTCAACGACACTTGCGTATACATCATGCCAAACAGAACCTTTGCCGAGTTGCCTGACAACGTTTCTATACGACCGACAGAATTCTGTCCCTTTATACGCACATAACAACCTATTGTCAGTTCCCGTTTCTTCGCGCCATAATCACTTGTTTGTTGTAAGCTACCTTCTACCGTACGTTGCCCTGCATTACGCAACTTTACTGCTATAGCCTCCTGATTAGCCGCATTACGAGCGCGAGCACTCTCTTCTCCGTCTGCCTTTCGCTGCTGTCTACGCTGAATTTTCGCTATCTTACGAGCGATACGATCTTGATTATCTGTATTTTGCTCTATTTGCGTCTTAAAGCTAGCCAACTCACTTCGAATTTCGCGCGTTTTCTCTTTTTCAGCCTGCGCCTCACGTATTGATCGTATAGTATTCTCGATCTTAGCATTAGACTGCTCCAAGAGATGCTTGGCCTCAGCCTTTGCTTGCGCCATTACTTGCTTACGCTCTTGCTGGAAGTCCGTCATTTCGCGTTCATACTTAGCAATAGCATTCTCAAGCTGTTGCTCTCGCTGCTTTATATTACGACGTTTAGTCTCCCAATACATTTTATCGCGAACAATATCTTGCACATACTTATCGCTCATCACATAGTCCTTACCCACTAATTTCGCTGCATAATCAATCACGTCAGCAGGTATACCCATCTTTTTGGCTATTTCGACAGCAAATGAACTACCAGGTTGTCCAACTTGCAACATAAACAAAGGGCGCATCTGCGCACTATCGTACAACATGGCTCCATTTACTATTGAACGATTTTGCTCTGCAAATAACTTCAAGTTCTGATAGTGCGTAGTTATAATACCAAAATTCATATTATTCACAAAACGCCTCAAAATAGCTTGAGCCAGTGCACCACCAATCTGCGGCTCCGTACCTCCACCAAACTCATCAATCAGTAGAAGAGTTTTAGGACCACCATGTTGCATCATCTCCTTCATATTGAGCAAATGCGAAGAATAGGTTGATAAATCGTTTTCGATGCTCTGCTCATCCCCCATATCCATCATAATGTCACTAAACACACCAGGGTGTGAACGTTCATCAGCGGGAATAGGCATACCACACTGCAACATATATTGTAATAATCCCACCGTCTTTAAGCACACGGACTTACCACCTGCATTAGGTCCCGATATAAGCAGAATACGTTGTCCTTGGCGCAAAGTAACATCAAGCGGAATTACCTTGCCACCATGCCGAGCCAATGAGAGTTGCAACAATGGGTGCTTGGCTTGCACCCAATCTATACGCGGATTAGCACTTATCTGAGGTATTATGGAATTAAATAAAGCACTAAAAGCCAACAAGGCACGCAAATAATCAACGTGTGCCAAGAAGTAAAGAGAATCTATCAATGCCGATACGTGTGGACGTATCTCTGTCGTCAACTCTTGCAAGATGCGAATAACCTCACGACGTTCTGCTGCACGCAAAGTTCGGATTTTATTATTTGCATCAACCACTGCAGCTGGCTCAATAAATACGGTCCTACCCGTAGCACTCTCATCATGAACGATACCACGTATTTTTCGCTTCAATGCAGGAGCTACTGGTATTACTAGGCGTCCATCACGCAACGTTGGTGTCACATCACGGTCTATCAATCCTGAGGTTTGTGCCTCAGTAATAATCGAACGCAAACTATGAGATATGCCACGAGTTGTAATTTCTATTTGATGTCGTAACGAGAGCAATTCGCTTGAGGCCGTATCTTTTACCTTACCATATTTATTCAGCACACTGTCAATGCGTTTTACTAAATCAGGGAAGACAACCACATCAGCAGCCATTTTTCCCAAAGCGGGATAGAGGTAGTGAGATGTTTCGGTAATACCTTCTTCAACGACAGAATCTTCTCCATCTTCATTTTTCCTCTTTGTGAAGAATTGGGCATACGAAAGGACTGACTTTATTGAACGCTTTAAATTAAACAAATCGAGCTCTTCAAGATAAGTACGTTCGGGCCTTATACGCAATAATGGTTCACGCACGTCAAAGAACTCAGTTTCTACATCTTCTTCAGTTTGTTCTGAAAAGAGTTTAAATTCACGTGCTTCGTCTAAAGCTTGCTGAATTTTCTCCGCATCTGTCATAAAATGTAATTGCTTATCAACCCATTCTGTACCCAAAGCTGACAAACAGCGTCCTTTCAGCAAAGTACGTATCTCATTAAATCCTATTTTTCGTTCAAAATTCTCTGGATATATCATCTTTTTTCTATTTGTATGCAAAATTACAAAATAAGCAACTACTAACAAAAGCACTCTTCTTGTTATTACAAAACTAAAGTTTTCCATCCCGAAGTAATAAGGGTGGAAAACTTTAGTTATATAAAATACATCAAATTTATTGATGTTTCAATTATTCGGTTCTGTAGTTGTCTAGTAGGGAACAATACAAGCAACCCTATAAATATTCCTTTAATACATTACCAATCTGCGCTGAGCGTAATATATTTAAGGCCTTTTCTTTTATTTGGCGCACGCGTTCGCGACTAAGATTTAACCTTTCGCCAATTTCTTCCAATCCCATCTCTGAACAATTAAAGCCATAATACATTTTAATAACCTGAGCTTCCCTTTCTGGGAGCATATTAATTGCCCGTTGTACTTCCTCCTTCAAAGAGTCCGACACCAATGTCGAGTCTGCAGCATCAGCATCACGACACGTCATAAGATCAAGCAGACAACTATCTTCATCCTCTACTAAGGGAGCATCCATTGATACATGACGTCCTGAAGTTAACAAGGCTGCATTCACCTTCTCACTCTCCATGCCTAATGCTTCAGCTATTTCAGCCGTTGAAGGTTGACGCTCATTCTCTTGAACAAAGCGATTATAAAAACGGTTAACCTTACTTACATAACCTATCTGATTTAACGGAAGTCTAACTAAACGGCTGTTTTCAGCCAAAGCCTGCAATATACTTTGACGAATCCACCATACAGCATACGAAACAAATTTAAAGCCACGCGTTTCGTCAAACATCTGTGCAGCCTTTATCAGTCCCACATTTCCTTCATTTATCAAATCAACTAACCCCATTCCCTGCCCTTGGTATTGTTTAGCTACTGAAACAACAAAGCGTAAATTTGCCCTTACCAAGCGATCCAATGCCACAGCATCTCCCTTATGAATTTGGCGCGCCAAGTCAGCCTCTTCATCAGGAGTCACCATCGGCTCGCGGCTAATTTCTTGAAGATATCGTTCAAGAGCTTCCCCCCCTCTGGCTGTTATGGCCACAGATATTTTTAACTGTCTCATCATAGTATTTTAACTGTTAGCATTAAAAATCGCCCAAAAATATTGCTTTAGTTCGACATAACAAAGTTTTTTGATAAATAAATACCTATCTTCGCAACCACAAATACATATAACAACACTCATGACACATATTCTCCGCTATCTTTTTATGCAAAGAGCTATCATTATAATACTAGTTTTGCTCACAAACTACAGTAATATAGCAGAAGCACAAACCGGTCACAACAAGCGTACTATACACCAACACGCTATGGTTAATAGGACCGAACTCATAGCGAAAAGTTTTGCGCAGAAATTAGACTCTCTTTACTTCATTGACAATAATAAACAAGCATCAGCAGACGCGATGACAGCGCCTTATTACATTTCGATTATTGGAGTTCCCGCACCTTACGAAAGCACCTTACGACGTCTATTCAATCTATCAGATAACGAACAGAGTACATATTCTGTTACCAATTCAATACTTGATGCAATATCACGAACCGATCTTTACATGACAGAAGCTTGCATCAAGTTTCCCAAACTTACAACCAAAATACCCCAAACTAAAAGCGAAAATAGCGATCAAGAAGCTCCATCTATTACGCCTGAGCTTACTCTGTCGGAACGATTTATCCCCAACGAAAAGGAACAAACCGCGCCTCCCCGTCCTCTTACAGAAGATGAGTTAGGAATAATTGTACATAAACCTAACTTTTGGAACTTTAAAACGAACTTTGCACTTCAGTTTACGCAAAACTACGTTTCTGACAACTGGTATAAAGGAGGTGAAAGCCACAATGCTCTACTTGCTTCGACTATCATTGAAGCCAACTATAACAATCAACGAAAGATTACTTTCGATAACAAGCTCGAAATGAAATTAGGTTTTCAAACCTCACATAATGACAAAGAGCATAAATACAAAACAAACTCAGACCTTTTACGTTTAACGAACAAATTAGGGCTACGAGCCGTAAAGCATTGGTACTATACCGTCATGCTTCAAAGTTGGACACAATTTTATAAAGGATACAAATCAAACGACCCCAAAGTTTATTCCGACTTTATGTCTCCATTCGAGTCGCTACTTTCTGTCGGTATGGACTTCCAGACTCAATCCAAAAACAATCGATTTAAAATCAACGCGACCCTATCGCCTATCGCACTAAAACTAAAATACGTTGACAGAAAACCACTGCGCGAAAGTTTTGGACTAAAAAAGGTGCAAAGTGCGAAATGGGAATATGGTTCAAACATTACGATTAACTATACATGGAATATTATTAAGAACGTAAGTTGGACAGGACGCATATACTACTTTACCGACTATTCTTCCACACAGTTGGAATGGGAAAATACGTTTAATCTTTCTATTAATCGCTACCTTTCAGCACGTATATTCCTCTATCCAAGATATGACGATAGCCGTACACGAAAGGATGGACAATCAGATTTTGAATTTAACGAATTACTCTCATTAGGACTCAACTTAAACTTTTAAAAATACCACTCTTTATTTCCAACTAAGAGAGCAAAAATATAAAACTTTTCAACAAAAAGTAAAAAAAGGACTCTTTTATTTTGGTTATATAAAAGAATACACTACCTTTGCACTCGCAAAAACGGAAAGACATAGTACTTCTTTAGGAGTGCAATCCTTCCTATTTATATGGGTAAGTGCTGTACGGCCAGCTCCCTTCAAATCCTCCAGGGCTTGACCGCAGCAAAGGTAGTTGGTTGTAGCGGCGCGATACAGTTAGCTTACCCACCCGCCTCTTTAGCTCAGTTGGCCAGAGCACGTGATTTGTAATCTCGGGGTCGTTGGTTCGAATCCGACAAGAGGCTCAACTTATCGCCGAAATGGCTCAGTTGGTAGAGCAATTCATTCGTAATGAATAGGTCGCGGGTTCGAGTCCCGCTTTCGGCTCATAAAGGTAGTAACACTAGTGTTGCTATCTTTTTTTGTATATACAACTCATTCCCCTTGCACTATATTGTCATAAAATAGGCTGCGGCTCAGCAATGCAAATTGAAAGTTTTTTGAACTTTCATTTTGCATTGCGCTCACCTTGCACTATCTTTGCACACAGAAAGCAATAAACTAACATTAATCTCACCCTCTTTTAAGGGCTTACATCATGGATTTGGACATTCTGACAGCAGTATCGCCTATTGACGGCCGTTACAGAGCCAAGACAGAACCATTGGCTCCCTATTTTTCAGAATACGCACTGATGAAATATCGTGTGCGCGTTGAAATTGAGTATTTTATTACATTGTGCGAACTGCCACTTCCACAATTAAAGGACTTTCCCCACGAACTTTTCGACACACTTCGGGGGATTTACCAAAACTTTTCTGAACAGAACGCAGCACGCGTTAAAGAGATTGAGAGCATTACCAACCATGACGTAAAAGCCATTGAATACTTCATTAAAGAAGAATTCGACCGCATCGGTGGATTAGAAGCATTCAAAGAATTTATTCACTTCGGACTTACCTCACAAGACATCAACAACACCTCTTTTCCCCTCATGCTTAAAGAGGCAACACACCATGTCTACTTACCCCTATTACAAGAGCTTGTCGACCAACTCAACACCTATGCTGAGGAATGGAAAGACATACCCATGCTTGCAAAGACACATGGTCAGCCCGCCTCTCCTACTCGTTTAGGCAAAGAGGTAAAAGTATTTGCTTATCGTCTAGAACGTCAAATTGAATTGCTTAAGGCTTGTCCCATGACAGCCAAGTTTGGTGGTGCTACAGGCAATTTTAATGCACACCACGTAGCCTATCCCGAATTCGATTGGAGAGCATTTGGCCGCAAGTTCGTTAGCGAAAAGCTTGGACTCGAAAGAGAAGAATACACTACCCAAATTAGCAACTACGACAACATGGCAGCACTATTCGATGCCATGAAGCGTATCAATACCATTATCATTGACATGGATCGCGACTTCTGGCAATACGTGTCAATGGAATACTTTAAGCAACGCATCAAACAAGGCGAAGTAGGTTCAAGCGCCATGCCTCACAAAGTCAACCCTATTGACTTTGAAAACTCTGAAGGCAACCTCGGCCTTGCAAATGCCATACTTGAACACCTCAGCCGCAAACTCCCCATTAGCAGACTGCAACGCGATCTCACCGACTCTACCGTAATTCGAAATATCGGTGTGCCCATGGGACACATGCTTATTGCGCTCCAAAGTTCACTAAAAGGATTACGCAAACTCCTGCTACACGAAGAGAGCATTCGTCGCGACCTTGACAACTGCTGGGCTGTAGTAGCCGAAGCAATACAAACTATCCTTCGCCGCGAAGCCTATCCTCATCCCTACGAAGCGTTGAAAGCACTAACGCGTACGAATGAGGCTATAACAGAAGAAAGAATTCATAACTTTATACAAGGCCTTGAAGTAAGTCCTGCCGTGAAGGCAGAACTCATGGCCATCACCCCTCACAACTACACGGGGCTTTAAACAACACGCATTCGTGAGAATGCTATTTATCACTTCAAACAAACAACACTATGAGTGACGACTTTTACAGAAACAGCGACAATAGCCGCGATGGCTACAGATCGCAACAAGAGAACAATTCAAACGGAAACCGCCCCAATCGTCCACGCTTTAATCGTGGAAACGCGATAAGTAGCAATAATTACAACGCACGAAACGAAGGAGGCTACCGTCCACGCTATAATGCAGACAATTCTCGATCTTATCAGAATAGAGAAGAAGGTGGCTATCGTCCACGCTACAATCAAAACAAAGGTGGCTATCAACAACGCAGCGACAATCGTTGGAATGGTGGCAAGTCACGCTACGGCCAAAACTACGGACAGAACAATGGTGGTGGATATCGTCAAAATGGAGGCGGCTATCGCCCACGCTACAACCAACAAGGCTCTGGTTACGAAACTGAAGGTGGCTACCGCGGAAGTTATCAACAAAGTAGCGGTGGGTATCGTTCACAACAAAGCACTGGCGGCTACAATCGTACCACAGGTGGCTACAATCGTCAGCCACAACGCCGCGCAGGCTACGACCCACATGCCAAATATTCACAAAAAAAGCGCTTAGAATATAAAGAGGAGAACTACGACCCTACAGTACCCATGCGACTCAACAAATTCCTTGCTAACGCTGGAGTTTGCTCTCGCCGTGATGCTGATAAATACATCGAAGCAGGTGTAGTAAGCGTGAATGGTGTAGTCGTTACAGAATTAGGCACAAAGGTGTTGCGCACTGACGAAATTAAATTCCATGACAATCCCGTCAACATCGAAAAGAAAGTCTACGTCTTACTCAATAAACCCAAAGGTTACGTAACCACGAGTGACGATCCACAAAATCGTAAGACCGTTATGGACCTCGTTCACAACGCCTGCCCCGAGCGCATCTATCCCGTAGGACGACTCGACCGCAATACAACAGGTGTACTCCTTCTTACCAACGACGGAGAGTTAGCCTCAAAGCTCACCCACCCCAAGTTTTTAAAGAAGAAGATATACCACGTAACTACCGACCAAAATGTATCAGCTGCCGACCTTCGCCAAATAGCTGAAGGCATTACACTTGAAGACGGTGAAATCAAAGCCGACGAAATAGAATACGCCTCAGCTACTGACAAGAAGCAAGTAGGCATCGAAATCCATAGCGGTAAGAATCGCATCGTACGCCGCATCTTCGAAAGTTTGGGCTATCACGTCGTAAAGCTCGACCGCGTATACTTCGCTGGACTCACTAAGAAGAACGTGCGCCGCGGAGACTGGCGTTACCTCACCGAGAAGGAAGTGCAAATGCTTCGTATGGGAGCCTTCGAATAACACAAAAACTCATTTATGAAACGAACAAAGATTATAGACGTACTCCGCAGCACTAACTATGGTGTCGAAGTATGCGTTAAAGGTTGGGTACGTACCCGCCGCGGCAGTAAGTCTGTCAACTTTATAGCCCTCAACGATGGCAGCACGATTAAGAACGTACAAGTCGTTGCAGACGTTGAGAAGTTTGATGCCGAAACTATCAAACTCATCACTACTGGAGCATGCCTCAGCGTAGAAGGCACACTCGTACAGAGCCAAGGCGCAGGACAAAGCGTTGAAATTCAAGCCAACAAAATAGACGTTTTAGGTACGTGCGGTGCTGACTACCCCATGCAAAAGAAAGGACAGAGCTTTGAATACATGCGTCAATACGCTCACTTACGTCTACGCACCAACACATTCGGTGCCGTAATGCGTATTCGCCACAACATGGCTATGGCCATTCACACCTACTTCCACCAACACGGCTACTACTACTTCAACACGCCTCTCATTACTGCATCTGACTGCGAAGGAGCTGGTCAAATGTTCCAAGTTACAACGAAGAACCTTTACGACTTGAAGAAGGACGAGAATGGCAAGATTGACTACTCTGACGATTTCTTTGGGAAACAGACCTCTCTCACCGTTAGCGGGCAGTTAGAGGGTGAATTAGGAGCTACCGCCTTGGGCGCTATCTACACATTTGGCCCCACATTCCGTGCCGAAAACTCTAACACACCACGCCACTTGGCAGAGTTTTGGATGATCGAACCTGAAGTAGCCTTTATGGACATGGCCGAACTCATGGAGTTAGAAGAAGACTTCATTAAGTTCTGCATACGTTGGGCACTCGATAACTGTAAGGACGACCTCGAGTTCCTCAACAAGATGATAGACAAGGGACTTATTGAGCGACTCGAAGGCGTACTCAATGCCGACTTCGTTCACTTACCTTACACCGAAGGCATTCGCATACTCCAAGAAGCCATTGCAAAGGGTAAGAAGTTCGAGTTCCCTTGCGAATGGGGTGACGACTTGGCCTCTGAACACGAACGTTACCTCGTAGAGGAATACTTCAAGAAGCCTGTCATCATGACCAATTACCCCAAGGCCATCAAAGCCTTCTATATGAAGATAGACGAAGAGGAGTCAGGCTTTGGAGGCAAGAGCGGACAGACCGTACAAGGTACCGATGTACTCTTCCCTCAAATAGGTGAAATCATCGGTGGTAGCGTTCGCGAAGAGAGTTATGACAAGTTGATGAACGAAATCGAAGAGCGTCATATTCCGATGAAAGATATGACTTGGTATCTCGACACGCGTAAATATGGTTCATGTCCTCACGCAGGTTTTGGTCTCGGCTTCGAACGTCTTATTCTCTTCGTTACAGGTATGCAAAACATTCGCGATGTCATTCCATTCCCTCGTACTCCTAAGTCTGCGGAATTCTAATCTACATTATAACTAATCCATAAGAAAAGTTGCAACTCAAGTACTCACTTGAGTTGCAACTTTTTTAGTATTTACATTTTCAGCAAAAGAGGTTGTAAGACTCTTTTTAACTTTCATTTTGCTCTTCTCTCACCTTGCTCTAACTTTTCTAACGGCTAGTTAGACGGCGGCTCGGCAGAGAAAATGAAAGTTTTTTGACTTTCATTTTGCTCTTCTCTCGCCTTGCACTAACTTTTCTAACGGCTAGTTAGGCGGCGGCTCGGCAGAGAAAATGAAAGTTTTTTGACTTTCATTTTGCTCTTCTCTCGCCTTGCACTAACTTTGCACTGCAGTGGCTAAGAGCCACTACACATTCAGAATATGTTCAAAAGAAAAATCAGAAATTGGTACATACCAAAGGGGCAAGAGCCTACAGATTTTGACAAGAAAATATTGAGTTTTCAAAATCACGGAGAACTCGTTCCTACACGCAACCTCATCAAGACGCCAGAACAAATCGAAGGTATTAAGCGCTCATGTAAAGTTAACACCGGAGTGCTCGACCTCGTAGAAAAAGAAATTCATGCAGGCATGAGCACTGCCGACATCGATAAACTCGTTTACGATTATACGGTTTCGCACGGAGCAATACCCGCACCTCTTAATTACGAGGGCTTTCCCAAGAGTGTATGTACAAGCATAAACGAAGTCGTATGTCATGGCATTCCCTCCGAGTTCGAAGTACTTGAAGAGGGCGACATCATCAACGTTGACGTTAGTACTATACTTGACGGCTACTATAGCGACGCTTCACGCATGTTTATTATAGGCAAGACTTCGCCTGAGAAGGAGAAACTCGTCCGAGTAACGAAAGAATGTCTTGAGATTGGTGCCGAAGCAGCCAAACCATGGGGCTTTGTAGGCGATATAGGCAAGGCAATAGAAAAGCATGCCAAGAAGAATGGTTTCAGCGTTGTACGCGACTTATGCGGACATGGTGTTGGACTTGAATTTCACGAAGAACCAGAAGTTGACCATTACAACACTCACCGACATGGCATGTTACTCGTTCCTGGCATGGTGTTTACCATCGAACCAATGATTAACATGGGCGATTGGCACGTATTCATCGACGAAGAAGATGGTTGGACGGTTGTAACTGAAGACGAACTTCCTTCGGCGCAATGGGAACACACGTTCCTCATGACGGAAGATGGCCTTGAAGTGCTCACCTACTAACTCTATTACTTTTCAATAAACTGCATGATAACAATTTTAGCCATAGAATCAAGTTGCGATGACACCTCAGCGGCCGTACTACGCGATGGCTACCTGCTGAGCAACGTAACAGCGAGCCAAGCAGTACACAAAGCTTATGGTGGCGTTGTTCCTGAATTAGCCTCTCGAGCACACCAACAGAATATCGTGCCCGTTGTAGACCAAGCACTAAAACAAGCTGGCGTAAAGAAGGAAGAACTTTCAGCCATTGCCGTAACTTTAGGCCCTGGACTTATGGGTTCACTCCTCGTTGGTGTATCATTCGCAAAGGGGTTAGCCACTTCCTTAGGCATACCCCTAATCGAAGCAAACCATTTGCAAGGACATATTTTAGCCCATTTCATACAAACGCACGACGATGAGCACACTACCCCACCCTACCCATTCTTGTGCTTATTGGTGAGCGGTGGTAACTCTCAAATTGTTAAAGTGAACGCTTACAACAAGCTTGAGATTTTAGGACAGACCATTGACGATGCCGCTGGCGAGGCAATGGACAAATGTTCGAAGGTAATGGGATTTGGCTATCCTGGTGGCCCTATAATTGATAAGTTGGCTCGCAAGGGAAATCCTAAAGCATATAGCTTCGCCAAGCCCAACATCGCAGGGCTGAACTACAGCTTTTCTGGTTTAAAGACCTCTTTCCTTTACTTTTTGCGCGACCAATTAAAAAATGACGCTGACTTCATTGAACACCACAAAGAGGATTTAGCAGCATCGCTTGAGCAGACAATTGTTGACATTCTGATGAAGAAGCTCGACTTAGCGGTCAAACAAACCGGCATCACGCACGTTGCACTTTCGGGCGGAGTATCAGCTAACACGGGACTGCGCAATGCCTTTAAACAACGCGCCGAAAAGAAAGGTTGGGACATCTACATTCCACGCTTCTCTTACACCACCGACAATGCGGCAATGATTGCAATCACGGGCTACTTTAAGTACATTGACAAGGACTTCTGCCCCATTGACAAGCCGGCTTATTCTCGAACTATCCTTTAAACATAACGTAATAATGGCGAGAGGTGCTACCCCACCACACGTCATCACAATAACAACATATCAAACAATGGATTTAGACCTCAAACTCGTAAGCAAAGAAATCAACGAAATCATGTGGCGCGAGTGCAAAACGCTTTCTACAGCAGAGAGCTGCACCGCAGGCCGAATTGCGAGCGTCATTACAGCTGTACCCGGCAGTTCTAACTATTATAAAGGCGGACTCGTATGCTATGCCGACGAGGTAAAAGAAAACTTACTCAACGTTGACGCACAAGTAATTGAAGAGCAAACCCCCGTTTGCGAAGAAGTAGTGCGCCAAATGGTTATTGGAGCTAACAAACTTTTCAACACCGACTATGCAGTAGCCATTAGCGGATACGCTGGTCCTGGCGGCCCTGACGGTGGCAAGGCAGGCGTTATCGTTGGCACAATATGGATAGCAGTTGGAAACGCTGACAATATCGTAACTCGCATGATCGAAGAGGACAACGGACGTGATAAAAACCTCGCCTCTGCTACTAGCACCGCCATGCACATGTTGCTTGACTACATTAAAGGCAACGAAAGCAACGCAGAAGAAGCTACTGAAGAAGCAGCACAATAAAACGCGAATTTACTACCCTCTTTAAAGCGCAAAATACTTTAGAATAAGGCTATACATGCAACAGAAAACAACATAAAATGCATGTATAGCCTTATTTTTGAAGCAACAAAATCAAAAAACTTAATGAAAACTTTGTTGTAAATCAAAAAGTTAGTACTTTTGCAACTCGAAAAGTGGGACGCATGTCTATTCAACGTAGGTCAATCTAAGGAAAACCACCCCAAGATTACGCAACAACAAACCCCTGAAACCCTACACGCATAGAGAATAAATGCTAAACAGACCACTACTCTAATTACAACAATAAAGAAACAAAGCGAAAGCAATGTCTAAGATTTGTCAAATTACAGGAAAAAAGGCCATGATTGGCAACAACGTTTCTCACTCGAAGCGTCGCACTAAGCGCTCGTTTGACGTAAACTTGTTTACTAAGAAGTTCTACTATGTTGAACAGGATTGTTGGATTAGCTTGCGCATTAGCGCTGCTGGTTTGCGCCTTATCAACAAGGTCGGCTTGGATGCCGCGCTCACTAACGCTGTAGCCAAGGGATATTGCGATTGGAAAAATATTAAAGTAATCGGCTAAAAACTGTAGAATATAATGGCTGGAAAAAAAGCTAAAGGCAACCGCGTTCAGGTTATCCTAGAATGCACTGAAATGAAGGAAAGCGGACTCCCCGGAACTTCACGTTACATCACTACGAAGAATCGTAAGAACACTCCCGAACGTTTGGAGTTGAAGAAGTACAACCCCATTCTTCGCAGAATGACCATCCACAAAGAAATCAAATAAAACCACACAGTAAACCATGGCAAAGAAAACAGTCGCTACGCTCCAAGAAGGTAAAACCGATGGACGTTCATACACCAAGGTAATCAAGATGGTAAAGAGCCCCAAGACTGGTGCTTATATCTTTGACGAACAGATGGTTCCTAACGAGGCCGTTAAGGACTTCTTCAAGAACTAATTCGTTCATCACCATCACACGAAAAAGCATTACGATTCTAACACAAATAGAATTCCATGCGATATAAAAAGGCATTATGCAGTTTCAGCATAATGCCTTATTTATTTTCCAGAATGAAACGTATATAACGGAAACGTTATCTATGACGCGTCCATTGCAAGAAAAAGGAGCAACATCTCACTAACAAAGAGATGTTGCTCCTTCTATTTTTAAGAGAGAATATACCTTGTTGGATAATTAAAGGTTGTTCTTTTCAATATCCTTAAAGTACTTATATGTGCCATGAGTAATGCTTTCGCAAGCCGCCTCGTCACATACAATAATGCCGTGTTCGTGCATCTGAAGTACAGAGATAGTCCACATCTGAGTAACTGGGCCCTCTACTGCTGCCTGCAAAGCACGAGCCTTATTGTGACCATTGCAAAGGATCAACACTTCCTTGGCAGACATTACAGTACCAACACCTACGGTAAGTGCTGTTGCAGGAACGCCCTCGGGGTCGCCACCGAAGAAGCGAGAATTAGCAATACGAGTGTCAGTAGTCAAAGTCTTTTGACGTGTGCGGCTTGTAAGAGAGCTACCTGGTTCGTTGAAAGCGATGTGACCATCAGGACCGATACCGCCAATGAACAAGTCGATACCGCCAGCGTCCTTAATCATCTGTTCGTAGTGAGCACACTCTGCTGCCAAATCTTCTGCATTACCATTCAAAATATGAATGTTCTCTTTGGGGCAGTCAATATGGTTGAACAAATTAGTAGCCATAAATGAGTGATAGCTCTCGGGGTGAGACTCAGGAAGGCCTACATATTCGTCCATGTTGAAAGTAAGCACGTGCTTAAAGCTTACACGTCCCTCCTTATTAGCCTTAACTAAGGCTTTATACATACCGATAGGAGAAGAACCGGTAGGAAGACCCAATACGAAAGGTTTCTCTGCTGTAGGATTTGCAGCATTAATCTTGTTGATAACGTACTCTGCAGCCCAATTTGACAACTTTTCGTAATCAGGTTCAATGATAACTCTCATGATTTTGATTTATTATAAATGGTTGTTTTAATACCGTTTAGCGACGACTCATTTACGTGTCGTCTTCACTTACTCGCAAAAGTAAAAAAACTTTACGTACTTAGCAAGGCTTTTATCCTTTTCTTTTGACACGTGTACAAAATTAGGTCTCAAAACATTCTACAACCAAACGTTTTTTGTAGCTTTGCCAAACAATCTATACTGTTTACAGAATCGATATGCAAGACTTCGTTCACTTACACGTACATACTCAATATTCTATTCTTGATGGGCAAGCAGCCATTCCTAAGTTAGTAGACAAAGCTATTAAGGACGGCATGCGCGGCATGGCTATTACCGACCATGGCAACATGATGGGCATTAAAGAATTTTTTAACTACACCAACAAGGTAACGGGTAAAGCCAAAGGTATCGTTAAAGACACAGAGGCCAAATTAGCTTCTTTACAAGACGGCACCTACGCTCCGAAGTTTGATAAAGAGGGGAAAAACCCCGATGAAGGGAAGACCAAGGAACAATTGATTAGTGAATGCGAAGCAACACTAAAGAAGCAGCGCCCCATTGCCAACTTCAAGCCCATCTTCGGTTGTGAGATGTACGTTGCTCGACGTGGCGACAAGTCGTTAAAACAAGATCGAACCGACCAGTCTGGTTGGCACTTAATCGTACTTGCTAAAAATGAGCATGGCTATCACAACCTTATAAAATTAGTATCGCGTGCATGGGTTGACGGATTTTATATGCGTCCGCGCACCGACCATAAGGATTTAGAGGCCTTTCATGAAGACCTCATTGTATGCTCGGCTTGCTTAGGTGGTGAAATTCCACAAAAGATTTTGCAAGGCCGCATTGAAGAGGCTGAAGAGACAGCTAAATGGTTTAAGAGCATTTTTGGCGACGACTACTACATTGAACTCATGCGCCATGAAGTGAAAGACCCTTCTGTTCGTGCCAATCGTGAGACGTATTCCCTACAAGTTGAAGTAAACAAAGAATTATTACGCATCGCCCAAAAGTATGATATTAAGTGCGTTTGTACGAACGATAGCCACTTTGTAGACGAAGAGAACGCCGAAGCTCACGACCGTCTTATTTGTTTAGCAACGGGTAAAGACCTTGACGACCCCAAGCGCATGCTTTATACCAAACAAGAATGGTTTAAAACGCGTGCCGAAATGAACGAAGTGTTTGCCGACCTACCTGAGGCACTAGCCAACACTTGTGAAGTGTGTGATAAAGTTGAGACTTACTCTATTGACCACGCACCTATCATGCCTAACTTTGCCATTCCCGAATCATTTGGCACGGAAGAGGAATACCGAAAGAAATACACCGAAGAAGACCTCTTCAATGAATTTACACGTGATGAGAACGACAAAGTTGTCATGAGTGAGGAAGAAGGGCTAAAGAAAATCAAGAAACTTGGAGGCTACGACAAACTTTATCGTATCAAACTTGAGGCGGACTACCTCTCAAAGCTTGCATACGAAGGAGCTAAAAAGCGCTATGGCGACCCGTTAGACGACGAAACGGCTGAGCGCATCAACTTTGAATTGCACATTATGAAGACAATGGGTTTCCCAGGCTACTTCTTAATTGTGCAAGACTATATCCGCGCAGCCCGCGAAGAGTTAGACGTCAGCGTTGGCCCTGGTCGTGGTTCGGCTGCAGGTAGTGCGGTAGCCTACTGTTTAGGTATCACCCAAATTGACCCTATTAAGTACGACCTCCTGTTTGAACGTTTTCTTAACCCCGACCGTATTTCATTGCCCGATATCGATGTCGACTTCGATGACGATGGACGCGGACGCGTCTTAAATTGGGTAACACAGAAGTATGGTGCCGACAACGTTGCACACATCATTACCTATGGTACAATGGCCACGAAGTTGGCTATTAAGGATGTGGCACGTGTACAAAAGCTACCGCTCTCTATTTCTAACAACTTATGTAAGCTCATACCCGATAAGTTGCCTGAAGGCCCCGATGGTAAGGTGCCTAAAATGAACCTCAACAACGCCATTGCCGCCATCCCCGAACTGCGCGAAGCCGAGACGAGTTCCGATCCATTACTTCGCGACACCATTCGCTACGCTAAAATGCTCGAGGGAAATGTGCGCAACACAGGTGTACACGCTTGTGGATTCATCATCTGTCGTGACAACATCTCTGACTGGGTGCCCGTTTCTACCGCTAAGGATAAAGAGACGAACGAGGAGTTACACTGCACTCAATACGAAGGACGCGTTATTGAAGAGACGGGGCTTATTAAGATGGACTTTTTGGGGCTTAAAACACTCTCTATCATTAAAGAGGCGCTCGAAAACATACGCATGTCATTAGGTATTGAGCTCAACATCGACGAGATCAGTATTGAGGACCCCGCCACCTATCAGCTCTATTGCGATGGGCGAACGATTGGTACGTTCCAATTCGAGTCAACAGGTATGCAAAAGTACCTACGTGAATTGCAGCCCTCTACCTTTGAGGACCTCATCGCCATGAATGCCCTCTACCGTCCAGGACCTATGCAATACATTCCCTCGTTTATTGCACGTAAGCATGGCGACGAACCTATCACTTACGACCTGCCTTGCATGGAGAAATACCTTAAAGACACGTATGGTATTACCGTCTACCAAGAACAGGTGATGCTCCTCTCTCGTGAGATTGCTAACTTTACACGTGGTGAGAGTGATGCCCTGCGTAAGGCCATGGGTAAGAAACTGATTGAGAAGTTGAACCACATGTACCCCAAATTTATCGATGGAGGAAAAGCCAACGGCTACGACCCCAAAGTACTCGAAAAGATTTGGAACGACTGGCGTGCTTTTGCATCGTATGCCTTCAACAAAAGCCACGCCACATGCTACTCATGGGTGGCTTATCAGACGGCCTACCTCAAAGCAAACTACCCCTCGCAATACATGGCGGGTGTGATGAGCCGAAGCTTAGCTGACATCACGACCGTTGCTAAGCTAATGGACGAATGTAAGTCAATGGGCATTAGCACATTAGGTCCCGACATTAATGAGAGCTACTTAAAGTTTAGCGTCAATCATAGTGGCGACATTCGCTTCGGCATGGGTGCTATTAAGGGCGTGGGCGAGGGTGCTGTTCAGCAGATACTTGCCGAACGCGAGAAGAATGGCCCCTACAAGTCTGTATACGATCTCGTTGAGCGCGTTAACCTTTCAACGTGTAACAAAAAATCTATCGAAAGCCTAGCATTAGCAGGTGCGTTCGATAGTTTCGGTACGATTACACGCGAGCAATTTGTTACGCCTGGTAGCAATGGCGAAACCTTCCTTGACGCTCTGGTACGATATGGTAACCTTTACCAAACCGACCAGGCTGAAAATACATTCTCGCTTTTCGGTGCTACTGAAGCCATCGAGACCACCCAACCAGAACCGCCCAAAAACATTGAACGCTGGAGCGACCTCGAACGACTCAATAAGGAGCGAGACCTTATAGGTATCTATATTTCAGGTCACCCGCTCGACTCATACCGCATCATCATTGAGAAAGTGTGCAACATGCACATGGACCAGTTGGAAGACATCACCCCATTTGCCAATCAAGATGTCATGATAGGAGGCATTGTAACAGACCTTCGCATAGGGCAGACCAAGACGGGCAAACCCTATGGCATAGTAAAAATGGAGGACTATAGCGGTGCTGGCGAATTGGCACTTTTTGGTGACGATTGGGCAAACTTCAGCGGATACTTCCAAATCGGCAATTCACTCTTTGTCACAGCAAGAGTGGAAGAAAGACAATGGAAGCAAAACACCTATGAGCTTAAAATAGGCCGAGTTGAGTTCTTAACCGACGTGAAAGACCAAAAGATAAAGTCTATAACTATCACGCTTCAAACCAACCTGCTCAACCGAAAGACGGCAAACGAACTATCATCACTCATAAAACAGAATGAAGGCCCTACCGACATTTTCTTCAACGTGATTGATGGTAAGAAGCAATCGCAAGTAATGCTACAATGCAACGACTATCGCGTATCAGTTGGTAGCGAACTCATCAACTACCTCAACGATAATAGCATTGAATATCAAATTAATTGATACACTTTGATAAACTAAAAATATAAGTCTCTCTTCTAACTTATCGCTTGTAGATAAGCCAGAAGAGAGACTTTACTTTGATAGACCATAAATAACTCAAATTTCGGATTTAGAGTTTGAGGCTGAGTTTATCGCATAAAAAAAGCTTTGATTTCCGTATATCATGGAAAATGAGCAACTTAGATGTGATAAAAAAACAATACTCAAAACTCAAAGCCATGAGCAAAATTACAAAATTCCATCAGAGACTCGCAACTTTTTAACTGCAATTTATCTCACATAATATCCATACATTTTCAGAACTTCTGATTTATCTTTCATGTTTCATTTTTTGTTATAAAGTAATTGAATATCAGCCATTTCGGAAAATGAAACATACGACTTTAATGTTTCATTTTTAGTTTCATGTTTCATTTTTCAAAACACTGAGGGAGCGCTTTCACGCTCCCTC